>CP060232.1:600000-900000 GCA_023898645.1 Candidatus Nomurabacteria bacterium | reverse complement strand
AACGCTCAGCTGGCGAGGAAGCTGGGATCAAGTCAAGTGTCATCGAAATAACCGGCCCCTATGTTTACGGTAAATTGCGGTCTGAAAATGGTGTTCACAGGCTGGTACGGCTAAGTCCATTTAATAGCGATAATTTACGCCAGACGAGCTTTGCGCTGGTGGAGGTTTTGCCGCAAATTGATACGCCGGATGAAGTGCAGTTGGATGACAAAGATTTGAAAGTTGATGTTTATCGCGCGGGTGGCCATGGCGGTCAGTCAGTCAATACGACTGATAGCGCCGTGAGAGTGACTCATGTGCCGACTGGCTTGGTTGTGGCGATTCAGAACGAACGCAGCCAGTTGCAAAATAAGGAAACGGCTATGAAGATCTTGCGTTCTAAGCTTGCCCAATTACAGATGGAACAACATGCTGAATCGATTGCTGATTTACGCGCTGGAGAATCGGCAAACTGGGGCTCACAGATCCGTAACTATGTACTACATCCGTATACGTTAGTGAAGGACACTCGTACTAAATATGAAGAGAAAGATCCGCAGGCGGTGCTCGACGGCAAGATTGATGGCTTTATAGAAGCCTATCTGGAATCACAATTAGGCGAATAGCTTCTTCGTAGGCTTATAGATAACGTTGAAACGGCATTCTCAAAGCCGCTGTTTTAATCTACTTATTGTTTGTGTATAAGTCCGCCATAAAGTGCAGAAAATAGATGTGAAATACTGATTTCACTTGTTCTTATTAAACAATACTTATGCTATAATATGAAAAGCAATGATACTTCTTGATAGGGTTACGAAAACGTACGGAAAAAACAGCAATAAGTCGGCATTAAACCGCATCAGTTTACATGTCGAACCTAAAGAGTTCGTTATCATCGTTGGTACTAGTGGTGCAGGCAAATCGACTTTGCTTAAATTGTTGACCAGAGAAGAGAAGCCGACTAGCGGCAAGATTGTCGTTGGAGGTATTGACTATGACACGCTTAAAGACAAGCACATACCTTTACTGCGTCGCAAGATTGGCGTTGTTTTTCAAGATTTTAAATTACTACCACAACGTACTGTCTATGAAAATATTGCGTTTGCTTTAGAAATTGCCGGCATGACTGGTCATGAGATTAAAAATACTGTGCCAAAAGTCATTGAACTCGTAGGATTAACTGGTAAAGAAAGTCAGTTTCCGCATCAGCTTTCTGGCGGTGAGCGTCAGCGCGTAGCAATTGCGCGTGCGGTTGTACGTCAGCCAAAAATATTGATAGCGGACGAACCTACTGGCAACCTGGACCCAAAACACAGCTGGGATATTGTACGGTTACTCGAGAAGATCAATAAATACGGAACGACAGTGTTGCTTACAACGCATAATGTTGAAATCGTGAACAAACTCAAGCGTCGAGTCATTACGTTGGATCATGGCAAGGTAGTCAGTGATCAGGCGCAGGGAAGTTATAGGCAGTAGTATGGGAAAAAATAACGCACCTCGAGCATTAACACAGAGTAAGCAAACGCGCCGCAAGTGGCTGACGTTCGTGCGTATGTGTCGCTATGGTGTAAATAACTTTAGTCGTAATGCTTGGCTAACAGTCGCTGCGACGGCAGTTATGACAATTACACTGCTGATTATCTTTATGACACTTGTCGCACGGCAGGTGCTGGTGGATACGGTCGATGCCATTAAGGCGAAGACTGATATGTCGATTTATGTTCAGACGACCACGCCTAGCGATGCCGCCAGCCAGATTCAGGACAAAATAGCAAAACTTCCCGGCGTAAAACGCGTGCGTTACGTTAGTCCCGACCAGGCGCGGTCTGACTTCGCCGATCAAAACAAGGGCGATGCACAGACACTTGAAGCGCTTAACGAAGCTACGAACAAGTTTCCGGGGACGTTCCGGGTGAATATCGTTGACATTAATGACCCCTCGCAGCTGGATCGCTTCGTCAAAAATGATGATCTATATAAACAATATGCAGACCCAAATCGTCAACCGTCGTTTAGTGGTGAGCGACGCAGTGCCATTCAGAATATCGGTATAGCTATTCAATTTGCTCAGAACGCAGGGCTACTTGCTAGTGCTATCTTTATCATTATCTCGTCGCTAATCATCTTTAATACCATTCGTATGGCTATATTTAACCGCAGAGAAGAGATTCAGATGATGAAGCTCATTGGTGCGGATCGTAGCTTTATACGCGGGCCGTTTGTGGTAGAGGCAGTCGTGTACGGCTTTATTGCGGCCGTCATTGCGACTGGACTCGGCGTGGCGATATTGTATGCTGTAAAGGATTCGCTTGATAGTTATCAGATTGCGATTTCGAATACGATTCATATTGTGACACAATATATGCCGTTCTTGCTGCTAGCCATGATATTTGTTGGTGCGGCAATAGGTGTAGTTTCGTCATTACTGGCGACTCGTAAGTACCTCAAACTTTGATAAGTATAAGCTTAAGCGTATTGACGCAGAAACAGGGTAGTATTACCATAGAAGTACATATGAAAAAGGCGTCCACCACTTTCCGCCGAAGATTCTTGCCTAGACGGTTCTTACTGGCTAGTATGGCACTGTTGATTGCAGTGAGCGTGCCACTTGCGTATGTACAACACGCACTTGCCGACGAGTGGGATGATCAGATTGCATCACTACAGTCCAAAGCAAATGAGTACCAAGCACAAGCAAATCAGTTACGAGCCAAAGCAGATACGTTGCAAAACAAGCTCTACGAAATAGGTGCGCAGATTAATGCGTTGCAGACTAAAATTGAAATTAATCAGAAAAAGCACGAGAAGTTACAGGCTGATATTGCCGCAAACCAAGTAAAATTGTCCAAAACCCAAAATGTACTCGGTGACGTACTTGCGAACCTATACGTCGATGACAATATCTCGACGGTTGAATTATTAGCGAGTAGCCAGAATATTGGTGATTTTGTAGACAAACAGGAGTATAGGTCGTCTGTTCGGGATCAATTGAATAGTGCAATTGCCCAGATTAAGCAATTAAAAGCACGTCTTGATAGTGACAAACAGGCAGTTGAAAAGGTATTGAGCCAGCTTAAGGCTCAAAATAATCAGCTAGCAGCACAAGAGGCAACGCAGCAGCAGCTTGTAAATGAGACTCGAGGTCAAGAAGCTGCATATCAAAGTCTTGTGAGTAGCGCTAAGGACCAGATTGCTTCGGCCGCTGCGGCTCAACGAGCCTATTACGCGTCGCTCATTGCTGCGGGTAGCGGTAATAGCGGAGTCGTCGGTAATTTCCAGTACTGGGGTTGGAGCGGTAACCAAGGGTGCGGTGGCGGCGGCGGATATCCATACTGTGGCGGTCAAGATACATATGCTGATCCATGGGGTTTATACAACAGAGAATGTGTTAGTTACGTAGCCTGGGCTCTTTCGGCGCGGTTCCATAAATATGTCGGTAATTTCAACGGACAAGGTAATGCAGGCCAGTGGACTTACAGCGCGCCTGCATACAGCGGTGCGTTCCAGGTTGGCTCTCCTCAGCCCGGCGATGCAGTAATTCTACCGGCAACGTATCCCTTTTCGCCTATAGGACATGCAATGATTGTAGAATCGGTGAGCGGTGACAACGTGTTTGTGAGCCAATATAACTTCTATGGAACCGGTGAATACAGTACTATGTGGATCAAAAATTCTGGCGTTATCTTTCTTCGCTTCCCGAACGCCTAGTCCGTATCTGGACAAATCATAGTGCTTATGCTATAATCACCCCAGAATGAAACGATGGTCCACCATGCCGGTCGTGAAAATAAAAATTACCGCGAAACAACTAGCAATACTCACGGTAACTCTTTTGTTTGTCGCGACAACACCGTTTCAGATTATCAAGGTGGTAAAGGCTGATAGTTTCGATGACCAGATTTCTCGAATTCAGTCTGAAATCGATAGCTATCAAGCGCAAGCAAAGAAGTTAAGCGGTCAAACTGACTCCTTGAAAAAAGAGAAGAGTGCACTTCAGGCGCAAGCAAACGTCATTCAGAAGCAAATTAATTTAAAGCAGGCCGAGCACGATAAACTTAGCAAACAGATCGCGGACAATCAACAGAAGATTATTGATAATCAAAATGCACTTGGTGACACGATTGCCAATTTGTATGTGGATAGTGACGTATCACCACTTGAAATGCTCGCTAGTAGTAAAAGTATTGCCGACTTTGTAGACAAGCAGGCTTACCGCAATACCATTCGTGATAATTTAGTGACTGCAATCACGACTATTAAAAGTACCAAGGTGCTTCTAGAGCAACAGAAAAAGGATGTGGACCGAGTGATTGCCGAACAAAAGCAGGCTAAGGATGCTCTTGTGGCAAAACAAAATCAGTTAGCGCAACTAATCGCTCAAACGAAAGGTCAGGAGGCTGCGTATGCTAGCCTAGTGTCTCAGCGTGAAAGTCAGAAGCTAGAGGTCCAGCAAAAGCAGCAGGAAGCGATTGAAGCTGCTATCCGTGCTGCTAGCGGTGGTATCCCTGCGAATATCTTGCCAGGCGATCCGAACAAGGGCGGTTACCCGTGGGAAGCTGGTTGTTGGGTTGATTCGAATGTATATTCACATGGTGGTACGTACGGTGATGGTACGGATGCCTTAGGCTACGGTTGCCGACAATGTGTTAGTTATGCAGCGTGGCGTGCAGGGCATTACAGTGGCAATTTCCCGATGTATTGGGGGAATGCAAATCAGTGGCCTTCCAGCGCTGTGGCGGCTGGTTACGAGACTGGCAACACGCCACGTGTTAACTCAATTGGCATCATTTCGGCGGGTGAGTATGGCCACGCCGTTTGGGTAGAGGCGGTTAATGGTGATGGTACCGTCGACGTAAGCCAGTACAATTATTACAATGCAGGTGGCCCAGGCTGGGGCAATTACAGTAAGATGCGCGTGTCGGCTGCGACATACGATACATACATCTATTTCTAAAAAATCCGAGCGAAGAGTTTTTATTGTAGTAAAATTAGGCTCTTGAGTTATTCTTAAGCTTTTTGCGCTATAATAGATGCAAGTGAATACGAAAAAAACTGAACAAAAGTGGAGTTTTACTCCTGGCGCATTTGTGCTTTCGCTGGCACTGGTTTTTCTACTTGGTTATAGTGCCGGTACGCGCAATGATCAGATTGTTAATCTGATAGCTCCGACGTTTGGCGTTAAGGTGACATCAGATACGCTGGATCTTTCAAGCGTACAGACGACATTTCGTGAGCTCAAAGCAAACTTTGATGGCACGCTGAGTAATCAGTCATTGATTGAGGGCGCTAGCCGTGGATTAGTAGCGGCGGCAGGTGACAATTACACTATCTATATGAATAAAAAAGAAGCTAATGACTTCAACAAAGACTTAAATGGCGATATTGGCGGTGGTATTGGTGCTGAGATTGGTAATCGCAATGACAAGGTGACGATTATCAGGGCGCTACCTGATTCGCCGGCTATGAAGGCAGGGCTATTGCCTGGTGATACTGTCGTTGCAGTTGATGGAAAATCAACCTCTGGTTGGTCTGTCAATGATACGGTCAATAAGATCCGTGGCAACATAGGAAAGCCCGTTAAGCTGACCATACAGCGAGGAATCGATATAAAGGACTTTACGATTACGAGAGCAAAAATTACTGCACCAAGCGTTGAGAGTAAGATTCAAAATGGAGTAGGTATACTGACGCTCACGCGATTTGATGAAACTACAAGTTATAGTGCGCGTAAGGCTGCGGAGAACTTTAAGAAGAACAATGTAAAGGCGGTTGTACTTGATCTTCGCGGTAATGGTGGTGGACTGTTGACTGCAGCTCAAAATGTAGCTGGTATATGGTTACGCGATCAGCTTGTTGTTAGTGAACGAACGAACGGCGTGACTACTGACGAATTGCGATCTAGTAACGACCCTGTGCTCGATGGTATACCGACGGTCGTGTTAGTGAATGGTTCAAGCGCTAGTGCCAGTGAAATCGTTGCTGGTGCATTACAGGACCATCATGCGGCGACACTGATTGGAGAAAAGACGTTTGGCAAAGGAAGCGTGCAAAAACTTCTCGATCTTCCAAATGGCGCAGTCTTGAAAGTTACAGTTGCGAAATGGTATACGCCGAATGGTAAAAATATTAATAAACAAGGTATTACACCAGATAAAACGGTATCGCTGACAGCGTCTGACGTGGTTGCTGGTCGCGACCCGCAGCTCGATGCTGCCATCAAGTATTTGGGCCAGTAGACGTTTGGCAAGCGGTGTAGTAGTATAAAAGCATATGCAAGATCAAGAAGATAAACAAAAACAAGAAAATGAGCAGGATCAATTCGATCGATTCGGTTCTCAAGATCAAGGAAATAATGAAGTCGTAGACGAGTCTTCTGAGGTTCAAGAGGGCTCGGGCGGCTTCGAAGAAGAGCGCCGTGATGACCAGTCGCAGAGTAGTTCTGATTCAAATGATTTGCATGACATGTATGATCGACACGAAGAGAACGATCAGGGCGAAAGCAATGAGTCAGGAGATAATTCTGGCGACACGGCACAAGATAGTACCGAAGAGCACTCGGATGTCCCGGACGGCGATAATAGTTCGACGGTAGATGGCCAGTACCACCAAGAAGACGAACAGCCTGTTGGCGACACGTCTGGTAAGAAGATTTTGCTTGTTGAGGATGATGAAGCTTTGGCGGCAGTGTATCGCTCTCGACTGGAACTGGAAGGCTTTGAGATCCATGAGGTTCATAACGGCGAAGAGGCGCTTCAGGCTGCAAAGGAAATCCAACCAGATTTACTCCTTTTAGATGCGATGATGCCGAAGATAAGCGGGTTTGACGTACTAGATATACTTCGTCACACTCCCGAAACGGCCAATATACGCGTCATCATGCTAACGGCGCTTAGCCAGCCGAAAGATAAGGAAAAAGCCGAAACTCTCGGCGTTGATGATTATTTAGTTAAGTCGCAAGTTGTCATTGGTGATGTGGTTGAACGAGTCAAGCATCACCTGGGTATGACTTCATAAAAAAATGGCCCCGTTGGGGCCATTTTGTTTATAAGCGGTATTATTTAACCATGACTTGCGTTCGAGGAACGGACTTGCCGGTAAACTTGGTCTTTTTAACCTTTGCAAATTCAACTGTGCCACTAACTGCGGCATGAATAGTGAAGTTGCGGCTTATGTAAGTACCAGGACCAGCGACTTTAGTGGAACCTGTCTGTCGGACGAGTACCTCGCCGGCATTGACTTTTTGGCCACCAAAACGCTTAACGCCTAGACGTTGACCGGGACTATCATGGATATTTTTGCTGGAACCGCCAGCTTTGACATGTGACACGAGTAAACTCCTTAGTTAGTATCAAAATTCTAGACTATTGTATAGGATAATTACCTTCACGTCAACCCCTGTTAGGTATGAATATTCTGAAACAATAAGTTGACGAAATGGTTAAAAATTTGTATGGTATGAGTATATTGGAGCTAGGAGTGGAGGGAGCGCCAATGTTGCGCATAGACAGGATTCCGGGTGTTTCCAATCTGGTTAATCTGCTTGTTGTTACCGTGATGGTAGTTGCAACTGTTGTATTAGCCGTGGGATGTGTCTGGCTGATAGCTTGGGTGATTAGTTAATCTAACGCTAGCTATCGTTTCTAGGAGCATAAGCAGGTAGACTGATTGGGGCGATATACCCCAGCTGGTTTACCTGCTATTTTTTTTATTAGGCCAATAGAGGCCTATTATTTTTTTTCAAGTACTAGCAGCTCGCGGGCTACGACTTGATCTGGACGGTAATAAAGTAGGTCTTTTGCATTTACATTTTTAAATTCAATTTGTTTATAGCCGAGCTGATCAAGTTTTTTAATCAGGGGTAGGTGAGTAAACCAGTCATTTGCTCCGCGCCATGAGGGAACGGCAACGCAAAGTGGTGTGCCTGGTTCGATTTGGTTTGAAATGTTTGCCAAGAAGCCAGAGATGATGTGATCGCAGTTACCAACGACTTCCTCTAATTTCTTGGGGGATGGTGGCGCGCTGAACGGTTGCCCAAGATAGGATTCGCAAACGACGGCATCGATAGGCTGGTCCCAGATGGTCGTCATGGCGTCGCCGGCACTTACTGTTAGTCGTGATCGAGTATTGTATTTTTCTTTAAGCCATTCAAGATTCCGCTGACTATAGCTAACCATCTTTTCGGATAAGTCGGTGCCATTGGCATCGTAGCCCATGAGTGCGGCTTCTTGTAAGATGACTCCAGTGCCGCAGAATGGATCAAGAATAACGGGCGGACGGCCACTGGGCTTGGCGAGGTTGATCATTATTTGTGCTAATTTCGGGGGCAACATACCGACGAACGCGTCACGGGCTGGACGGGCTTGGTCACGACGGGCGAGAGCTGTAATATTTTGCGAACCTGTACTTTCAGCTATGACTACTTTGCCGCCGTGGCCGCGGACAACAAGTAGCTCAATCTTGTTAGGCGAAAGACCTAGTTTGTTGTGGTGACTGGTGGCTGTGCTAAGAATGGGCTGCTCGTTAGGGACGAGTCGTAAGCTAACTCCTTTTGATTTGAGCTGTGATTTTAAGATGAGACCAGTTCGTTGTACGTCACGAGGCGATACCTTAAATCCGTACACACTGACACCGAGCGTTATTTTACCAGTAGCGGACGACCATTTTTCAAAATAAGTACGGACAAGTTCCACGCTGGTCTTGCGCCAATCGGCTCCGCTTAGCTCTAGAATAACGCGCCCTGCTTTGACGGTTCCGCCAAGCTGTTCGATGTCGAGTTCGTCCGTATTAACAAGTGCCATGTCATGAGAAAACCAACGTACGTCATCAAACGTACGTTCAAGTTCGGCCATACTGATAGCGGGCTGGCGACCTAGCATCGCAATATACATAGCGTTAGTATATACTAAAATCATGTCTTTTCGTGCATGGTTGAGCCTGGTAACAGTGGTACTACTTGCGATTGTCCTGTTCCTTTCCAGGCAGGAACTTATTAAAGCGTGGGATCTCCTTGGGCAGGTTAATTTATGGATTTTAGCGCTTATGATACCTCTTCAGATATTGGTTTATTATGCAGGCGGCGAGATGATCTTTTCATATTTGCGCGGTAAGGGGCAGATGAAAAAAACCAGTAATTGGGAGTTAGCAAGAATTGCACTCGAAGGAAATTTCGTTAACCATGTGTTGCCAAGTGGCGGCGTGAGTGGAGTGTCTTATTTGACGTGGCGATTGAATCACCTTGGCATAGGGGCGGGTCGTGCAACGATGGCGCAAGTGGTGCGTCATGTTATGACATTTATTGCATTTCTGGTTTTGTTACTTGTGGCACTATTCGCCGTAACCGTTGACGGTACTATTAACAGGTGGATTATATTGGCAAGCGCTGGGCTTTTTGGTGGTATATTCCTGGTAATTTTGGCGTTGATTTACGTATTGAGTAGTAGGCGTAGGATTGATAAATTTGCTGTTTGGCTATTTGACACGATCAACATGCTGACCAGACGCGTGACGCTTGGTAAACGTCGGAAATTATTAGGGCATGATGTGATTAAGGACTTTTTGGATGATATGCATTCTGATTTTTTGGAACTTAAACATGACAAAAAATTACTGGTAGTACCGTTTATATGGGGACTCATTTATACACTTGGTGATGCTGGATTATTTATGATTGCATTTTGGTCGCTTGGTGAAGTGTTTAACCCGGCACCGATTTTAATTGCTTACGGTGTGGCAAGCGTAGCTGGATTTATAGTGCTGACACCTGGTGGCGCGGGAGTGTACGAGGCTATCATGGTGACGTTTTTGGCGTTCGCGGGTATAGCTGGAGACGTTGCTATTGCTGGTATCTTGCTGGCTCGCGTCGTTATATTGATGGGTACGATTGCACTTGGCTACGTGTTCTATCAATACGCTTTGACGAAGTACGGAGACAATGGTCGTGGCCCCAAAATTGACAGTCAGTGACTTTATAGCAGTAGTCAATCAGACGCTGGATTATGCGTACCCGTTGATTGAGGTTGAGGGTGAGATCGCTAGTTTTAAGGTTAATCAAGGTAAGTTTGTCTTTTTTGATCTCAAAGATGAAGGTGGTAGTGTCGGCTGTTTCATGATGCTGTTTCAGTTGCGCGTGCCGATTGAGGACGGTATGAAGGTAGTGGTAACGGCAACGCCAAAACTAACCCAATGGGGAAAGTTTAGTCTCACCGTTAAGGCAGTTCGTCTAAGCGGTGAAGGAAGTATAAAGAAAAGTTTTGAATTACTAAAAGCAAAACTAGACAAAGAGGGTCTCTTTGCACTTGAACGCAAGCGACAGTTACCTGGCATACCTCGGCATATCGCTGTTGTTAGTAGTCCGCAGGCGGCAGGATACGCAGATTTTATAAAGATACTTAATGATCGTTGGGGTGGGCTGCGTGTAGACGTGGCGGCAGTAACGGTGCAGGGAAATGATGCGCCGGATCAGATTATCAGAGCGCTGAACTATTTTAATACTCAGGAGGAACTGCCAGAGATAATCGTTATGATTCGTGGTGGCGGTAGTGCGGATGACTTGGCGGCATTTAATGACGAGCACCTGGTGAGGGCGATTGCAGCGAGTCGCGTGCCTGTTGTAACTGGCATAGGTCACGAGGTGGATATGACACTTTGTGATCTAGCGGCGGATGTTCGAGCGGCTACGCCGAGTAATGCTGCGCAGATTATCGTGCCCGACCGGCAAGACGTTATTCGTACTTCACGATTCAAGGCGCAGTCTCTTGTGCCGAAAGTGCTTAATCTGCTTGATGGTTTACGTAGACAGCTTGAGGGAAGTATTGAAACTGCAACTGAGAAAGTTGAAGAGAAGCTCGATTGGCGTCGCCAGCAAATAATGCAAACGCGAAGGCTACTCGTTGAATTGGATCCTCAGCGCGTGTTGGAGCGCGGTTATGCGATTGTCCGTGGGCAGCTAAACGAAGGAGGTCTGATCGACATCGAACTGAGTAGAGCTATAATAAAGGCAAGGATTGAACATTATGAGCAAAAGTGACAAAACCATACAAGAAAAGATTGAAGAACTAGATAAACTCGTCGCGTGGTTTGAGGGAGAAGATTTTGAGCTGGAGCAGGCGAGTACTAAATTGAAGGAAGCGGCTAAATTAGCGACGGAGATCGAGCGCGACTTAGAGGTCGTAGCTAACGATATACAACTAGTTAAGAAATCATTTAAGACGGATACTGACGCCGACGTATGATGGCATGGTTTTGGGTACTTTTTGCTGTTGTCTTCACGTTTGGATTTGTCGTCTTTCGAGGCGCTCCCTACCTGCCGAGTCATCGTCGCTACGTTAAGTTGGCCCTGACAAAATTATATAAATTGAAATCGAGCGACATATTGGTTGATTTGGGTTCGGGGGACGGTGTTATTTTGCGCTTAGCAACAAGCTACGGTGCGCGTGCTATAGGCTACGAATTGAATCCGGTTCTTGTGTTCGTTAGCCGTATATTGGCGGTGGGCGACAAGCGTCAAACAACAAAACTTGCTGATATGTGGTTGATCGATTTTCCAGCGGATACAACAGTGGTTTATGTGTTTTCGGTTTCGCGCGATTCTGAAAAGCTGGCAAACAAATTAAGGAATCATGTGAAAAAGCATGGCCAACCACTCTTGTGTATTACATACGGGGCTGGTTTGCGCGGAGTTAAGCCAGTAAAAAAACTTCATGCACATGATCTTTATCTTTTTGAACCGTAAACTCTCTTTACAGACGTAAGAAGCGTAAGTATAATGACACTCATGAGTTTGCATAAAAATGAATCAGGCGTCGTTTCAGGATTAATGGTGGCCGTCATCGGTCTTAGTGTATTAGTGCTTGGTCTCGGTTCTTTCGGTATCTGGGCATTTGTGGCATACCAAGATGCACAGAGTAATCTTGATCAAAAAATTGCGATTAAAGTTGCGCAGGCTAAGGAAGATCAGTCGACTCGAGACGAGGCGAAGTATCTCGAGGAGGCAAAACAACCGAATCAGACATTTAAAGCCCCTGATGATTATTGCGGTCTTAGATTCCAGTACCCAAGGACGTGGAGCGCATACGAATCTGAGAAACTTGTTAACGGGGGTAATTATAAGGCTTACTTAAACCCGGGTATTGTACCGAATGTAACTGATTCACAACAGTTTGCACTTCGCGTATTGATTGAACAGCGAGATTATGACAACGTACTTGCCCAGTATCAAAACCTTATACAGACAGGTAAGCTGCTGTCTTCTACGGGCTCGTCTAATGGACAGCCGTATACGCGATTGTCTGGCGATTTCAGCAGTGATATACGTGGTGACGCGGTGATCTATCGCTGCCGCGACAAGACGATTACACTACGTACCGATGCGAAAGACACCTTCAAGGACGACTTCAGCGCACTTATCCGTACGGTCACATTTAACTCTTAGCTATATCTCGAAAAAGGACTACTTTCAGTCTGCAGGGTGTGTTGTTGTGGGGGCTCTGCATATGACGATTTTAATACAGCATTTTATGTGGTAATTGCGTGCTACACTAAATTCAGTGATGAGTAGTGAGTCGATGGGTCGATTAGGGATTACGGAGAGTTTGTTGGATGACTCTACACTGACTATGGCCGCGGCTGGCGAGTTAATATCGCCACTTATACTTTTGCGTCAGTTGGGATTAGCAATTTCGGCAGACTCGTTGTCGGAACGAGAGAGGGAGTTGCTTAGTAAGCAGTTGACATTGACGAGCGAGCGGGCATTGCGTTTGGCGTCAAGCCTCAGTATGGCGACGAACGATAAACAATCATTTTTACTTGAACCAATTAACCCTGTAAGCGTGTGTCAGGAAGTTATACACGAATTGTCGCCGTTGTTTACGGCGCATGGTCAGAAAATTACACTTCGTTCACGTTCTAGGGTGCCGCTATTGGTCGGCAATAGACGAGTACTACAGCAGATATTGATGAGTTTTGGTGACAATGCACTTCACTATGGTTCTGAGAATCACCCAATTCGCATGACAATCAGTGGTCACGGTAGCTACGTGCGAATTGGAGTACGAGATTATGGTCCTGCAGTACCGATTGACATGTGGCAGCGTATCGAAGGTCGCGTGGCACGACGTGCGGCAGCTCCAATTTCAACTCGACCGACAACAAGTGCCATGGGGCTGATTGCCGCTCGACGTCTGGCGGAAATGATGGACAGCGTGGTTGGGCATATTCGTCATCGAGACGGTGCGACGTTTTACGTGGATTTACATGTTTCCGGACAGACAAGTTTATTATGAGCGACGACACTGCAAATAAAACGGTACTTATTGTAGAAAGTGAGCCATGGCTTGGCGATCATTATGAGCGCGTACTAACAAAGAACGGTTTTACGGTATCTAGAGCATCGAATGGCTACGCCGCCATAGACATGATAGACGAAAAGTTACCCGAGGCAATCGTGATGAGCCTGCTACTAAGTGGTACGAGTGGACTAGGTCTTTTACATGAACTACAGACATATGTCGATACGGCTAAAATACCAGTTATTGTATGTGGCGGACAACTTGATTTAAAGCTTGAAGACCTTGAACCATATGGAGTAAAAAGATTGCTCGACAGTGCTTCTATGCGGCCTGATGACGTAGTAGCTGCGGTGCGAAGTGTCACCATAGGCATGGCATGAAAACGTCTCGGACGCGCGCTATAGTGTTGCGCCGAACGAATTATGGCGAAGCTGATCGCGTGCTTGATTTACTGACTCCGGATGGACGATTGAGCGTGATGGCACGCGGCGTGCGTAAAGAAAAATCGAAATTAGCGGGCGGTATAGAGTTGTTTGCTGTGTGCGACGTTGTTGTGGGCGAAGGCAAGGGGAACTTGAGTTTGTTGACGTCTGCTCGTTTGGTACAGTTCTATCGTCATATATTGGAAGATTATGATCGTATGCAATTTGCGTATGAAGTTTTGGCGCAGGTTGCCCGGGCAAGCGCGAGTTTGGACGAGTCTGAATGGTATGACATCGTAGCAGAAGTTTTGGCGGCTCTTGATGTGCTGACGGTGCCTATCGCTCTGACACAAACATGGTTTTATATAAGGGTGGCGGCGTTGTTGGGTGATGAACTAAATACGCTGCGGGATTGTCAGGGTAGCAAATTGGAAAGCGACAAAACGTATCGCTACGATAGTCAGGAGAATGGTTTCATAATAGATGAAAAAGGGAGTATAGGCGCTGGCCATATTAAGGTATTGCGACTAGCGGCAGCAAAGCCGCTCAGTATTATTTTACAAGTTGGCGGTATGAATGAGTACTTGGTAGATTGCGTGTATGTTGCTCGTCAACATGCGGCGTTGCAGCAAGTGTTGAAATAAGATCAAAAATGAGATGGGTCCCCGCACCCCCGGGACATTCGTCAACCGGGGGGCGGGGGTGCATGAGGGAGCGCGATCCCTCGTGTGGCTTAGGAGCGAGAAGTAGCGGAAAAGTCGGCAATCAGGGCTGAAATGTCTTTGCCGACTGATTGCGCACGCCATGCCACGAGCCGAAGCTCGTTTCTTGCAATCCACTCTGCGTTGTCGCTAGCGTCTCGTAATTTCATTTTTGCCTGGCGGAATCGCTGACGCGTGTCCTCTTGGCTATAGCGCTGAGCTTCTGTCGATATGGCTGAGGAAACAACCTTGCCGATATCTTCCAGTAGTTCAGCTAACTTACGGATACGTTGCGTGAAGTCCTTGCTTTTACTTTGTGCAGACATATCCATCCCTTTCATCAGTTGGATGTGCCAATGGATAGTATATAACAATTACACAGATTCACAACACTTTTACTAGATATGTTATGCTAAATTCTGAAAAGCATAACACGAAAAGGAGCACCATGAACAATGATATTTTGGTCGTAACGACAAATGACGTAGCGGGATATGAAGTTGTGGAAGTTTATGGAGAAGTCTTTGGTGTGTTAGCGCGAAGTAGAAATGTAGTCAGTAATATTGGCGCCGGTTTAAAGTCGATTATCGGTGGTGAAATCCGTGGCTATACGAAGCTTTTGGCAGATAGTAGGATTGAAGCGACAGAGCGTATGAAAAAGGCGGCGTTCGAAAAGGGGGCTAATGCAGTGATTGCCATGCGGTTCGATACCGGTGAAATAGGTGGTAGTATGAACGAAGTGGCAGCTTATGGTACGGCCGTAAAAATTAAAAAAATATAACATGAAAAGGCCACAAAAGGATGATTTTCAGACGCATATACCTGAGCCACGCTGGCAACAGGTTGTAAGCGTGATTATCGTTGTTATAGCTGCAGTCTTGCAGCTCTTCATTTTGTTTAAAGTTTTTTAATCTTCATAAATTAAAGCGCCCCGCGCCCGTGACTGTTGTCGACGAGAGCGGGGCGATGTGTTAGCGACGACTCATGGCACGTAGCGGGGCAATCAAGAATCGGCCTACGCCTTTTGCCTTTTCGAGAATCACTACGGCCAGTTCATGCCGTATAGTCATGTGCCGTTCAGGCATATGACTGAATCGCATTACTTGTTGTAGCCGGGCGTACTTTCGTAGTGATATTTTTTTCACTGGCGCCCCTCTCTTAGGGGTTGTGTAACGGCGAATCATTTTGAAACGAGAAGTGGATGGGGTGTTGAATCGGTGACATACCTGTCACTAAAGTTTGCATCCACGAGCCACGCAAGGTGGCTGACGTTTTCGCACACTCCCTCGATGATTTCGTCGAAGGCATTTTGCACGCCTTTCAGGCTAGTGTTAACACGGGCGATACGATTTGGTGCCATGGATATGGCGTTTTCGCCGACCGCAATTAGTGCAGTGAACGCTCTGCCTGGTAGGCGAGACATATACCTAAGTTGTCGCTTGGTAAAATATGCGACAGTCTTCATTTGAACTCCTAACGTAGGGTCGACTGTTATTTTCTATAATACCATAAACATGAAAAATTGCAATGTGTTATAATTGACTGAGAATTATGAGTGATACAACAGAGAAGAACGTAGCCATGGAAAACATCGTGAGCTTGGCGAAGCGCCGCGGGTTTATATATCCTGGCTCCGACGTGTACGGCGGCTTAAGCGGTACGTGGGACTACGGGCCACTCGGCGTTGCCTTGAAGCGCAATATTATGCAGCTATGGTGGAAGATGTTCGTCGACGACCGTGAAGATATGTACGGGGTAGACGCGGCTATATTGATGAATAAAAAAGTATGGGAAGCGAGCGGCCATACCGCAACTTTTACAGACCCGCTGGTTGAATGCAGTAATTGTCACGGACGCTTCCGAGCGGATAAAATCGATATTAGCAAGTGCCCAACTTGTGGCAAAGAGGACACGTTTGGTGAACCGCGTCAATTTAATATGATGTTTAAAACCCATGTCGGTGCTGTCGAGGATGATACATCAATTAGCTATCTTCGACCCGAAACTGCGCAAGGAATCTTTACGAACTATAAAAATGTTGTAGACAGTTTTTACCCAGATTTGCCGTTTGGTTTGGCGCAACAGGGCAAGGCGTTTCGCAACGAAATTAGTCCTCGTGATTTCATATTCCGCAGTCGTGAGTTTGAACAGATGGAAATCGAATACTTTGTAGAACCGGACAAATGGCAAGAATCGTTTGATGCGCTGCTCAAGGACGTGCACGCATTCCTAGATGCACTTGGTTTGCCGCAAGACAAGGTTCACGAACTGGAAGTTCCTGCGGAAGATCGTGCGCATTATAGCAA
This sequence comes from Candidatus Nomurabacteria bacterium, assembly GCA_023898645.1. Taxonomy (NCBI): domain Bacteria; phylum Candidatus Nomuraibacteriota; species Candidatus Nomurabacteria bacterium. Next base: position 883,303 of record CP060232.1, on the reverse strand, counting down.
GCGTACTATCGATATAGAGTATGACTTTCCGATTGGCAAAGAAGAATTGTTAGGCCTGGCGTACCGCACTGACTTTGACTTGATGAACATCCAAAATAATGCCGGCAAGAGTATGGAATATACCATCAAAGGAACGAACACAAAATTTATTCCACATGTGATTGAACCGTCGTTCGGCGTAGAACGGTCAGTTATGGCCGTGCTAAGTGCTGCTTATACAGAAGACGAAGTGAACGGTGAAAAGCGCATTGTCATGAAATTCCCTGAGCATTTGGCCCCTGTAAAATATTGCGTATCGCCGCTGCTCAAAAACAAACCTGAGCTGGTAGAGAAGGCGAGGGGAGTGTATAACATCTTGAAAAAGAAGCATGGTAACGTGATGTGGGACGATAACGGAAACATCGGTAAGCGTTATCGCCGTCAAGACGAAATAGGCACGCCTTACTGCGTGGTGATTGACTTTGACACGCTCGAGGATAATACGGTGACTATCCGTGATCGCGATACGACTGAGCAAAAGCGTGTGACAATTGACTCACTGGCTTAGTAGCTAAACGACGCCCTTGGTTTTAGATATGTAATAAATATAAAAACCATATCCATTTTGCCATATGTGGTGCTATGATGATTGTGTGCATATAAAACACTGAAATTTACAGGGGTACAGAGCATGTTATTTGTGCAACTTATCGGATTGATCGGTATCGGTCTGTTAATTGCATCGTTTCAGCTCAACAAGAGAAGTCTTATTTTAAAGACTCAAGTTGCTTCGTGCTTGGCATGGTCACTCTATTACTTCTTTATCGGAGCGTATACAGGTGCTGGTATGGTGCTTTTGGGTGCGGTTCGGAGTTACGTGTTTGATAAGTACAGGGGTTATGAATGGATATTTGAATTGTCGATATTTGTGTATGCGATGATGACATTAGTTACCTGGAGAGACTGGACGAGCCTTTTGCCATTTATTGCTATGATGTTGGCATCGACTGCGATGTGGCAAAAGAACCCGAAACATATTCGTTTTGTATCTTTTATGCCGACGGCATTTTGGTTTCCGTATAACTTTTTGTCTGGGTCGTATATGGGTATGGTGGGTGACTTGGTGACGTTTCTGTCGGTGCTTTCTGGCGTGTTGCGATTCGACGTGTTGCCATATATGCGCCAGCGTTATGTATACCGCGGGGCAACGGAAATAACTGATGTAGATTTGGTATAATGACGGCATATGAGTAAAATCTTGAAGTTTTGTCGAAAATAGAGAACTTTCAATAAGGGGGATAGTGTGGCAAAAAATCATGAATACGAAGACCAAAATGTGTACCCCGAGGGCGCATTGGAGGCGGATACAAGGCGCGATGACGTGCGTGTTGTAACGTTGTGCGAATTGGGGCGGCTGGTATTACTGGAGTATACAAAAAAAGAATTTTGGATCAATACTATCGAAATGGTTGGCGGTATAGAGGGCTTGGTTCTGGGCGGTATTAAAAAGTTACTTTAATGACGCTTGTGGCTGTATTGCAATAACCTGACTAAGGAGTAAAATAGCCTTATAACAAAAGGGGGCTCTATGGCAGGTGAAAAAGGTGGACAAGTATCGGGTCGTGAAAATCGTAGTGACGACGACGAGTCAACAACTAGAGATTTAGGCAGGGCTGCTACCGCAGATAATCAAGCAGAATGGTCTTCGGAAACTGTCGATGATATTGATAGTATGCTTGATGAGATGGATGACGTACTAGAAGAGAACGCCGAAGAGTTCGTCAATGCTTACAAGCAAAAGGGCGGCCAGTAGCTAGTCGCGATAACCGTACGGGTCTGAAAAGTCTATAGGTATACTTCTGGGTGGCAAAATGCCACCGTTCCAGTCAGTAACTCTTGCTTTTGGATTGTTTTCGAATTCCTGTATGAATTGTTGGCGTATGGCCGCACGTGTAAGCGGGGCGGTTGTTTGTAGTGTCTCTACTTCTGGGTCTACGGTTTTGGAATTTTTCATCATTGCGATACCGTTACCCGTAGGAAGCACTCTGTCCCATTGCAAAGAGCGTGTTTTTGATTCAGCGTCGCCTTTGTCGAACGCACCGATACGCTTGAGCCAATAATGTTTCGTGGCAACTCCGTATTCACGCAGTAAGTAGGGGTCATAATCAGCTTTCGCTGGGTTACTACGGCGGAATGCGGCATTGATAATTGGCCAGATATTTGCGGCATCGATTTCGTCTTCAGGCAGTTTTATACGCTCGCACAGGAATAGTACTTTTTCCGCGAGTTTTTCTTCGATATCGAGCATATTGAGGCGCTTACCGGAACGTACCTCGGCTTTTTTTCGAAGTGACATGTCTCTCATGAATACGTGTGTAGCGGAAACGGGATCCTTAAGAATGATGTCGTCGAACTCACTTTCATTGAACAGATTTTCATGCTCGACCAGGCGTAGCATAAGAGATGTCGTGGCGAGAGCATGGCGACGAGCTGCCAGTGATATCGGTGCGTCAGCGTATCTGGTTTCAAGTCGTAGCCAGCCGTTGCCGACGGTTTCTGATTCTTCCTTTAATATTAGCGCCATTGGCTTGCTGCCGTGCGAGACACGTCGGATAAGATGCCTTTCGATTGGGGCGTCGCCGATACCATGTTCTTTTTGAGAAAAAATATATTTGTTACGAGAAATAGTGCCCGCCATAGTACCTAGTCTAGTAGCGTAATAGGTGGGGAGAAGATTAACAAGAAGGCTGTTATGAGAAATAGACGCCGGAGCCATAAAGTTTTCATGGACACCATTAGTTGTTCCATACTCTGCATTGTCCCATGTACCACTAATTCGGTACAATCCGTTGTGTTTTAGCCCCGACGCTTCGACGACTGACGCAATAACATGCATCCCCGCTATGTCTGCTGCGGCGGCTTGATAGGGGCCTAGGCATTCTGGCGTACAATATTCGGCATGACCCATATCCTGGTAAAGTTTAGCGCCGTTTTCCGTGTAGTTACCAAGAACTCGAAGTCCGGCATTTTTGATTGCCTGTTGAGATATATAATCACCCGCTTGAGCGGATGAACCACTCGGTTGTGCTGCTATCTGAATATCGTACTCATCTTCGACTCCGATGATTCGCTCTGGTGGCTCTTCATTGAAAAACATGTCTGGCGTGATTTTTGTCTCAGTAACGCTATGCATAAGGGGTATTATAATCTTTTATGCTGTACTGGCAAGGCGATAAGTAGTGGTATACTGGAATGAATGATTGTGTATTACACAGATGGTAGCGCTAGTCCGAATCCGGGTCCGGGTGGGTTTGCGGTAATCCGCGACAATAAACCATATATTGTAGGCGGCGAGGACCTACATGAGACGACTAACATTCGCATGGAGGGCCTAGCAATTAAAGCGGCACTTGAAGATGCGGGTGGCGAGACTTGTGAGATCTATACAGACAGTGAATTTTGGATAAATGTCATAACCAAATGGGCTGCCGGCTGGGAAGCGAAGGGCTGGCGCAAAAAGGGCGGTGATATTAAAAATCTTGATATCGTGCAGGCTGTTTATCCGCTGTACATTCATTCGAATGCAACGCTCAACTGGGTACGTGGACACGAAGGCGATGAAGGTAATGAAATGGCCGACGAATGGGCAAATAAAGCACGCGAGATGCACCTGAAGGCTCCACAGAAGGTTGTTTGATCGTCCGTCTTGACTTGTTCAGTAGCATCGTAAGCGTTAGAATTTTCTAAGAATATGAAGTGGTCTAAAAAAGCTGTTCTAAAAAAATCCCGCATGGCATTACGGAGCTTGAATAACTACCAACGTGGCTTATTCGCTGTATTCGCGCTATGGGGTGGTTATTTTATTTGGCTTTGGGTTAATGTATTTCGCAATGATTCCAAGGGAGATATAGTTTCCGGGCATTCTTTGCTATGGGCGGATTGGGCGAGTCATTTATCCTACGCCTCAGTTTTTGCCTATCGGGCACCTCATGATTGGTTTCTGGCTCATCCATTATTTGCAGGTGCCAAGTTTACGTATCCGTTTTTGCCGGACGCGCTTTCAGGATTACTTATGCGAACAGGGGTAGGGGTGGTGCCGTCATTTATTGTGCCAAGTATTTTTATGACGATAATAATGCTGTATGTACTCTACCGATTTGCGTATCATTTTACCGGACGGGTAAAAAGTGCAGTAGTTGCCTTGAGTTTGTTTTTGCTGAGCGGTGGTTTAGGATTTTTGTATTATCTGAGCGAGTATGGCGTGACGCATGAATGGTATACGCATATGCCCGAACATGGAATTTATTTCATCAATTTCGTGGTAGGAGAAATGCTACCGCAACGTAATTTTTTGTTTGGCTTGCCCATAGCACTTTCGATCATATTGATTTTGGAGCGAATGGTCGCTAAAAAGGCGTCGGTGTACCAAGCGGTATGCGCCGGACTTCTCGCTGGTATTTTAACCATAATACATCCGCATTCACTTATCGTAGTCGTGATAGTGTCGGCAGTTTATTTGCTACGGTACCGTCGGCAATATGGACTATTTCTATGGTATGCACTTGTCGCTGAGATAGGAATCGGGGCGTACTGGTACTTTCTACTCTTAAATAGTGGCAGCGGCAGCTTACCGCATTGGCAGCTTGGCTGGATGTCGGCTGGACATAACTTACTCGGTTTTGAGTTATTGAATTTTGGCATTTTACTGCCGCTTGGCGTTTACTCTGCTTGGCGACAAAAATGGCTATCGCATCCGTTGTTTATAAGTGCACTGGGTATTTTTACCGTGTGTCACTTCGTGTCTTTCCAGGTATGGGAATGGGACAATACGAAGTTATTTACTTATAGTTATCTATTTTTGCTTATACCTATAGTGATGCAGTTACTCGCATGGTGGGATCAGCGTCGTCGATATGAAGAAAAGGTGTTAACTGTCGTATGTGTCGTGCTGCTTGGCGGCTCGGGACTGCTCGATATTGTTCATATGTCTCAGTTCGATACCCACACGTACACGTTAGTGCAAGCAACCGATTATCAAGCAGTAGCTCATTTTCGAAGCATTGCTCCTTCTGGCGCGATTATTATAGATAGTCAAAAAAGTGACCAGCCGTATACCATGCTAAGCAATACGCAGGCGTTAATGGCGTATGATGGTTGGCTCTGGTCTTACGGAATCGACTACACTCAGGTACGACAAGACATAGGTGAGATTGTTTCTGGTTCTGACAACGCTAAAAAACTGTTGGCTTACTATCGAGTGTCATACATTGTAGTCGATGATGAGTTGCGCCGAGCGTATCAAGTTAATGATCATTTTCTTGCGCAGTTTCCAGTAGTTCAATCAACGAGAGGTACGATCGTTTATCAAGTGACGCGCTCGAAGTAGTAGTGTTTAGGCAAGTTGCTTAGTATTGGTATACTAGACTGATGGATCAAGCGTTGGCATTGGAGATATTATTAGCAGGTGAGAGCGTGCTTCTTACCGGACCTGCAGGTTCGGGTAAGACGTATGTGTTGAATCAGTTTATTAGACTGGCAAAGGCCAATGGTAAACACGTGTCAGTCACTGCGACGACAGGTCTGGCCGCAACACATCTAGGCGGAACAACTATTCATTCATGGGCGGGTATTGGCGTGCAAGATGAACTGCCGCACGGCTTTGCCGATCATGTCAGCAAGGGGCGACATGACATCATCGAAAAGACAGACGTGCTGATAATTGACGAAATCAGTATGTTACACGATTTCCGTTTGGATATGGTCGACATGGCATGCCGATTGGTGCGCGAAAGGCCTGACGAGCCTTTCGGTGGTATTCAGGTCGTTATGTCGGGTGACTTCTTTCAGCTACCGCCAATCAATCGTGGCGATACTCGGGCTGGCGGTTTTGTAGTGAACAGTAACGTATGGAGAGAGTTGGATCCGACAATCTGCTATTTGCAGGAGCAGCATCGTCAAGACGACGCTCAGTTACTTGAGATTTTGGATGCGATGCGTGACGGCGATGTGCGTCGTCATCATGCAGAACGATTGCTGGCTAGGGCGGACATAGAATTACCCGATGGCGACTTGACTGAATTGCACACGACTAATGTCGACGTAGATCGTATCAATCAGGCGAAGCTAGATGCATTACCGGGCGATGAATATACCTATACGCAGTCGACGACCGGAGCTGCTAATTACGTAGAAAGTTTGCAAAGGTCCGTGCTGGCGCCGATTGACCTGAAGCTAAAAGAAGGTGCGCTGGTCATGGCGGTAAAAAACTCGCCTGATCGAAAATATGCAAACGGCAGCCTGGGTGTTGTTGTGGCTTTTGATGCGCTGACAAACTATCCGATCGTGGAATTTCGGAACGGTAAGACAATAACGATGATGCCTGAGACATGGGAGCAACGAGATGGTGACAAGAAGCGGGCGGGCATCACACAGATTCCGCTGCGATTAGCGTGGGCAATTACGGTACATAAATCACAGGGCATGACACTCGATTCGGCTCGGATTGATTTGAGCAAGGCATTTGTTGAAGGTATGGGTTACGTAGCGTTGAGCCGAGTTAAGAATTTGGATAATTTGTACTTGGCAGGACTCAATCGTATGGCGCTTCGTGTCAGCGATGATGCTCAGCATATTAACGAGACTCTTGTGTCACGTGCTGTTTCAGATATTAAAAAATTTGCGCATCTTACTGAAAAAGCAGAAAAACGAAAAAAAGCGCCAGAACCAGTCAGAAAGAAAAAGGGGAGTAGTAATTGGGCGGAAAAGATTGCAAAGATGCGTGAGACGCATCCGAACGCTTATATGTCCTGGAAAAAGACTGACGATGATACGTTAAAGCTTGATTTTCAGAATGGCGTTTCCTTGAAAGAAATGAGTAAAAAGCTAGGCCGACATGAAAACAGCATACTGATGCGACTGCAAAAGCACTTTGGCGAAGACGTGACTATTTAGTTTAGTTAAGCTGGACGACTTTGATGCTGCCATCGGTCATGTATACCGTACGAAATGATTGGCCACGAAATTTGAAATGTTCACCAGGCTCCGTTTTGCTGACGGATTTTACTAATTTTTGATCACGGAGCGTTTGAATGATGAAGTCACGCTCTTTGTCCGTTTCGTGACGGACGCCATGTGTCAGACTCCCTGTGCGCCAGCGGATGTCGAGTGGCTTGAAATCTTCCGTTGAAGCGCCAATCCAGATGTCGCGTTCACGATGTAGCCACTGGAGTAGCTTGCTACTCCAGTAATCAAAATGTCCGCGATCATGACGATTCTTCCTGGGAGGTTCAAGTCGCCAAAAACGGACGTGGTGACGCGTACGGGCGCTCATTTTATCGTTCGTGGGAATTTCGAAGGCGATATCGTGACGACGATTGAAAAGGTACAACGTGCTGACAGGTGCATTAGGGTAGGGGCGGTTAAAAATGATAGACCAGGCTTCGCGTAAGCTGTTCCATAGTGTATGCGGGTCGGCTTCGTACCAACCAGCTTGCTGCATGGCGCGTCGCAGGTGACGTCGATCGCGTGTGACAATGGCGATGTTGACTGGGTCTGATGCCCAGCCGTCGCCGTACGTGGCATAGAGGGGAATGTGGTCGTGCTCAATGAGAAAATGGTATAGCCGGAATAGTGAAGGTATAACCCCGTAGGCCATTACGCAGTATATAAAAAACATTGCAGCGAATATCGCTAGGCGGCTACCGGTGCCGGGCCAAAACATCAAGATCAACTCATATAGTACACAGGCGCCTAATATGAAAATTAATAAACGCCAGACCTGCCTTAGAATAAATGGAATCATAACCTGGCTTATTATAGCAATCTAAAAGCGAAAAGATGCTTTTTACGTGCGACCATTGTTATACTAGATTAACGACATGAAAGAACCATTTGCACCAACTGAACGCAAAATTACCGTTATAGGCGGGGGAACGGGCAGTTTTACATTACTAAGCGCCTTAAAGAATCACACCCATCAGATTGCCGCACTGGTGAACATGGCCGATGACGGCGGTAGCACCGGAGTATTGCGCGATGAGTTAGGCGCATTGCCTCCGGGAGATATTCGTCAGTGTCTTGTGGCGCTGAGTAATTCACCAAAAGTTCGAGATTTATTTAATTATCGGTTTGAAGAAGGTACATTTCAGGGGCATTCATTTGGCAATATTCTTTTAAGTGCGCTTGAAAAGGTAACGGGCAATTTCAGTGAGGCAGTAGAGACTGCTTCCGAAATTCTGCGAGTAAACGGCATGGTAATACCTGCGACATTGGACAATGTGCGGCTAAAACTTGAGTGGCCCGAGGTGAGTTTTGAACTTCACGGAGAGCGTATTATCGATGCGGAATATTTCAAACACGACCCTCGCAAGGCCAAGTTATCACTCACTCCGTCTGCATCTGCGAATCCTATAGCGCTTAAAGCCATTAAAGACGCTGATATGATTGTCATCGCGCCTGGTGATTTGTACACTTCGCTGGGCCCGCTGCTCGTCATCGACGGTATAGGGGAGGCGCTGCGTGAATCACGAGCCAAGAAGATATATGTGTCAAATCTTGTAACGAAGACTGGTCAGACAGAAGGCTTTACAGTCGCTGACCATGCAGATGAAATTGAACGGTTTGCAGGCGGGCATTTTCTTGATTTTGTATTGTACAACCAGCAGCAACCAGACGCACGGCTGGCACGACGCTACAAAGACGAAGGTGCGTATCTTGTTGACGTAGATCACGAAAGGCTGTCAAGCAAGCATTATTTAGCAGTGGGCGGTTCATTCTTGGGACTAATTGCAGAGCGTGAAACAGGTGACTCTTTGCCGGTGACGCGTTCGCTCATTCGTCACGATACTGGCTCTGTGGCGAATGCTATAATTGAGCTATATGACAATGTCAGCAACAAATAGCATCGACTTTTACATCGTTGATTTCGATCGGACGCTTGTCGACTCGGATAAGTTGTTCGAAGTCTTTATTGGAATTGCGCATAATTATTTTGATATTCCTCGCGAACAGATTGAAAAGGCGAACGAAGACATGAAGGCACGTGGCGACTCTTTTGATACCGCAGGTTATGTACGCGAACATCTGTATGAGCTAGATAGGGGCGACGAATGGAATAGTCTTAAAAAGGCTTTTGTCCAAGAGTGCCAGGCGCTCAATATGCTGCTTCCAGGAGCTGCAGAATTAATCGAGTGGCTAGAGTCAAATGACAAGCAGTACGGCATATTGACGTACGGTAACCCAATGTGGCAAGGCTTGAAGATTACCGCAGCTGGGTTTGAACAGACGAATCACATTGTTATGGTGCACAAGGAAAAGGGCAGGCTAATCAGTAGTTGGCAAGATGAAAGCGGCATATTCAACCTACCAGAGGCTTTTGGCAGCGGCGTTGTCGATCGAATCATTATGATTGACGACAAGGCTGTTAGTTTTAGCGAGTTTCCAGGCGAGCCTTCGCACGGTTACTGGGTGCTTGATCCGGCAAATGAATTACCGTCTCAACAAGGTAGCGTGCCAGATAACGTAACTCGTTGTAAGGACCTGTACGCCGCAATTGATACGCTTACGTAATTTGTAACTTTGCCATAGCGGCCTCTTTATTTCGAGGCCTTTTTTATTTCTTGCTTAATTGGGATTGTGCTTAGCAGAGTAGCCGTACCCCACATATGCCGGGTTTTTGCAAGTTATCCACAGTTTTGTGGATAAAAGGATATATTCTTACAAAAAAATCAAAATTGGGGGTTGTAGTGGGTAAATGTGGGTAGTATGATAAATTCAGTGGCAATCAAAACAAAAACCACAATTAAAAATTAAAGCCCATCATCGCCACCGAAGGGAACCAAGGTGCCAAGTGTAGACTATTTTGAACGGAAGCTCGATGACAAGCATCGTTTGACGATACCTGTTGAGTTGCGTGCAGAGTTTGCATCGGGTGTCGTGATTACCAGAGGTTTTGGCGACTACCTTCATATGTATCCACAAGTAACGTGGGACAAAGAAGTAGAGCCGGAGCTGAACGGCAGTATTCTCGACGAGCGGGTAGCTGACATTAATGTCAGGTTCCGCCGAGGAAAGACTAACGCCTCGCTTGATCTCAAGCAGGGCAGGGTCACCATCGAGCAACACTTGCTGGACTTTGCCGGAATAAATAGGGGCTTGGTCGCCGTACGTGCTGGTAGTTACTGGCGAGTGATGCGACCGGATGCGTCAGACTAGCCGTTTGGTTTTGCCTGTTCTTTGACAATTTAAAACTCTCGAGATCAACTATCTGGTAACAGTGCGTGGAAACCTACCGGAACCACATTTAGTGAAAAAAGACCGGACGCACATTCCTCAAAACACACCTCCCAAAAAAACTCCACCTCACAACACATAAGTCTCTCAACTGATGGCACACATGAGCTACTTTGTACCTCATCGCCATCGACACTTATAACTAAAACAAACACACCAAAAAACAAAAAGCGCTGTTATCAGTTAGGTGATCTCGAAACTCTATATTGTATCAAATGGTATAGTATAGGGAATGAGTAAAGCACATCCACCACATTATGATTTGCATATACCAGTACTTCTGGATAGCACGCTGGAGCTGCTAGACCCTAAGCCGGGCGAGAGTTATCTCGACCTGACGGCCGGGTATGGCGGCCACGCACAAGCTATTTTAGGGGCTACCGGTTGTGAATCACGTGCTACATTAGTCGATCGTGACGATTTTGCAATATCTCAGCTTGCTGGGTTCAGTAAAAAAGGCGCTCGACTACTGCATACCGATTTTGTCAGCGCTACAAGGCAGTTGATTGAAGAGGGAAAGCAGTTCGATATAGTATTGATCGATTTGGGGGTGTCGTCACCACAGCTCGATCAGAGCGAACGAGGGTTTTCTTTTACACACAGTGGTCCGTTGGACATGCGCATGGATCGTCGACAGGAAATGACGGCGAAACAGCTGGTAAATACTGCATCTGCAGATGAACTGGCGCGTATAATCCGCAACTACGGCGAGGAATCGCCGGGTGTCGCTAGGCGAATAGCCAACGCGATTGTTGCGGGCAGACCGCTGGACACGACAGAAGATCTCGCGGAACTGATTAAGCGACAACATCGTGGTCGCTGGAGTAAAATCCACCCGGCCACGCGCACCTTTCAAGCGCTCCGGATAGCGGTCAACCAGGAATTGACGCAAGTCGAAACTGTATTGCCACTCCTCCCAAAGCTGTTAACGCAAAACGGCAGGGTAGGTGTAATCAGTTTCCATAGCCTGGAGGATCGTCTAGTCAAACGATACTTTGCCGATCAAGTAGCTAGCGGGTTTGAGGCAGAATTAAAGATTCTGACCAAAAAACCGATCGACGGAGCAACGTATGACGTTTCCAATCCGCGTGCACGTAGTGCAAAGCTACGCGCAGCAGTGAAAATATAAAACAAAAAAACAAAGAGGAGGCATCACCACATGCCAATCCATATACCGGTGAGAAACGAATCGGTCGACACAAAAGTCGCCGTTCGATTCAAATAGCCTGAAAGCAAGTAGGCGATATGGAAACATATCGCCGGCTTGCGCAGCCGATCCTAATGAGAATCTGCAGCGCAAGCCTATCGAAAACAAAAATAAATAGAATACGAGAATCCACCACATGTCATACCAAACAACTCAACAATTCTACTCTAGCCGCAGACGAGCATCACTTTCGACCGCCGGTGGAGGCGGATGGAACCGCAATCAAAATACGGTAGCTTTTGTCTCAAGCATTAAATTAGGACCGGTGATGCACACTATACTAGTCGCTATGATGGTTACCGTGTTGGGCTTGGTATATTTAACGCAAGCAACACGCGCAACAAGCTATGATTACGAAGCGCAAAAAATAGACAACCAGATTGCAAGTCTTTCTACGAAGAAAAGTGATTTAGAGGTAGAAAATGCACGGTTGACAGCTTTGGAGTCGGTGCAGAAATCTAAAGTGGCGAAAGCCATGGTTGCTCCAGCGGCTACGGATTATGCTCGCTAGGTATAATTGATTTATGCAGCCGTTGGCGTTTCATAAAGGTAGTCGTTCAAAAGTTCTTGCCGTACTTTTACTTGGCATAATGTTTATATTTGTCAGTCGTTTGTTTTATTTGCAAATCATGAAACACGATTATTATGTCAAGCAATCTGACGCTGAACAGATAAAGCCATTAATTATTCCTGCGAAACGTGGACTTATTTATGGGCTTGATGGATCTTCGCCTGTGCCTCTGGTCATTAATCAGACGGTATATACGATGTTTGCCGATCCGACTGAAGTTTCGGATCCCGGCAAGGTTGTTAGTACGATTCGACGTTTGGCGGGAAGCAACCTTAGGCCAAATCTTGATTCGCTTCTCGGTCGGAAAGACACTAGGTATCAGATACTTGGAACTGCTTTGACACGTCGACAGGCGGAGTCAATAAAAAAAGAGAATTTTACCGGAATTGGGTTTCAGGAGCAGTCACAAAGAGTCTACCCAGAGGGAAGTCTAGCGGCACAAACATTGGGGTTTGTGAATGCCAATGGAGATGGACAGTATGGTATTGAAGGAGCGTTGAATGATCAGTTAACAGGAAAGGACGGATTATTAAAATCTGTTACTGACGTTAGTGGCGTACCGCTTACGATTGGCAATCAGAACGTCGATATACCTGCAAAAAACGGTCAAAATATTGCTCTGACACTTGATCGTAACATCCAGTCGTATACCGAAAAAGCATTGGCTGCTGGCTTGAAGCGCACGGGTGCGACAAACGGCAGTGCTGTCGTTATGGATCCGCAGACTGGCAGGGTTATGGCAATGGCGAATTTGCCTACGTATAACCCCACTGATTATGGTAGGGTGAAAAGCGAAAGCGTGTATCAAAATGCTATCATATCGGCACCATATGAGGCTGGTTCCGTAGTGAAGTCATTGACAATTTCAGCTGGTCTCGATAAAAATATCATTACTCCGTCATCCACCTTTTATAACAGAGGCACTATTCAGGTGGACGGGACAACTATTCAGAACGCCTCCACTACGGAAGCCCTTGGTACTCAGACCATGCAAACAGCACTGACAGATTCGTTAAACACTGGCATGGTGACTATTGCGGAACGTCTTGGTGATGGTTCTCATATCACTAAGAAAGCACGCGATACGATTTATGATTATTTTCATAATCGATTTGGATTTGGACGATTGACTGGTATTGAACTTACTGGCGAATCGCCGGGGATTATTATTTCCCCAGACAGCGTACAAGGAAATGCAGTGCGCTATTCAAACATGGTATTTGGGCAGGGGATGGACATAACGATGATTCAGATGGCGTCAGCGTTCAGCTCGATAATTAATGGAGGTGTTTATTATGAGCCTACTGTCATTGCTGGCACTGTAGACAATGACGGCAATCTTACGGCAGCCAATCCGAAGATATCTCACCAGGTTGTCAATCCGGACACGTCGCGAAAAGTGAAAAAAATGCTCGAGGTTGATAGGCGCGACAACGGTGCAGTCGACCCTGCTGGTTATCAGATTGGTGGTAAGACGGGCACGTCTCAGGCGCTTGTGAATGGGCGGTATTCATTTACACAAACGGTGGGTACTTATATTGGATTTGGCGGAGATAATGTAGCGCGGTATGTCATAATGGTGCAGGTGTCCGGCAAGGGTAAAAACCTTCAGGGCGCGCACGATGCAGCGCCAATATTTACCGACGTATCAAACTGGTTAATCGATTATTTAAAGCTCCAACCGAAAGGCTAAAAGAATGACGTATCAACCCATTAATGAATTGACAGTGACCTTTCTTCTTTGTTTTCTTACGTTTATTTTGGCGATGCTGTTGACGCCTATCTATACGTATTTGGCGTATCGTTATAAATTCTGGAAAAAACAGCGTAAAACCAGCACAACGGGCGAGATGCTCAAAGTTTTTACGAAACTCCATGAAGATAAATTCAAGCGTAATATACCGACGATGGCGGGTGTGATAGCTATAGCCGCAGTTTCAATGATCACGGTATTATTTAACTTTGATCGTGCGCAGACTTGGCTACCGCTTGCGGCGCTTGTAGGCGGCGGGGCTGTTGGTCTACTTGATGACGTGATTAATATTAAAGGACGGGGAGGGGGAGTTGCTGGGTTGCGTTCAAGTGTTAAGTTTACGATGATTACTGTCCTCGGATTAGCACTAGGCTGGTATTTCTCGGTCAAGCTTGGATACGACAGCATTCATTTACCGTTTCTTGGCAATTGGATTGCGGGTTGGTGGATGATTCCACTCTTTGCCTTTGCTGTTGTCGCTACGGGCAATGCGGTTAATATTAGTGACGGGCTGGACGGTTTGGCCGGCGGGTTGCTAACGATTGCATATGGCGCATTCGGTGTCATTGCAACGCTACAAGGACACTTCTTGTTAGCTGGTTTTTGCTTTACTGTACTCGGAGCTCTGTTGGCGTATCTATGGTTTAACATTTACCCGGCACGTTTTTTCATGGGTGACGTCGGTAGTTTCGCGCTCGGTACTTCACTCGGTGTTGTGGCTATGATGACGAATACCTTGTTCTTGCTACCCGTTATAGGTATCGTATTTGTCTTTGAGGCCGGCTCTAGTTTAGTGCAGATATTTAGTAAGCGTGTTTTTCATAGAAAAGTATTTATTTCAGCACCCATTCATCATCACCTTGAAGCTATTGGCTGGCCGGAAACTAAGGTGACGATGCGTTTTTGGGTTATTGGTGCGGTTGCCGCGTTCGCTGGCGTACTATTAGCACTTGCGGGAGGGCATATATAGTGAGTTTACGACGGCAACTTTCACAGCGTGTCGCTGATGCTCCGTTTGTTCGTCGGCATAATCCTGACCGTCATATTGCGCTTTATATGGGACTTTTGATGCTACTGGGCTTGATTATTATGTATGCAATTGGTCCGCAGAGGGCTAATGTATTAAATAATTCGTATGGTACAGACTATTACAGTTCAACGTACTTTTTCATAAAGCAGACAATTAGTCTCTTTTTGGCGACGGTAGCCTTTGTCGTTGTTGCTTCATTACCGTTTAAAATACTTTTAAGGCATTCAGGTAAGATTGTTGTTGCTGGTTTTGCGGCGTGTGTATTGTTGGTTTTCTTTGGAAATTTATTACACGTTAGTGCAATCGCGCAATGTAGTCTTGGCGCGTGTCGATGGTTTAGTCTTGGCCCCCTCGGCAGTTTGCAGCCTGCTGAGTTCTTAAAGTTTGGAATATTGATATACTTAGCGGGTTTTTTAGGTGTACGAGTAAAGCAGGGGCTTATAAACGATTGGTCGCAAACACTTGTACCGCTTGGCGTTCTAGTTGGAACTGCTCTAATATTTATAATCGGGATACAAAAAGACATGGGTACGGGTATTACCCTCGTAATTATGATTGCGGCAATGCTATACGTTTCTGGGCTGAAATATAAGATAGGACTTTCGCTTTTAGGCGTGTCGCTGTTGGCCGGAGTGTTCTTTATTTTGATTGCGCCACATCGAATTGATCGTGTTTTGACATTTTTAAACGGTGATAGTAGTTCGGTTGTTGGTGCCGGTGATTATCATATAGCGCATGCAAAAATGGCAATCGGATCGGGCGGTCTGTTTGGCGTGGGTATAGGCAATAGTGTCGAGGCAACCGGGTATTTGCCAGAAGCAATTAATGACTCGGTTTTTGCCATTATGGGTGAGACGTTCGGATTTGTTGGACTCGTTGCGATATTAGGACTATTTACGGCTCTTTTGATGCGACTTTTAAGAGTGGCAGATAACTTGTCGGATGTACGTGAGCGAATTGTTGTAGGGGGCGTCTTCGGATGGTTGGGAGCGCACGTGATTTTGAATGTTGGTGCTATGACAGGGGTTATTCCTCTTACGGGTATTACGCTGCCACTTCTTAGTTTTGGCGGTACTAGCATGGTATTTATTGCAGCTGCGCTCGGTTTGGCATTTCAACTGTCGCGTTACACGGTATTCGGTAGTAAACTAGGGGGGAATGGCTATGAAGATTCTCAGCGTCGGCGGGGGGTCGGGCGGTCACGTCACGCCGGTCGTCGCCGTCCTGCGTGAACTGCGCCAGACTCATCCTGAATTGATTGTACGTTTTTGGTGCGATCGTCATTTCGTGACTGAAGCACGCAAAATAATGGCTGAATACGATCCAAATATTCGTGTCCAGACCGTATGGGGAGGGAAGTTCAGGCGATATCAACATTTGTCAAAATTACAACACTTATTAGTCCCATCGGTAGTATTTCTTAACATTCGTGATTTGTTTCTCGTTGCAGTCGGTCTGTGTCAAAGTTTTCTCAATTTGCTTATATGGCGACCAAATGTCGTATTTTTAAAGGGTGGATACGTATGCCTACCCGTGGGCCTGGCGGCGTGGATACTGCGTATTCCCGTAGTAATCCATGACAGCGACGCGCATCCTGGTTTGACGAATAGATTGCTCGCTCCATTTGCAAAACGAATTGCCACGGGTGTCTCGTTAGATCATTACAACTATCCTGCTAAAAAGACCTCGTATGTCGGCATTCCAATCGATAATGCGTATCGGCCTCTCACTGATAAGAAGCGTCAGGCTGTAAAAAAATCTCTTGGTTTTGATTCAAGTCGTCCACTGACGGTGTTTATTGGTGGCGGACAAGGGGCGCGGCAAATTAACGATGCCGTAGCGCTTCACCTTGACGAATTATTGGCCGTGACTAATGTCGTGCTTGTGGCGGGATCGGCGAATTATGACGAGCTTCGTAGCCTGACTCCGCAAAATGACCGAAGGTTTAAATTGGAGGCTTTCATTTCACACGGTCTACCGGAATTACTTGGTGCTGCGGACGTCGTTGTGACGAGAGCAGGTGCAACGGCGCTACTTGAGCTGGCTGCATTAACGAGGCCGACGATTGTTGTGCCAAGTAAACGTCTGACATGGCAAGTAAAGCACGCCAAGCTATACGTAGACATGCAAGCAGTTTATCTGCTAGACGAGGATATGTTCAACGAGCCTGGGGACGCGTCGTTAGTTACAGCCGTCAGCCGTGTGCTGAGTGACACCGTATTACGTAAAAAATTAGAGCATAATTTACACCGCTTGGCTCGTCCTGACGCGGCCCGAGACCTGGCTACTATAATAATGAGCGCCGCGCGGAAACGTTAAACAATGAAACTTCCGTGGGCAAAAAAGAGTAATGAACTTCCGAAGCGTCGGCGACTGAACGCTGAACAATTGGAGCAGCAAAATACGGCTGAACGCAATGGACAAAAAATGTTTCGGCGCAACCGTACGCTAGTTGGCAGTATGTCTTTCCAAGTTAAAAGTGCAGGTGAGTTGACCGGCGATCTTCGCTCGCCAAGAGCACATGTTCATCATTTGACGGCTCACAGGCGGATGATTATGACTGCACTTGTCGTCGTAGTCGCTGCGTCGTGCTTTTTGACGTGGTTACTGTACGACTTTACGGCTGGTGTAAATGTTACCGCCACGGATAGTATATCTATTGATGAGTCACGCTACAAAAAGGCAATAAACGATTATTTTGCCATTCATCCGATTGAAAGATTACGTTTTGCACTCAATATAAATGAATTGTCAAAATATTTGTCACAATCCGTGCCAGAAGTTGCCGATGCTGAGGTAGGTGGCGCGTCAGGGTTTGCTACTACCCAGTTTGATCTACTCTTCCGACGGCCAATTGCAGGTTGGCTCATAGGACAGACGCAGTATTACGTTGATCAAGATGGAGTGTCGTTCAAGGTTAATTATTTCGACAATCCCACTGTAAAAATCATAGATAATAGCAGTATTCCGCAGGCAGCAGGAGCGACGATTGCAAGCAGCCAGTTCTTGCGCTTCGTTGGTAGGACCGTAACTCTGGCGCGCGCCTCTAACCTTACTATCAGCGAGGCAATCATCCCAGCGGGTACTACGCATCAAATCGAAGTAGTAGTGAAAGGGCATAAGTACCCAGTTAAACTCTCACTAGACCGTCCAGTAGGGGAGCAGGTAGAGGATATGCTCAATGCCATTCACTATTTCAACAAGCATCATATTACGCCAAAGTATATAGATGTCCGCGTATCAGGCGAGGCGTTTTATCGATAGTTTTGATGCGACATACTCCCTTCACCTCTCTCTCGTAAGTTCTATTTTTGTTCTATTTTTGTAAATATGCGCAATATGAAAAAAACTATATTAACATATCAAATTAACAAAAAAGCAAATACTGCGTGAAAAGTAGGGGAGGCAGGCGAAAAAAGAGGAGACGAAAATCTACT
Organism: Candidatus Nomurabacteria bacterium; assembly: GCA_023898645.1. NCBI lineage: Bacteria > Candidatus Nomuraibacteriota > Candidatus Nomurabacteria bacterium. Next base: position 865,036 of record CP060232.1, on the reverse strand, counting down.
GGAAATAATTACAAGACTGTGGAAAAACCTAAAAGTCAAATGTATTTTAAGCAAAGTCAAATGCGTCTCACTATGTAGGGTGTTGTGAAAAGCGACGTATGACGCCCGTGATAACTAACTCCCAGGATCAGGTCATTGGCAGGCCGTTAATGTTATACACGTAGAGCGACATACACATGTAAACACGCGAGTATAGTTACGTCTAGGTGTTTATACGAGCAGACCCCCCTATTGGAGGTTAATATAAAGGCATAGTGAATCATCTTATGTTTATAAACTTTATGTCGTAAAAGATATATTGTGCGACGTTAAGACACTGTATTGATCGTGAACGTGCACATATGTATTTTGGCCTTATTTCATTTCGTTCTGTGTATATTTTTGTGTTTGCCCTACTTTCTGCCCTGCTTATTTGTTTATGTTCTCGTTTGTCGTTTGTCTGTGCGCATTTATATGTATTATTGCCCATTCACCTAACTTTATATTTACAGGGGTCGAACAGGGGTAGATTACGCTCCCAAAGCTTATATCTACAAGCGTATGATATCTGGTAGGCCTTCAGGAACAACTAGAAAGTGTTCTATTTTTGTTCTGTTTGCTTTTCGGGTGTAAATTTTGTGCCACCCTTTTCGTTCGAAGACACATCAACATGCTTGTCGACGAGTATTTGCAGATTTTTGTCCATGCGTAATATAGCTCGTTCGACACGCCATTTGTAAAGCCAATTCACAAGCATCAAGACGACGATTATGATAGACAGTACGATGCTGATGGTGATTAGCAGCTGCAATTGCGGCTGCACTTTATCTATCAGCTGATTAACGAGCTGCTGCTGGTTTTGTGACTCTGAGCCGCCTAGGAGTGATTGTATTGATTGTTGATCCATGAAAAATAGCTGCTTATGTTTGTTTTATTGTATCACGGCTATCAGACTAGCGGATTTTGAGCAGTCCCAGAGTACCGTCGTCTTTTTGCTTTTCCGATGGTGATGGCTTTGATTCTGATTTTATCGGTTCCGGTTTTGTAGTAGCAGCGGCGACTCGTGGCTGCCGCTCGTCGGCTCGGCTTTGTTTACGTTCTGGCTGCGTATCGGATTTCTTTTCACGTTCGCGTGTGTCAGGTTTTGGTTCTGACGTTTGCTCGGTCTTTGCGTTCTTGCTAGCGTCGTCTTTTTGGTTGTCGTCGGCTTCTTTTGCTTGAGATTTTTTGCGACGATTACGGGTGCGTTTTTTCTTTACGGGTTGCTCTTCTTTTGGTTCATCAGCAGATTTTGGTGGTACTTCCTTGGATTTATCATCATCCTCTACCCTAGTGACTGGTTTGGGACCTAGAGTTGGCCTTGGTGTTGTTTCGACTCTGTTAGCGACGGCCGCTTCTCCCTGTGGCGTCTCTATGATGAATTTTGGTCGATTTGGCTCAGTACTTGCGGGCTGCCTTGTTGCCGAAGCTACAGGTTTTGCGCCTTCATCAATTGGCCACTGTTTAGCCTGGGCGGGTGTTTTTGGATTGCCGGGACCTTTGCGTTGCAAATGCTCCGGTGGCTGTATGAGATTATTGATAGCCTGCTCTACGTCTTCTCGTTTACGGCTATAGTTTGCTCGTGTGTGTTCGATAATAACCGCAGAGTTGTCTGTTTGTGCTGGTGGCAACTGGAGTGTACGTGCGCTAAAGGCAGGGGCCTTCTCTCCCCTGATGACCATGTTTATGACGAAGTTTCGATTGTGCATCTGCAAGAGGTCATTTGCCTCAAACTGTGGCTCGAATTGCTTAGACAGGATTGGCGCATCGTCGGCAGATACACGGAAACTAATCATGGTACCTACGTTGCCAAAAACGGCATCACGAACAGTTTCGCTCATCTGTGAAATATATTGATTCGCCACGGTTAGATTCAAGCCGTATTTGCGGGCTTCGGACAAAATTGTGGCAAACGAATCGGTCGCGAAGTTCTGAAACTCGTCAACATACAGGTAGAATGGACGGCGGTCTTCGATATTTGGGATGTCGCTACGGCTCATGGCCGCCAATTGAATCTTGGTCACCAAGAATGCTCCAAGTACACTTGAGTTGTCCTCGCCGAGCAAGCCTTTCGATAAGTTGACAATTAAAATCTTGCCTTCGTCCATCATCTGGCGGATGTTAAAGGTTGATTTGGGCTGACCGATGATATTACGGATGATAGGATTAGCCGTAAAGGCGCCGACTTTGTTGAGGATCGGAGCGATTGCCTCTGCTTGAAACTTCTCTGTCCAACTACTAAATTCTATGTTCCAGAATTGTAGAACGACGGTATCTTTGCAGTATGAGAGCGTTTCTTTGCGGAATTTTTTGTCTGTCAGCATACGCGTGATATCGAGCATGGTTGTCTCTGGTCGGTCAAGGAGGGCCAAGATGGTATACCGCAGAATATACTCGAGACGTGGCCCCCAGCTATTGCTAAACATACGTTCTAGTACGCCGATAACTTCGGAGCTAATGTTCGATTTCATGTTGGGGTCAGTTACTTCAAGGGGGTTAAACCCAAGCGGATACGCCGTGTCGGCGGGGTTGAAATAAACGACATCTTTCAAACGTGACGCAGGGATAAATTTCATATTGTCGACAGCAAAGTCACCGTGCGGGTCTATGATGGCGTACCCTTGATTATGGAAAATATCACTGAGTGCTAATAGTGCGAGTGTGCCGGACTTACCTGCCCCAGTTTGACCGATGATGTACATGTGTCGCGAACGATCAACGCGTAGCATGCCAAACTGGTGGTTGATGCCGCGGAAATTCGTCAATCCAAAGGCACTGATGTTTTCATCAATTGCATCATCACCCGTCAATACGGGTAGCTTTGCAGGCGGTTCGGCGGTTTTGGAAGATGCCCAGACGATATTTGGCGTCTCCACATTGGTATGCGGTAAGTGAAAGACGCTGGCGACTTCTTCGATGTTTAAGATGTAGCCTTTGTCAGCAAATAAGCGTGCTCGATAGCGTTCTAGGTCTTCTTTGCGGAAGCTGGCATTGGTCATCTTGAAGCCATTAAGATTGGTACTGTTGAATTGTTTAAACGTACCTACGATTGCCTGCATCTGTAATTTGGCGTTGGTCTGACTTTCACCAAGATACACCAATCGGATTTTTACTTGATATCCTAATTTTGTTGCCTTTGTTTCTGCTTCGCTGATGCGGGTTTTGTCACGATCTGAAAGTTCGGGAGTCTCGGGCTTGCCGTTTGCTCCTTGTTCTGGCGGACGCCATAATGCTTCAAGTAGGCCTAGGAACCATTTTGCGTCGAATCCCTTCCCTTCGCTAAGGGCGCTCATGAAGCCTCCCCCACCCGATTTCACGTTCTTGATCCAGCGCTCTGTTGATTTATGCCAGTCATCCGCGATTGGTCGCACAAGCACCTGTACCCAGAGTTCCTCTCCGGTTGTTTCGAGTTTGGCGAGTGTACCAGTGATACCAGCTAAGGGGTCGACCTCAAAACTTTGGAAAGTCTTTATCGGAAGAAATTCACTGCCCGTTAGTGTAATGTCGCTCGTATAGACGACGCTGTGGTCGCGCTCGTGGGCAACGTAGTCCTCGTCGGCTTCGTGAATTTGGACGGTTGGATATTGTGAATAAATTTGACCTTCGACAAAGCTACGAAGAGCTGTCGGTACCCAGACGTAGAAACGAATTTGGCCATTGACCGATGCTATCTCGAAACTAAGGTGCTCTTGAATCCCGCCGGTTTGTTTGAGCTCGTCTTTGTCGCGTAGGATGCCATGCAGACTCGCAAATAGCTGCTCGGCAGCGAGCTCGGATTTATCGTTCGCCTTTGGGATTTCGAGAATAAGAAGTGTACTCTCGATTGCCCTGACGGCGTCGATTTGTTGATAATTTCGCCACGTCAAATAGCCAAGTATTAATACGGCTGGTATCCATACGTACCAGGAAAGTATCAGATTGATAATCCAGGAGATTACTTCCATATTACTTAACCATTGTCCCACCTAACGCCCCTGTTAGCAAGCTTATGCTACTTTTCGTTAGCAAGTGCGTATGTAGCTTTTGCTACTCGTTTGAATTGCGGCTTGCTCTGCAGGTTGAGCAAGATGGTTGTTTCTTTGACTTGGCGACTTTTTAGTACACGCTTGACGATTTCGTCACGGTGTAGAGGTTCTTTACTCTTTTTCAAGATGTCTGCAATTGTATCGGCAACTGTGCCTTTGCTGTAACCCCAAGTGTCGAGTGCGTAAATGCCACGGCCAATCAAGACGAATCGTTTGTCTTTAATGAGTTCGTTGTGAATAGCCTGGGTGGTGACGTTTTTGCGACTAAAGTTACTGCCTTTGATAGAGTCGGCAATTTCAGAAAAGTGCATAGGCTTGCCGTTTTCGGCCAAGATAACGTAGATCTTGTCACGAATATTCTTTGGATTAACAGTTGGCCATTTGTTGAGGCCCCACATGTCTTTTAGGTTAGACAAATGCTTGCTAACGGTGGCAAGGGCACGTACATGAGACGGATGTTCATGGTCTAGCTGCTCATGAAGCTGCTCGATAGTCAATGGTTCGCCGTGTTTTTTGACAGCAGCAACGACAGCATCAACTTGCTCGCGGATTTTCTTTTCTTCGCCATATTCGGCAATGCAGACAGAGGCACGATAGTTGTCGTTTTCATCGACGACTGTTAGTTTCGGCGCTAGAGTAGCAGCAAATGCGACACGGGCACGAGAAAGTGGCGTAGCTTTGCCGTCAAGTAGTGCGTCGGCCAGGTTGTTGACAGTGGCTAGGCGTCCCATCTCACTTAGTTCACGAACGATCGCCTTCTCGACAGTCTGAACAGCAGGGATTTTACCCTCCGTACTAGCGATTTTTAGGCGGACGAGGATAGCTTTTTCGAGTTGGCGAACACGCTCACGAGTGATACCAAGCAATTCACCGATTTGCTCAAGAGTTTCTTTACGATCGTACAAACCGAAACGGCGCGTGATGATCTCTCTCTCACGTTCCTGTTCGATTGCACCGAGAATTGCTTCTACAGCACCGTCGATATCGACGGTTGTTGTCTCTGTAGTTGTCTTGCTTGGAGCCTGGCTCATATTACGGGTAGTCCTCTCTGCCTCACCTCAGTATTTGGATATTATTAAGTTCTTGTTATCATTATAAAACATATTTTTTATAATGTCAAACATTTTTCGTACTTTCGTCGATTATAGCATGAAATAGACGCATTAAGTAAAGAATGTTTTCAGACTTTTTAATTTCTCTGTTTATTTTGTGCATAACTAAACAAAAGCATTATAATATGGCATAAAATTTATAATATATAAAAAGAATAGAGCCCGCCTCTTTAGAGATGGGCTCTATGAGGCGGGCTGTGATGAATGACCTCGCGTGTCTTACTGGTCGGTGTTACGCTTTTTCTCAAGAAACTCGTATGCCTGACCGGCGACATATCCCATGCCGACAAGCAGTAGGGCGATGACGATAGTCAGTAGTCCGGAGGCCGGTGCTGCAATGTATTGCGAGCGTTCGACTTGATCGTAAAGAGAGTATGCGGGATACATGGCTGCGAAACCGGCCAGTATCGCGAACGCATACAGACAGTTGCTCACTATCTTGAGGCCTGTGCTTCGCCAGTTGCGAGGTTTAAATGTACTTGCCATTATTATCCTAACGATAGTAGTGTTGGCTTGGTAGTTATTTTATCATAAACGTTATAATAAAGCAAATGAAAACCGCCCCGAGGAGCATGCCAAGACGATATTGTCTCGAAGCGGTTTCCTCTAGGGCGATGTTGAGTTGTTATGAGGTTGGACGATCGGAGTATCAGCTGGGCTGACTTCCTAGGGTCTGTGCGGTGGTGAATTCGATATCAGTGATCGAAACCCCACCTGGCCAGATGCACGCCGAGGACGCCACCGACGAGCGATTGCAGTGTTGCCCACGACCATACGGTCGAGAAGCTGAGCGCAAGCGCTGACGAGACGACCGGCAAACCGACGACGACTGCCGCAACGAGCAACAGGACGCCGACGACACCGACTACTGTGCCGACTACCTTCATATTATTCACCCCCTTTCGAGGGAATTCGAGCCTCACAGGTGGAGACTAGTAAGATAATACTAGACTTAATTTCAGCAAAGTCAATATAAATATGTATTAATAGGGTTATTTCTTGCGACGCGCAAATCGTTTTTTAGAGGTCGGAGCTTCATCTAACATCTGTTTTGCTTGTTCGTGAGTGATTGATTTTGGATCAGTATCTTTCGGAATCTTGGCGTTCTTTTTGCCGTCAGTAACATAGGGCCCCCAGCGACCGTTGAGAACTTTAACGCCATCACCAAAGTCGGCAATGTTTTTTTCTGCTTCAGCCTTGAGTTTAGCTTCGTAGAGTTCAAGGGCTTTTTCGAGCGTGATATCGTGCGGATCTTCGGGTTTGATACTCACGAATAATTTATCGACTTGGATATAGGGACCGAAGCGGCCGATGTTAGCTTTGATTTCTTTGCCGTCGGAGGTTGTGCCTACAAGACGTGGCAGCTGAAAGGCTACGAGAGCTTGCTCTAATGTGACGGATTCAATTTTCGCGCCAGTTGGCATGGGTGCGAACTGTGGCTTATCGTCGTCGGTTGCTTCGCCAAGTTGTAGCATGGGACCGAAGCGGCCAAAGCGGGCGGTGATGAGCTTGCCGGTCTTTGGATCGGTACCTATGGTACGCGACTGCCCTACTTTGCTACGGTCAATGCCGCCAGATTGTTCGATGAGTTTGTGAAATGGCGTGTAAAATGCCTTTAGCATGGCATTTCGCGCTAGTTTATTAGTCGCAATCTGGTCAAATTGTTCTTCTACTTTGGCTGTGAAATCGTAGTCGACAACTTGTTCGAAATGCTCGCCTAGAAAATCGGCAATCAATTCACCGGCTGGAGTCGGTACCAGTTTGCCTCTGTCGGCGCCGGTTTTTTCTTGGATCACTTCTTTGTTAACCGTATCGTTTTTCAAAGACAAGACAATTGTATCGCGTTCTGTGCCTTCTCCCTCGCCACGCAGTACGTAGCCACGAGTTTGGATGGTATCGATAATAGTTGCATAAGTTGACGGGCGTCCAATTCCGAGCTCTTCGAGCTTTTTAACCAAACTACCTTCAGTGAATCGTGCTGGGGGTCGTGCGAAGGTTTGTTTTGCGGTTGCTTCGTTTAATTGCAACAAGTCGCCTTTCGTTACTGCTGGCAAAATGTCGTCTTCTTTTTTATTTGTACCGTAGACCTTTAGGAATCCGTCGAACAAGATTACTTCGCCCTTAGCTTCGAATGTTTCTTTTGATGAGCTGATAGAGATAGTGATGGTAGTTTTCTCGAGCCTGGCAGGTGCCATCTGGCTGGCGAGTGTACGATTTCGTATGAGGTTGTATAATTTTTGATCGTATTCGTTAGAACTGCCCTGTTCTAGGCCCATGTCTGTTGGACGGATGGCTTCGTGAGCTTCTTGGGCGCCAGATGACTTGGTTTTAAATTGACGAACCTGACTATAGTCGGCGCCGTACTTGCTAACAATGAAATCTTTGATAGCTGCAATAGCCTGCCCTGACAGATTGACGCTGTCGGTACGCATATATGTAATTTTACCGGCTTGATAGAGTTTTTGCGCGCTGGCCATGGTTGCCTTGCTTCCGAAACTGAGGCGCGAGTTTGCTTCTTGCTGGAGAGTACTTGTAGTAAACGGTGCCGTCGGATTGCGTGTACCTGGCGTAGTGGCAATATCAGTAACCGTAAAGGTGGCGTCGAGCAGACTCTCAAGAAATTGTTGAGCTTGTTCTTCAGTTTTGAAACGTTGTGGTAACTCGGCTTTTATCTCATCCTTACCCTGCATAAATATCGCAGTGACCTTGAACTGGAACGAGCCTTCGAACGCAGTAATCTCGCGCTCACGTTCGACAAGTAAACGAACTGCTGGCGATTGGACGCGACCGGCAGATTTACCACCAGGAACTTTTTGCCATACGACCGGACTGAGCTCAAAACCGACGATGCGGTCGAGGATTTGTCGAGCTTGTTGTGCTTGCACCAGATGCATATCAACGGTACGAGGATTTTTAACAGCCTCTTCGATGGCGGTCTTTGTGATTTCGTGAAATACGATCCGATTCGTTGTAGCAGGATCAAGTTTCAGGACTTCGCAAAGATGCCAGGCAATAGCCTCTCCTTCGCGGTCTTCATCGGTTGCAAGCCAGACGGTGTCGGCAACTTTAACGGCCTTTTTTAGTTCTGTAATAACTTTTTTCTTCTCTGGGTCGACTTCGTATTGAGTTTTGAAGTCATTCTTGACGTCGATTGGCGGCGTGCCGTCTGTGGTCTTTTTGACGATACTGCGGATGTGACCAATAGAAGACAAGACAACAAAATCACGACCGAGATATTTCTCGATCGTTTTTGCCTTGGCTGGCGACTCGACGATAACTAGATTCTTTGTCATATATTTATATGCCGCACCCCATCTCTTTAGCATGGCACAACGAATAATTGTATGCAAGAAAGCAACTTTGTCAAGAAAAGACAAGGCCGCCCCTGAGGGCGGCGGTTGCCTGACGTGAACCAGCTATGAAAGTCGAACGGCAAAGTGTCCGCACTCACCTACTAATATGTACGGCTCGTCTTCGGTTGGTTCTTGTGACTGCCAATCGATGGTTGATTGTGTGCAGGCACGATAGAACTTGCCGTATATTCCGGTTAGTAAGTTGGCTGTATCGACATCGAAATCTACGACGGCGTCATAGTCTGACGGTGCGCATGTACGAAAAAAATCTTCATGCGCGGCCGCAAGAGCCGTCACAATGGAGCGCCACGTCGCCGTGGTCTTTCGTTCGACGGAATACTTCCAGACAAAATCATTAGTGGCCATGTCGATGTAAAAAACTGGAGCATCTACCTTCTGAACGCCGTCGATGTTCGCGATTCTGATCTGTAGTCGCGTCAAAGGGTGTAGGTCGTGTGACCACGAAACTGCACTGATTTTCGAGTCGGTTACGTAAAAGCTTCGCTTCATATCCATGTTTTAAGCCTTTCAGCTGGTTTATCAAGCTACGATTGCCCGACGGATGTGGGCAACGATGAGCCTACTATATCATATTTTAAGGATAAAATAGATATCTGCCCACATAATTGACTTCTTATATATATTGTGTCACGATGTTATCCATTATGAAAAATGCTGCTAGTTATGAATTGTCTGTTCACAGCTTCACTCACATACACAAAAACCTTGCTGAGCTGAGCTTGGCGACCATACCTTTAAGCGTGCCGACAAGAGATGAAAATCTACTTATCAATAGTGGCGAAATATATAATCCACGACGGATTGTCGTAGAGACTGAACGTGCGGGCCGGGATTTCGTAGTGCGTCGTGAAGATAGTCAACCTATCCAAGTGGTGGAAGCTGATGATCGGCGAGAGACGTGCGGACAAGAACTGTTTTATGAGCCTCTTGATTACCTGACACTTTCAAGTAATGAGAAGTTTGTCTGGCATGTTAATACGACCGAAGGCAATGTACGCGATACGGATATGTTACGAGAATTTGTCGGTATTTTATCGACGTTTGCCCTGACTAAGCAGTTGCGAATTAAAAATGACTAATTAACAGCCATCGGTCGGCTGTTGTTTCGCCTGCAGATCATCGATGAGCGATGGCGTTGAGTCTTGTATGAGAAATACGTTAACCCCAGTTTCGTTAGAAGAGTTCTTGAAAGTTACGCCAAGGTCGTTTTCTACTTCTGGAAGTGACGAGTAATTAAAGAGATTGATAGTTGTGCCGACTAGATTGCCAGCTGCGTCGTAGACGGGGCCACCACTTGATCCCCCGCGTGCATCAGTCTCTGGTGGCATGCTGTATGATTTGATGCCCGCGATAGCCATAGTTGTGCCGTCTGAAAACTGTTTTAAAGCGATAGCACCGAAGATTGCTGGTTTGTTGAGGCCTGCCTGTAGTTCGTTAGCGTATAGGTCTTTCGCGTAGGGCGATCGTAGTCTATTGTCTGCTGTCGGCTCGTAATTAACGAGGTATAGCGGCGTTCCGGGTGAAATTTCCGAAGAAGAATCTCTAAAGTGTGTCGGTGTTGAGTAAGGAAGAGGCTCGTATGCCGTTTCAACAAGGAGAGCATCTTCTGGAGCGTTATTGAGGACGATGTTAACCTTTCCGCTGGTGTCGCCAGTAAAGGTTCCGGCTTTTTTAATAACCGGGATTGATTCGCCGTCTGCGGTGATTGCTGATTGACTGCTGATAGACATGTCTACGCAAAGTGTTAGCGCATTACTTGCAAGCTGGTAGTCGCAATGGCCCGCGCTTAAATAGTCGCGTTGGTCTACGCGTACTCCAGAGCAATATTCTGTTTGAGAAAGGAATGGAATGTTGTCGGTGAGTGCGACAACGTTAGGAATCTGTTGTGTGACGGCATCGGGCAGCGTTTCGGGTAGACTATCTAGATTGATTTCTGTATATGCGGGGGTCAGATTTAAAGCATTGACTATATTTGAACCGCACCCGGATAGTAGTGTTGCTGATGCAAGTACCGCTCCAACTTTTTCTATCATGCCAGCCATTTTTTCATATCTCGGGCTTGCTGTCTACCGCGTCTCAAGTGCTAGCGAAGGGTCCACTGGTTGGCGCCGAGAGCGCGGATCGTATTGCTTAGTTCCATCATTGTCAGTTCTGTTGCGAATTGTCCAGCGTCGCTTTCTGAAAGGCGCTGAAGCTCATCTCCATCGCGAGTCCCTGATTGTAACAATTGGATGATTTTGGTTTGTAGAGGATTGTCACCGAGCGCTAATTGCGTCTGAGGTTTCAATAGCTCGGGAGCGATGACTTCGAGTATGTCTTCTGCGCATGTCACTGGTGTTGCTCCTTGTTTGAGCAGGCTGTTGCAGCCGGCAGACTGCGGGCTGGTTATGTTGCCGGGTATGACAAAGACTTCCTTGCCTTGCTCGAGTGCGTGTCGTGCAGTGTTAAGCGTGCCGCTGCGAGCGGATGCTTCGGTAATCAGTACGGCGTCGGACAGACCACTGACAATTCGATTGCGCGCCAAGAACTGAAAATCGCGAGCCGGAATGGTTGGCTCGTATTCGCTAATGATTGCCCCGCCATGAGACACTATATCTTCACCAAGTTGGCGATTTGTGGCTGGCGTTAGCTTGCTGAGCCCGTTTGCTTGCACTGCTATCGTCATGCCGTGAGCATCGAGTGCGGCTCTGTGTGCGATTGCGTCGATACCGAGCGCCATGCCGCTGACAATCACGACGCCTCGTTTTGCTAGGTCGCCAGCAATCCTTGAGGTGACTTCCGTTCCATAGGGAGTTGGTTTGCGCGTGCCTACGATTGCGACTGTCGGTACACGATGCTCCGGCAACGTGCCAATATAATACAACTTTTTAGGCATAAGCACAATGGAATCTATAATCTGTAAGAAATTATTAGACTGGGGTGATATTTGGTTGATTTTCATGGGAATTGTGTCAGAAAGTGTTGACATTGTGTCAAATACGTGCTAATATGAACATGGTTGATGGCCCTCGGGTCATCCAATCGCACCTTATACCCCCTATTCTAACTTATGTTAGGTTGCATGCAATGTTTCTTTAAAGTAACTACCCTCCACTTTTCAGAATTAGTTCCTCGGAACTTGACAATCATTGCGTGCATACTAACCCCTTTAACCAGCGGACCTCCAAGTTGTGAGGTGGGTCACGCCTCGATATGCGTTCACTCGTGTATCCCCCATTCGGGTGGGTTGAAGGGCCAAATGAGGCCAGGTGATGCCCACCCTTACCTGGTCTCTTTTGGTTTTTAAGGATATGAATCTGAGGTGCGTCTTATAAATACTTGATTAACATAATAAAATATGTTATAAATATAAGTAGTGTATGTAACTATGCACTACGTTCCTTACAATTCGACAGAGGAGAATTATGTTCCTGCTTGCACTGTTTGGCGTTGCGATTTTGCTCGCCGTGCCCGGTCTGGTCGTTCACTACGTGCTCGGCTACCAGAACGAGTCGAGTGAGCCCGTGTGGGACGACAGCCACAGCAAAAATTTTCGCGGCGTATTGTAAATCGCGATAACTCGCTTCTACGCGGGATGCAAATCTAAATCTGACCATCTCTGATGAGTTGGATTGGGAGCAGCGGACTCATTTCTCCTCTGTCTCCCTCAACTTTCGCTATGAAACAATTCATGGCGGTAGTTGCGGGAGGTATTGACATATAATACTCAAAGTAGTATAAATAGTTAACGGTTTGGCGACAATGTTGTCCCAAGCAAATCTTTTTAGTTCGAACCACAACCGTTGTGGTTCATGGACAGAGGAGAAAAATGGGTAATCATGCACCGCAGGATCGGGAGCTGAATCAGTATGACTATTTGGCGCTGACTCATTTCTATCTTGCTTCGCTGGCGCTTGTCTTTGTGGCTGCCGTCAGCCTTGTGTTTTATCGTGACCCATGGGGTATTCCAGTGCACGGTGATATTGCCTGGAAGTTTGCGATCGTTCTTGCCATTTCGGTCTGGTTCGCGGGTCATATCTGCGAAGCGAACCGTTGCCGTAAACAGGCGTCCTGTCAACGAGAGTTTGAAGATACAAACGTCTAACGACCCCCCTATCTGATTAACGGCTATCAGCGACGATAGCTTTAATCGAAAGGCATTAGAGCTATTTCTCCTATGTCTTTCAGCCCGGACTACTTCTTTTAGAAAAGTCCGGGTTTTTAATTGCTATAATGATGCCTATGCATAAGTATCACCCGCTTCGGATATTTGCCGTTTCTGGACTTCTCACTATTCTTTTGGGCGGCGTGGTGGCGCTTTATGGCGGACTAGATGGGCTTTGGCTGTATGTCATACTTGTGTTGCTTGAAATCACGTTCAGTTTTGACAATGCTGTTGTGAATAGCAAAATACTTATGAAACTTAGTCCGATGTGGCAAAGTCTATTTTTGACGGTCGGTATATTCATAGCGGTGTTTGTAGTGCGGTTTTTGCTGCCGGTACTTATCGTTATGTCGAGCGCGGGACTTGGGGGCGGTGAAGTTGTTGATCTGGCACTAAATCATCCTGTTGAATACGGTCATAAGTTACATGAGGCCGCGCCTCTTATCGATGCGTTCGGCGGTACGTTCTTGCTGATGATTGGTCTTGCCTACTTTGTGGATCGAGAAAAAGATGTGCATTGGTTGCCCGCCGTAGAACGGTGGTTGTCACGTGCTGGGCGCGTGCGGTTTCTCAAATTAATCGTAATGTTGATTGTCGCGCTAGTGCTCTACTTGACTGTAGCGCCGGAGCTGCGCGATGCTGTGGTTGCCGCCAGTCTGCTCGGTATTGCACTGCATGTCGGGCTAGAGAGCCTCTCAGTGCTATTTAACGGCCATAATAATCATGCTGTGAAGACAAAGCAATATACAGGCATGGCAGCTTTTATGACATTTATGTATTTACAAGTTCTAGATGCGTCGTTTAGTTTCGATGGCGTCGTTGGTGCGTTTGCCATTACAAGCAGCGTGTTTCTTATTATGGCGGGTCTGGGAGCTGGCGCGTTATGGGTGCGATCTCTCACTGTATATATGGTACGAAGGGGTACGCTTGCGAAATATCGCTACTTGGAACATGGCGCGCACTGGGCAATACTGGCACTCGGCATGGTGATGCTGGCAAAATTGTACTATGTTGAACCGCCTGATTGGTTGACAGGATCGTTGGGATTAATATTTATCGTAACTGCTGTCGTTACGAGCATACTCGAAAAGCGCCAAGCCAAAGTTCGTTAGAGCGAGTGACTGGAGCTGGCGTGCTTGTCGGCTATAAAATCATTAATTAAATCAGCGATTTTTGGGAAGATGTCACTTTGAAGTTTTTCGTTTTCGTCGGCGCTAAAGTTTGATAAGACGAAGTCATGACTGCCTATTTTTTCGAGTAAATCGTTTTGCGTTCCGATACGAATGCGAGCGTAGTTTTCGCCGAGGTGCGCGTTGAGAGATTTGATGCCGTTGTTGCCAGCGTCGCTGCCCTTTTCGCGCGTACGAAGCGTACCAAAAGGTAGCGCTAACTCGTCGTGGAGTACAAGGATGTCTTCTGGTGCGACTTTGTAAAAATCTGCTAGCGTACGCGCCGCTCTACCTGTTTCGTTATAAAATGTCGTCGGCTTGACGAGTAGGACTTTTTCGCCGCTCATCATCACCTCTGCTATGTCGGCGGTGAATTTTGATTTAGGTTGGAATTCTAGGCGGTGTTTGTCGGCATAAAAATCAAGCGACATAAACCCGACGTTGTGACGGGTACGAGCGTATTCACGACCGGGATTACCTTGGGCGAAAACAAGTTTCATAGTACTAGTATACCCGAACACGGTTTTGTGCTTGTAATTGAGCATTTCTCTTGTGGTACTCTAGAGTTAGAGGTATATAAATACTATGACAAACAAAAAGAAATCAAAAAGATCTCATCGTAAGGGCCAAGCTAATCAAAAATTAGCAACGTTGTTTAAGATGTCGCGCGAGCAGCTATGGACGCGCAAGACGTCTGGAGCTGGCGTTCACCAGACTGATCCGCGCCGCTTACCTCGCGCCACACAGAAACGTCGCGCAATCAGTGATCAGACGCGCGTTGAATAAGGATTAACTATTCTTTTCTTGTTTGTATTTTTTGGTGACAGGATCTTTGCCCTGAGCGATTCGTTCTTTGTTGCTTTTGACTTGTTTTTCGTCAATGAAACTAAACTTGATTGGCGTACCTGAGTAGTCGTAGGTCTCACGTAGTAGGCGTTCAAAATAACGCTTGTAAGACCAGTGGACAAACTTTAGATTGCTACCGTGGATGACAAACCAAGGTGGGTTTGTATCGGTTTGCACGATATAGCGCAGCTTAGGGTGCGTGTTTTTGAGCCCGGCTGGCGGGTGTTTTTGAATTGCAGTTTGCAATAAATCGTTCAAGACTCGGGTCTTGGTTTCTTGATTGCGTCGAGCCTCGATGTCGAGTGCAAGTTCGAATAATTTTGTTACGTTCTGCCCGGTGACGCTCGATGTAAAGATAAGCGGTGCCCATGGAGTAAATTTGAATGAGCGGGCGATTTTGGGAGCGATGGCGTCACGCGTGAAGGCGTCTTTGTCTTCGACGCTATCCCATTTGCTGACGACGATAACCATGCCCTTTCCTGCTTCGTCGATGATACCAGCAAGTCGCTGGTCGAGCTGCGTGTTTAGCTCATTTGCATCCATGAGCAACAGGCAGATGTCGGCTTGTTCGATAGCTTGTAGGGTGCGCAACACGCTAAATTTTTCTATACCTACTTCTTGCTTGCCTGGTTTACGCATACCAGCGGTGTCGAGCAGTTCGATGTCGCGACCTTTGAACCTAAGCGCCACGCGATTCACGTCACGAGTAGTGCCGGCGATGTTGGCTACTATGGCCTGTTGTTTGCCTGCAAGAGTATTAAACAGATATGACTTGCCTACGTTTGGTCGGCCGATGAGTGCGATACGTAGTACTTCGTCTGGCTGCTCTTCAGTTCGCGCCGGAATGTGTGCAGTGACTTCATTGAGAACATCAGTGATGCCACTGTTGTGTTCGGCGCTGGTGCGGACAATCATTTTTATGCCGAGACGCTTAAACTCGTCGTCTTTGAGGCTTTCTTTGAGGTCGGCTTTGTTGGTGACGAGTATGACCGGTTTTTTGCTTTTTAGTGCCTTTTTAGCGATGTAGCGATCGTCGTCGCTGACGTACTGTGTGCTATCAACGACAACAACGATGACGTCTGCAGTGTCGGCAGCTTCGGTGATTTGCTCCTGGATTGAGGCTTCGAAATCGTCAGAGGGATCTTTGAGGCCGGCTGTGTCGACTAGCCAGAACTGATGCCCGTGATAGTCAACCTTGCCTAGTACGTTATCTCGGGTAGTGCCGGCTTCTCGGGCTACGATTGCCTGCTGTGCGCGCACCATACGATTAAACAGCGAACTCTTTCCGACGTTCGCTTGACCGATGATTGCAACAGTTGGTAATTTTGTAGCCATAACTGCCACCATTATAACAGAGGTAATAACTATTGACAATAGATGAGTTTTTTATTATAAATATGCCCAAATATGAAAAACCCCGAATGACGGTTGTGATACCGTCATTCGGGGTTTGTTGGAGTGATTACTTACATGTCTACAATGCTCCCCTAAGCACAGATACGTCATAGCGTGGTTCGAGTCCACAGTCTGGCGGTACCCATGTAGAGACCATCAGCAGTAAGTTCTTCGGAGTCGAACGCGGATAGATGAATCCCCCGTACAGAAATGGGTTTTGGTCCCAGGTCAGCTGTACTTTCGGTACGCTCCATGGTCCGGCCGGAGAGGGAGCACCTCGCGTAACGATCGACGGTGCGTCGGGACTACTGGTGTCCAGGTAGGACATGGCCCAGGTTTTCCCATCGCTCAATAATCGTAGCGATGGCTCTCCGAAGCTACCGGTTAAAATCGGCTTGCAGGCCGAGTAATCCGATGACCACGAATCGTCAAATACGTTGGTACCCGCCCAACATTGATACGTCGACTTGTCGAGCATGCTGTTCCACGGCACTCGCTGCAGCATCATGGGGGCGTCCGTGGCCGGCTGACGGCCTGCACGCACCGATATGATGTAAACGAAATTTCCATTCCGTTGCATGCTCATGACTTGGAAGGGACTGTCGTTATTTACCGTATCGTTGGCCCACGTAGGTCCGATCCGATAAAAATGGTTGCCGTCTGGCGACCATGCCAGGCCTGAATAGTTATTCGACCACGCCTGGTCGTCCGTCGGCCACCACGCATGAACTGACATGTACGATACGATTTCGTTGCCCGTTTCCGGGAAGCTGATACCGTCGGTTGGAATGACGGTGTATTCAGTACCGTTCTGGTGTGCATTCTGCATGATTTCCGGCGCCAGACCGGTGCCATTGATACCTGCTGCACTGTCAAAGACAAGCGGCTGACCAGGCACCGGTGTTTGGTTGGAACGCAGTAGAATTGGTGAACGCCAATTTCCTACTCCGGGTGTTGCCGTATCGAATGTATCGCCGCCCAAGAATCCAACACTGCCGTTTTCAAGGGTGAACGGGATCATCAGATCCGTCGAATCACCACCGAATTGGGATGTGGTTTTCAGGTCGGCCCCTGTAATTCGTGTCAAAAGCGGTGCGATAACTAGTGTTTGCGGCATCGGTGGCGACCACGAAGTTGCTGACGTTGGTTCCGCCAGCCCGAGCATCGCGACGAGTGTCGCGAAGAAACAGACGAACCAGCGGGACATTGTTTTTCCTCCTGATTTTAGGTGCGCTACAGAGATGTGTAGTTTCGGCCATTATACACCCGTGTACAATATATTCAACATAGTTTTGACATAAGCACAATAGGCTTTTTGTGTAAGGATAAAGTGCCAATCGGCTGAGATTAAAGGCGCACCTAGAGTGACCCTACTAAATGTGACACGTCATATTGAACTAACTTGCCGTGCTCGGAACCGTCGTTCTGTTTTTGCCACACGGACACCATAAGGATAAGATTGTCAGCGGTCGAATCAGGATGAATGAATCCTCCGTAGAGAAAGGGTTGTTGTTGCCATGTTAGTTGTACTTTTGGTTTGTTCCATTCTCCTTCGGGACCAGTTTCCGGATTTTTCAGGGTTTGCGTGACAATCTTGGGTGCGCCTGTGTAGTCGGTGTACCCGAGCGCCCATGTTCCGTCGCTTAGTTTACGGAGTGAAGGCTCACCGAAATGGCCGTCCATAATTGGTGATGCATCTTGTTTGTTACCCCAGTCGGTGCCATTCCAATATGTATATGCGTCTGCATTGAACATATCATCCCAACGTACGCGGAAGAGCATCATTGGTCCTGACTTACGTCCGGCTTGGTCGCTGACGATATATACGTAGTCGCCATCGAGCTGCATGGACCACATCTGGAATGGGTCGTTGTTGTCCTGAGTGTTTTCCCAGTGTGGGCCCATAAGTTCAAAGTGATTACCATCGGGGCTCCATGCTAATCCGGAATAATCAGTGTGCCACGTGTTGTCGGCCGGATTGTTTACCTCTACGGTGTGTTGATACGAGACGACGACACTACCGTCGGGGAGACTGATACCATCGTTGACGAGTATGTGCCATTGGCCAAGGAACTCTGGTGCCGTGCCTGTATTTGCACTTTCCAAGCCCGCTGCGCCGTCAAATGTGATTGGCTGACCTTTTGTCGGTATCGTATCTGATCGTAGCATCACCTGTGCACGGTATTGATCACCACTCGGTGGCAACTCACTGTCTTTGATAAACGGCCCTTTTACTGCGAACGTGTCGCCAAAAAGATATCCGACGCTGGCGCCATTTGGTAGACGAAATGGTATACCTAAATCGGTACCGCAGACGACAAAGTCGAGGCATGATTGCATATCAGTACCAGTATCACGTGTCAGACCCGTCTTTTCGTTGTAAGTGATAATCGGTGCGGTTTGTTCAACCGGAGGGCTAGTTTGCGCGTCCTGTAGCGTAATTCCGGGGTTGAATGGTGCTGCGTCTGGTTGGAGCGACGCGTACGTGCCTGCGGGCATCATGAGCATTGAAGTCAGGCTTGTAATGCTGAGCGCGCGCCCAACCCAGTCTGATATATATACCCTCTCTTTTTTCCTCACCAATTCTTTCGACATCAGTAGTCGTTTATTATACGCTTTATCGTGAGACATTTCACAATTTTTACGTATATACAGAGGTGGTAAATGGACGTTTTGTGCGCTATTTAGGTTCTGTAATTTCGAAAGAACCTTCTTTTATGTCATGTACGTGGTACGGTCCGAAATCAGTTCTATGCAGAGTCGTAACTGTATAGCCGAGTGCTATGAACGTACGCCGAATTTGTCGATTGCGACCTTCGCTCATAGTAACAACCCATCGTTTGCGGTCATCTGACTCCCTTTCGAGAGTTAGTTTGCTTTTGCCGTCTTCAAGGTCGACGCCAAAATCATTAATCATTTGCTGATGAAGTGGCTCCAGCGGTTTGTCGAGCTCAACAGTATAGCGTTTTACCTTGTGATAACTAGGGTGTGTCATGCGCTGCGCGAAATCACCGTCATTGGTAAGCAATATAATTCCACTGCTATCTCGATCGAGCCGGCCAGCTGTTTTGAGTGAATGATATTTATCAGGTAACAGTTCATATATGGTTGGGCTGTCGCCTTGACGTTTGCGTGAGCAAACATAGCCGCGCGGTTTGTGGAGCGCTACGTATATAAATGACACATCAGTATTAATCGGTTTACCGTTAACTCGTACCTCATTACCCTCTTCGACTCTGTCACCTAGTGTTGCAACTTTACCGTCAATAGTGACGCGTTTGCCACTAATCAGATCGTCGGCATTACGGCGCGATATACCACTGACCTGAGCCAGGTATTTGTTTAAACGAATAGGAAAGACAATATTCACTACGGATTATGATAGCACGTTGTTCTAGGCGGCGGGTGTACCTGCGACTGGTGTTGAGCCGTCGTCAGTACTAGGAGCTTCTACGCTTTCAGCAGGAGCTGGTGCAAAGGCGGGTTGCTCAGATGAAACTGGCTCCACTACAGGTGATCCTGAGAGTGCAGGCGCTTCAACGACAGGCTCGGTGCCTACTGTTGGCGTAGTTGTGTCTACGGACTCACTTACTGGTGGCTGGACCGGTTCAGAAGGCGCTACAGATTCACTTTCAACAGGCGCAACAGGTGGAAGAACTGAATCAACAGACGTGTTCTCTGCCGGTGTTTCAGGTTGAGTAATTTGCTCGCCTAAGCTATTTGGTGCTGGTGATGAAAACGGTGCAGTCGGTTGAGGTAATGTACTTTCAACTTCACTTGGCTGAGGAGGCAGCGGGCCGGCGTCTTCGTTGCCGGGTGTTGAAGCTACTGGAGCAGGTGAAGACGTGTCAGTTGGTTCTACTGTTGGTACGGTCGGGTTTGCGTTGTCGGTTGGTTGCATGTTTTCCTCTTTATTTTCGTTATCGGTTGATTCGGTTTTTTCGGTTGCTGGTGTCTCGGCTTGCTTTGCGGCATCGGCAGCTGGTGCTGTGTCTTTGCTTTCTGTCGATGCTGCAGATGCGTCTCCGCCACTTGAGTCTCCGAGGACTTCATGGACAGTACGTACGACATCTTCGATACCAACTTGTGATTTCACGAGATATTTATCGGCACCAAGCTGTTCGCCACGTGATCGTTGGTCTTCACTTGATAACGCTGTCATCATAATGACCTTTATGTCACGAGTTTCAGTGGTACTTCGCAAAATATCTAGCATGTCGAAGCCACTAATTTTGGGCATCATGACGTCACTAATGATAAGGTGAGGCTTCTCTTTTATGGCCATAGCAAGTGCTTCTTCGCCGTCACCTGCAGAAACGATGTCGTAACCCTCCGCAAGTAGACGAACACCATAGATTTCGCGCAAACTTTTGTCATCTTCTACTAATAAAATCTTTGTCATATTACCCCCATTCTACTAAAGCATTGCGGAAAATACTATACCCCTTATGCTTTTTATGTTTTTAACGTTTAGGTACTGCAAGCTGTGCAATTCGTGGATCTTGCGGGCCGACAGCCCCAGCGGCAACCTGTGCTACTTGTGGCGCGGTTGGTGCTGGAGCGACTGGCGTCGGCGGTTGTGGTGCTACTTGTGGCGCGGTTGGTGCTGGAGCGACTGGCGTCGGCGGTTGTGGTGCTACTTGTGGCGCGGTTGGTGCTGGAGCGACTGGCGTCGGCGGTTGTGGTGCTACTTGTGGCGTTTTAACTTGTGTAGCAGTTGGAGTTGCCGCTTTGAGACTTTTTTTGTGGTCGGTAATTATAGGTGTTTTTAGGGCTTCGGCACGTTGTACCATCGGCATGCTTCCTTGTCCGATGTCGGAGCTGTCGTCATTTTCATCAGCGGTCGGTGCGGCTATTTCACCAAGCTCAGCAGTGCCGCTGCCATTTTCTGGTGACGACATATCAATAAGGTGGTTGGCCTCGGTATGTGATATACGTGGAAGCTCAACTGAGAACGTTGACCCTTTCTTATATTCGCTTTCAACCCAAATTCGTCCTCCCATCGTCTCTGTCAGGCGACGGCAGAGGTAGAGACCTAGTCCGGTTCCTCCGATTTCACGCGTGTCACTATTGTCCACGCGATAGAATTTTTGGAACAGGTGCGGGATGTCTTCGGTCGGTATACCGATGCCGCTATCGGTGATTGAAACGACTACATGATCGTCATCGCCTTTGATGTCGACGACGACTTCTCCGGCAGGAGTGTATTTGATGGCGTTTTCGACAAGATTGATCACGACCTCATGCAAATGATCTGCGTCAAGGTTGACGAAAAATACTGGTTCAACTGTACGCGAGCTTCCTTTGGTGCTGTCAGTTGCAGGTTTGAAAAACAGTCTCAGTCCCTTTTCTTGTGCTTTTGAGTTGAGCTCTTCGATTACACCGCCAACAAAGACGACAAGGTCGATTACTTTAGGATTGTTAGACAGGCGTCCGTCGTCTGCTTTTGTGACGTCAAGTAGATCTTGGAGCAAGCGGCCTAAGTGTTGAGCCGAGGCGTGAGCTTTTGTGATAAATTCACGAGCCTTGTCGTCAATTTGTGCCGTTGCAGGATTTAATACTAGACCCAAATATCCTTCGATTGATGCTACCGGTGTGCGCATTTCGTGACTGGCGGTGCTAATGAATTCTGCCTGAGCACGCTCTTCTACTAGTTCTTTGGTGATGTCGCGGAACACGATAATGGCACCGGAGCCTAGTCGACCAATCGGAGACACGATAACTTCGACGGTAATTTTTTTGCCGGAGCTGGTTAGTAGTTGCAGGTCATTACGTCGTTTTGGTTGATTGGTGGTTAGGACCTCAAGAATTGGATTTTTTGAGTTGTCGAGCTCATGGCCGTCGTTCGAGAGTAGCTGTAGGACCGACTTGTAATCCAGATGGAGTGCGTCCTGGTCCTTCCATCCTACGAGTCGCTGCGCGGCGGCGTTGATTAGCTCGATTTGTTGTTTGTTGTTTATGGCAATAACGCCGTCGCTGATGGCGCCAATTACAACATCGGCTTTATTCGCGACTTGATTCAGTTTGTTCTCTAAATCGTAAAAGGCTTTATCTTTAGTCTTGTCGCTACTTGCCTTTCCGTGCCACAGTACATAACTGATAAGCAGCGGAAGTAGGCCGGCCAAAAGAATGCCGAGTACCCGACTACTTGCTAATTGGTTTGTCGTTATTGCCCAGACGGTATACCCGCCGAGTCCGGTAAGTAAAAAGGCGGTAACAGGTATGCCGAATATGCCGCTGAAGAACGCGGATATTATCCAGAGCACCAAAAACGGTGAACTGTATTGGCCGGTTTGTAAAATGACTACCCCGATAGCAATAACGAGCAGGACATACGCGGCGAGAACGCTACTGGTACGGAATTTTTCCTTAGCGAAGAAATAAGATGCGCCAGCAATAATAAAACTGACAAAGCTGATGACGACTGCAAGTATACTGACGGTAAACCCGGCATTAGGATCATCGATACCTTCTATATTTACCCACGCAAACAACGCCAATATAATGGCGTCAATTAGGGCAACTGCCTCGCAGGCGCGGCGATGCCAGAACGGTGTTAGCGCTGTAAGTTTAATGGTATATGGCCTCCCCTTTTTATGACGACAGGCTTAAGCGGTATTATACGGTTAAACCCTTGCTAAGCACAAGGGTTTAACCGTATAAAATTTCGACGGATTGACTATTCGGTTATTTCAATACCGTTCCAATACGCCACGTAGTCTTTGTAGTCCTTGCCGACGCGTTCAACTGATCCTTCTTTCGGTTCCGGATAGTACCAGGCCCCAAATTCGTTTGTTTGACCATCGACGACGACATCATAGTAGCTTGCCTCGCCCTTCCAGGGACAGGTAGTGTGGTGGTCACTGTCTTTGTAGTACTCACGTTTTATAGCATGTGGCGGAAAATACCAATTACCTTCGATACGGATTAACTCCTCTTTCGGTGCCTCTGCGATAACTGTGTTGTTCCAAGTTGCTTTCATATACAAAGTATAGCATGTTTTATTGCATCCTACTTTTCCCAAGTGAAGTCAGGATGGCCAAAGTGACCGTAGCGAGCAGTCTGCTCATAAACAGGACGTTTCAGGTCAAGGAGTTTTATGATGCCATTTGGCGACAAATCATAGCCTTCTACTTTTTCTTCGCGACCGTCCACGACAACAGTAGCTTCAAGTGGCTGATCGTGGCCTATGGCGTATGCAAGGTAAACGAAAACTTCATTCGCTTTTTCCTTTTTTAAGTAATCAATTGCGACTTTACGCGCGGCATATGCTGCCGAACGGTCGACCTTGCTTGGGTCTTTGCCACTAAAAGCACCGCCACCTATCGGAATTCGTGGGCCGTAGTTGTCGACGACGAGTTTGCGACCAGTCAGGCCGGCGTCAGCGTCAAAACCGCCCTGCTCCCAGTCTCCGCTTGGATTGACATGAAATTCAATGTTTTTCGCCGGTTTTGCCAGCGGTTCATTGTCCAGCCAGGCATCCAATCGTCGTCGCAATTTGTTACTCGGCGCATGCTGAAAACTAGCTACTACAGAGACGATTTCGCCGTCGGTTAATGTGATCTGTGTCTTGCCATCATATTCCCATTTTTCATATAGATATTGATTGAGCCGACGTGCAAGTACGACTTCGAGCGGCAGCAGTTCTTCAGTTTCGCCGGTGGCGTAACCTACCATAATGCCTTGGTCGCCTGCGCCGCCCGTGTCCACGCCGCGGGCAATTTCGCCACTCTGGTTAAAGATATGTTCTATGACTTCTACGTCGCCTGCGATTCGTCGAACTATGCTGGCTACGTCTATGTCAGTCGCCTTAGACGTTACCTCGCCTGTTACAAATACGGTACCGTGACCGCCAGTTACATCGATTGCCACTCTCGCGTGAGAATCTTGCGTCAGATGCGCATCCAGAATAGCGTCAGAAATCTGATCACATATTTTATCCGGATGTTTCGGGCTTACCGATTCGGCAGTTCTGAATTTTGGCATAAAAATAACTCCTTTCGTATCTGTCGCCCACGCGGCAGAAAAGGAGCTTGCGCATTTATCTTTCCGCTAGGGCTAGAGGGGGCACCTTATGCACACGTATGCGAACAGGTTGCCGGCAGGTCGTAGAGCTAGATCTCTCGCTGCACTCTGGATACTGATTAATTAATGTACTACCTGACTATATCATGAGTTTTGCGGTATTTGTAGACGAGAGCATTATGACTTTCCAGGACGGACTGTCATTTCGGTATGGTTTTATTTTAGTGCATTTTATGGCATGATTGAGGCCATAGTCGCACTGCGGCTCGCAACTCGAGGATTGAGAGTTACTATGAAAATGAGGCAGATCAAGGTAGCGAACTTGCCCAAGCGGCTCATCGGTATCGTGAAGAGTGCACGACAAATCGGTATGTACAACATTGTTTGCGGTAAGTTTGAGGTGCGGATGCCACTACTCGACAGCGTGGCGACCGAAGCTTTGACTAATTCTAACAATCATGCGATTCGGCAGCTTGTCCTGCACCAGTTTATCGAAGAGATGTCGTACGTAGAAGGTACGGATGACTTCAAGCCACCGGAGCTGTATCAGTTCAATCGCTTGAAGATTGAGCGAGTACGTGATGTAACGTCGCGCGAACGCAAAAAATATCTTAATCTATCACTTCGTACAGCCCTCGTTGACTACATAGATAGTATTAGTGGCGGCTAAGGCTGACTAAGTTTGCGCAAAGCCCGCGCTGGAAATTCATACGAGTTTCCGGCGCGGGCATTTTTAACGGGCGCGGTAGCTATTCTCTGCCGACCACGTTACCATGAATATATGGATGACATGCCGCATCAAGAGGTGTATTTTATCGGGATTGCCCTACCGCCAGAGTTAGACCGGCAAATTGCTGAACTGAAGTGGCGGCTGCATGAAACGAACGAAGTGGCGCTTAAACCACTAGTGCCCCATGTCACATTACTTAATCCGCCGAGCCTTCGCGGTATTATGCCGAGTGAACTGTTGCCGAAGGTCCGCGAAATCGCGAGTCGTTATTTACCACTTACCATAGCACTCGAAGAAATCGGAATATTTGGCCAGCAAGTCTGCTATCTGCGAGCCGAATCGCATAGTCTCTACTCGCTGCAGTCGCAACTGGTTAAACTACTGCCTCCGGATGTACGAGCTGCTCACTACAAGCGTCCGTATACACCTCACGTTACGTTGCTACAGGTAACAGAGCCAAACGTACTCGATATTGATAAGACGCGCGCTATCGTGGCTGAATCGATTTCGTTGCCACGACAATTTACGATTGATTCCGTGTCGTGCTTTACGCGCATCATGCCACGTGAATATCGGCCTGAATTAATCTGATTATTGATATAATGATTGCGTGGGCAGCAAATTGCTGCCTTGTTTAGTCTCCGCTTCTAGGAGGATTTATGACAATTGATCGACGACGTATACGCTCACGCGGTCTGCGCGATATCGGTTTGATAAATTGGATAATTTGTCGGATTGCCGCACGCGCCGTGGGCGCGCCGGAAATGCACCTGTTTGCCATGCTGGCATTACACAAGCGCCTGTTTTGGGCCTGGTTACCGTTTAGCGGTATGCTTCTCGGTGGCGGTAGGATTCCGCGTCAAGACACCGAACTGGTTATTTTACGTGTTGCCCATCTGTGCAAATGTGAGTATGAGCTGCAGCATCATCGTCGGATTGCTCGTAAATACGGCTTGGATTCTGAGTTCCAAGACAGAGTGTTCGTCTACCCTGACTGCGATGGTTTGACGCATCGGCACAGGGCGATGATCAAAGCGGTCGATGAGATGGTCCTTACTCGTACGATTTCGGATAACACATGGGCTGGATTGGCGTTTTATTTCGATGAAAAGCAACTTATCGAATTTAGTCTGTTGATTACCCAGTACGAGGCGCTAGCCGCGACGATTTCTGCGCTGCAAATCCGTTTAGATTTTGCGCGTGACTAGCCACGCACCTTTCTATTGAAATACCCCGGCCACACACTGTGCGAGCCGGGGTCTCTGCCCTTAGCGGACATTATACTGTTTCAGAAAAGATGGTGCTCTTGGTCTTGCCTAGGGCGATGCAAGCCACGAGGCATACAAAGCCGCAGACGAGGAGTAAAACGCCGCCTCCAACGCTAGCGCCGGAGACCAGCAAAACACTCATGATGAAAAGAAACATGACCAGCGTGTTGATGAAGGTTTGCATGGCAACTCCTTCTGAATCGTAGGGAAAGGACACCAGCTGTATAGATGGTGGATTAACTATAGCATGAGCGAGTTATGCATGAAACACTCATGTATTTATCAAGTTTATTCGTTACGTTCCAGATAGTCGCTGGGTATAATGTTGTCTTCGGCGAGTTCTACTTCGTCTGTAAAAAATTGACGAAACGGCGTGGTTTGTAAGTTCCAGTTTTTACCAGTTCTGTCAGCCATGCCTTTGATTTCAGGTGTGCTTTCCGCCAGCGCAGTTGTTAACGACAGCATGTATGGAAGTGCCATGCCAGCTTGGAAATATTCACGGTTTTCTTCAGGTGAAAGACGGTATCTGATTCGCGAATGTTCTAGGAGGCGATCGAATTTTTCATATACATTAGGATATTGCGACATACCGTACCAGGCTGCTCGGGCAAAATCCTGCGCGCGATAAAGTTGTTCTTCTGAGTTTTGCATGCGGGCTAGTTGGAGTGTGAGATCTAGATTTGAGCTAGGAAGATAGTGGACTTCGTTTTGAAATGTCATTGCAACTTTGAACCCGACAGTAGCAAGGCTACTATTGTTGCCTTGCACGAGGTCCCACTGTCCACAAAGTAGCATCGCGGCTTTGAATGTCCTGTACCCTGCTCCGTATCCGATGGTAGCGGTTGGCGCATGAAATAAATTTACCCTTGCCCTGAATTGATTATTATCCAGTTTTTCTATGGTGTTCAGCCACCCGTTTGCACCCTGCTCTTTAAGTGAGTCTTTTATGTCGCCCAGAGGGAAGCTTTCATTGGGTAGAATTTTCGGTATAGTGTCCCTCGTATACATGTGCCCCCCAGTGTAGCATGTTACGTGTCGAAGCGTTTTAGCAATTGATCGGCTGGTTTTACTAAGGCGTCGTAGATGACGCATGCGCGCGATGCTGCCTCTGTTAAATCTGTCATTGCCGTGATTTCTTCCACCATATCACGGAGAGTGGAAGGATCGAAATGGTTCATAAACCCGTTTATAGCTTCGTTAAGAGTTGACTGCGACCTGTCCGCGCTACTAAGTGCAAACTCTAGCGCCCTTGCTCGTTCATTTAACTTGCTTTCGGGTAGCATAAATAACGTGTCGACGTATTGTTTAAAGGATAACCTAGTGTTTGATTCTTGATTACGTAACCCATGAGAATAAATTTGCTTGTATGCTTCGTGCTGATCCCGCTCCAGCGACTCTATGGCGCGATCAATTGTCTCTTTGCGTATATGTAGATCGGCCATGTAGATTGCTCGCCTGTGTTCGAGTTGCTCAGGTAATCGGTCAAATGCGTCACTAAGTTCTTGTAAATACTGTTGATCCTCGGGGGCTATGTTGCCAAAGTCTGGTCCGCCGGATGCTTCAGGTGTTTCGGGGTTCGACATAATGAAAACACTATAACAAATTAAAAGATATGAACCTAATCAGAGTATTGTAAGGGTCTTTAGAACTGATGAAATTTTACAAGACGAAAAGCCTGCGTAGTAGTCCGGCTTTTTGTCTGCGTCGCATGAACAAATATTTAGCAGCTTGGTCGGCGCACTCATTGCAAAAATCGCTTTTTTCGCGAGTCGCTGTACGATACATGGTGCACTGTTCTAGGCTGCAGTGCCACTCGCCATCATAATTTTCACCGTTTCGTTTGACGTCCATCAGGTGACCAAACTCGTGCTGTACAGCGCGTTCTGACACTTCTTCTGGATATTCGGAATTGATTATTCCGTACGGTTTTTCTTTACCGTTCGTTATTGCTATACCTACTATTATTTCATTTCGCTCATCGTACTCTGTCTGTAGCCCAGGGGACGATATGAGTGGATTGTGCGTCATAACTACGCCGTAATCTGCCCTTGTCTCTATAGTGGGCACGTCATCTACATTGACATGTGAAACGCCCGGATAACCAAGTGGGGCTAGCCGGCCGCTATCAATAACTCCTAAGCCATCATCAAAAATCAGATTCATTTCTTGCAGGGCGCGTACGGCAAGCTCAACAGCCGCGTCTGGCGAACCGCGATCCCGAAATACTTCAACACTTATTCGCGGTAATTTCATTACCGGTGATTATAAAATCAAAAAATATACTTGTCAATAAATAAAGTTTTCATCCTCAGAATCGGAGTAGATTATTTATTCGCTCGTTACGCCGTCGAATTCGATTTCATGAGCTTCGGCGTCCTTTTTGGTGGCACGTACTAACCCGTCTTGGTGATGTGGCGGTGAATAAAGTGTGTAGAGCTGGAGCGGCTCGGTTTGCGATACGTTTACGACGTCATGCTCCGAGCCAGCTGGTACGACCACGGCAAAACCATCGCTGACGTCATGTTCATTGCCGTCGATGATTACCTTGCCTGTTCCACTTTCGAATCGCAAAAACTGATCATTATCCGGGTGAATTTCCATGCCGATTTCGCTACCAGGCGCGATGCTCATCACGACTAGCTGTGCGTTGTGTCCGGTGTACAAAACGTGGCGAAAATTTGTGTTCGCTTTCGATATTTCTTCGATATTGGCTACGAATCCTCTCATATACCCTCCTTGTGTCTATATATAATTATGACACAAACTACACATTAAATTTGTACGGTCGATAAATGTGTAGTACCCTTGTCCCTACGAAACAGGAGTATATATGCGAAAAATTTGGGGTATTCCAGTACGAGATTTATGGAAATGCGAAAACGGTGAGCCGTTTGAGCCGGATGATTTACATCCGGTCGTGTTTAGCGACGTATTGCACGAACGAGTAATCGGTATCAGGAAACAGAACGAAGACGATGCAGTGATAGTTCACTCGTATGACCCGACTATGGATCGAGGACGCGCAAGAGACTTCGCGTATATGATATGGGGAAAGCCCGACACGTGGACGAAGCCTGACGTAAATCTCAAGACTGTAGCGTGTCTTGGCGTTCCGGCCTGCGAAGCTTGCATCGGAAACCCATTGCCAACCGTAGACGCCGCGCTAAGCTGGCGCATACGATCATTTGCCTTGAGCGATAGCTTGATTGCAAAGCATCTACCTACAGAGACTGAACATTTGCTGACGGAAGTGATTGGCGAGCCAGACATGGAGCGCATTCATGCCGAATTGTTGCGTCGTTGCGTCGCGCTGTTTGGTGCGCCGTATGACAATGTAACCGGTGAAATTTCACCGTCATATAGCCTTGCGTACGAATCAGGCTCGAACTAGTTGGTCAGGTCGTAAAGCATCGACCGAAACTGTCACTGTCTGGTTCGCCAGTCGTTTCTATCATGCCTGAAAATTTCGGTGTGTAGCCTTCGAGCCTGCTTGTCCAGGCAAACATGAATGGCAGCGCCATGCCCGCTTTAAAATAATCGCGATCTTCTTCGTCGTCTAGGGCGAACCGCGTCCGGCCAATTTCGAGTAAACGCTCATAAACTGCGTATACGTGCGGATAGTCAGCGATACTTTCCCATGCAAAGCGCGCGAATTCACGCGCCAAGTGCTTTTGCTGCTCGCACATTTGAGTCAATTGCTTGGTCAGGTCTACGTCACACTTTGGTAGTAGTCGAGCCTGCTGATTGAAGGTCATAACTAGTCTATACCCTACATGTGAGGCCGGTACACCATCTGCTCGTGAATTGTCCCAACTTTGACAAAGTCGCACTGCAGCGTCGTGCGTCAAACATGCTTTTTCACCGTCTTGCGATGTTGGCGCATGGTGGAAGTTGACGTGCGCCGAATACCCGTCGCGGTCCATGTCCTCTACTCTTTCGAACCACTCAGATACTTTTTTGTTTCGGTGGCTATCATAGACGACATCACCTATCGGAAACTGCTTGTTAGGCTTTATGGCGGGAACGTTTTCCGATGTCATATTGCACCCATTGTATACCAATTGTCTAGCGGACGAGACGTAACCAGACGGGACCCCTCGTACACGCTTGCATTTTTTGTAGTTTTCTGATATAATTATATTAAGTTCATATAGATCCCGGAGGGCGACTGTCCGGGGTTTTTTATTTGCAGACATGCATTGGGAGAATTATATGCAACGACGTACTAGTTTATTGTCAGCTTTCGCCGCTCTTATGGTCGGTGTTAATCTCTGTGTCACTGTTTGGGCGGCAACACCTGCCTACTCATCAGAAAACCCTCACACGCAAGAGCTCGCGCTGCCGCAAGCTGCTCAAAACTCAAGCCAAAATTCTCCAAGTTCAAGCATATCTAAACCACAAGTGTTCACGGCGTCGACTAAGAACGTGTCTGCTGCTCAGCCTGCTAAGCCTCGTGCTGCGGCTGTCGTAGGCAACAGCCTCTCGATTCCATCTATCGGGTTTCAGTCGTCTATCATCGAGGTGGGCGTAACGGCAACCAACAATATTGACGTACCTTCCAGCCTACAGGTTGGTCATTGGATTGGTAGCGCTCGACCCGGTGTGGATGGCGCGGCATTTTTGGACGGTCATGTTGACGGCGTCTTTGCTAAGCTTCACAGTGTTCGTGAAGGTCAAATTATCAGCGTAAACTATGGTGGTCAAACGTTCAAATACCGTGTAGTACACACAGAAACAGTACCCCTAGTCGATATTGACATGGGCAAAGCGTTGAGTGTCTATGGCGACGGTTCTCAAGGATTGAATCTTATGACTTGCGCCGGAACTTATGTAGCGACACAAGGTACTTACGATCACCGCCTAGTCGTCTACGCCGTCCGCGTATCGTAGATATCGGACCTTCGTTAGCTATCGGATTTTTGTCATCAGTTTGAGGTTTAGAACGTACTGCCGATGGTTCATGCGTGGGTGTTTACTCATGTAGTCCATGTGCTTTTCAACGAATTGGAATTCATCGACAGAAACCAAAGAATAAATAGGCCGAGTATTATACTCGGCACTTTTTACCATCACCATCAGTTCCTCCCGAAGCGACACCCCTTGTTCTGATTTCAAGAATTGTTGCCTCGTGAGAGAATTCGTCATATTACCAACTTCGTCGGAAGCCGCCTTGGTGACGAGGTTGTTCCTCGCGTGGCTTGGCGACGTTTACGACTAACCTTTGTCCTTCAAACTCTTTGCCATCGAGTTCGGCGATTGCTTTTTTAGCTGCTTCGTCATCGGCCATTTCTACGAATCCAAATCCTTTGGACTTGTTTGTCTGTCGGTCAATGATGATGTCCGCGCTGTTTACTTGTCCGTACTGAGAGAATAAATCATTGAGACTTTGTTCGACGGTATCGTA
This sequence comes from Candidatus Nomurabacteria bacterium, assembly GCA_023898645.1. Taxonomy (NCBI): domain Bacteria; phylum Candidatus Nomuraibacteriota; species Candidatus Nomurabacteria bacterium. The sequence continues at coordinate 833,526 of CP060232.1, read as the reverse complement.
AGAGAGTTTTCCTATAAATAGTTTTGTTGCCATGTGTTGCCTTTCGTTTAAAGCTTTTAGATGCAATATGCGTTGCTTTTGTCGTACAGGTCGGTGGCTAAACCAATATATAGCGATAAGTCTAGAATACTTGCTGTTTTTAGTATAACACTTTTTTTGATCTTTTGCAGCTATACTAGGTACATGGATAATACTCAAAAACTCGAAGGTACGAAATTAGCAAACTTTAACCCTATGACTGAAGTGACTGAATTACAGATCACTGACGTGACTGTAGGCACGGGTGACGAAGTGCCACAAGGCGCGACAATCACCGCTCATTACACCGGTGCTCTCGTAGCAGACGGTACGATTTTTCAAAGCAGCCACGACTTTGGAAATCCTGTGACGTTTCCACTTAGCGGCGTTATTCCTGGCTGGACACAAGGCGTGCCAGGCATGAAAGTCGGTGGCGTACGCCGTTTAGTTATACCGGCAGCTATGGCCTATGGCCCTGCTAGCCCATCGCCAAACATCCCACCAAACAGCGATTTGGTGTTTGATATCGAGCTGACGGCGATTGAATCGTAAATAGTTGCTACTTAAAATACCCTCGGCTTTTACGTTCGGGGGTATTTTAAGTACGAGCGCATTGTCTAAAATTGTGATTTTTTGCGGCTCAGAGTGAGTGCTCCAGCAGTTATGAATAGACTGATTGAAGTCAGGGCGAGCAAGCCTGCCAGATAGTCTTCACGTGAGCCGACGCCAGTATTGGGCGCGCCAGGCGCAACGGCTTCGGCTAGGCCGACTGGGTCAACGATATGGCCGTCGACCGTGCCATCGTCGTCGAGTGCCGAGCCATCCGTAACGGTGTATACGACTTTGGTTGCGGCTTGGCCGCCTATCAGCACGCTGCTGATTGTTGCATTGGTGATGTTTTGGTATGTGTGCGTGGTTGAATTGTACTTACGTAGCACGAGTCCGCTTGGGTCGACGCCGTAGTAATACTGCGTTATCGTGGCGGTATCGCCAGGGCTGGCGCAATCTAGAACGAAACTGAGCATGCCTGCTGGGTACGTGTAAGAGTCGTCGTTCGTATGGGCGGCCGCGGATACGTTCGTATTTGTCGGGCAGCCTACGGTATCGAGAACGGCATATCTATTTGTTACTGGGTCTACTAAACTTGTCACGTTTGTTTGTTGTGAATCGGGCGTGCTGTCTCCATTGGCATCACCGCCGTTTGGAGCTGCCGCTTCGACGGATTGTAAGACGCCGTCATTGTCGTCTGGCGGCGCAGTAGTAAACTTCCATCCGTCAGATATTGCTGTACCGCTGCTATTGACTGCGATAACCTTCCAGTAGTACATCGTATTTGTGTCTAGTGCCGTTGAAGGCGTATATGTTGTGTTTGTTAGCCCGCTCTCATTGATGACGATATTTGAATAATTTGCATCACTTGCGACAACCAGCTGGTATGTGTCGGCTAGATTTGCAGCTCCCCACGAAAATGTCGGTGTCGTGCTGACATCGGTAGTACTGTTTGTGGGTGCACTGAGTATTGGTGCGTCTGGGGCGCTGGCATCCGCTAAGTAGACAGGGTCGTATGTTGCGCTTGTGTTGACCGTATAGCCTCCCCCGCCGTCTGGCGTAAAGCTGATGGCTTGCCCTTCGGTAAGGCTGGCGGAATTATATGAAACTTGGTTTGCTGTCGTGCCGTCTTTGTTTATGCCAACTGTTGCCGAGTTTCCCATGGACGCGTCACCACCGAGTAAATCTCGATATTGTAGTTGGACTTTGTTTGTCCCTTCGTACAAAATAGCCTGAAATGTACCCATGGGGAGGCTGGGGTTGCTATAAAAGTACATATTGGTCCATTGCATGATGAATTCCTGGCTGCCAGGCGTTCCGATTGTTTTGTACAAGATAGATTGGTCGCTGAAATCCCTTGTGATTAAATCATCCCAAAAGGCCATGATCGAGTTACTCATACTTCCGTACGGAAGCACTATTGGAATATGTACTGGAGCCGCTGCTAAAATTCAACGTACCGTTGATGTTGGCATAGGTGCTCGAGTAGGTGCTGCCGTAAAAGTCAAAATTAAATCCAAGGTTGATTGGACCTGCGTAATCATCGTCGCCGGCAAGCCCAGTGTTGCCACCGGTGTAGATAGTCTCGCCAGGTACTGCGTGTACAAATGCCGGTGCTGACTGTGAAATTAAAAGTACGGCAACGGAAATCAATACCGTCACTCTCATACGCAAACGCATAAGTTTAGTGTTCAACTTCGTTCCCCCTTGTTTGCTATTAATATAGCATGAGCTTCTTAGGTACAACAAGTATTTTTGCCGGAATCCACTAAATAACTACCCGCTGATGTTCATAGCAGGATAGGACAATATTTTTGAACAATTCTGCGACGTGTTGTCTGGTATACTTTGTACAGGAACAACACAAAACAAACATGGAAAATGATGTTATATTGCTCGTAACTGCCGTCGTCGTGGGCGCTATGAATGCTATCGCTGGTGGCGGCATGCTTGTTGGTCTGCCTGTCATGATTGCAATTGGTATACCGCCAATTACAGCTAGCGCGACCGGTGTTATTATTACTGCACCTGGTCAGCTAGCGTCAGCCATTGGTTACTGGAATTATCTAAAACGAGTGCCGCTGCGCTATGCGTGGCTACTAGTGCCAGTGGTTATCGGTGCGGCTGCAGGCTCTATTACCTTGCGCGGTACTGAGCCGGGATATTTCGCCAAATTAGTGCCGGTATTGGTGTTGTTTGGTATTGGACTGTTCGCTTTTCAGCCACTTATGCATTTCCATCTGCATAAACTGGTGAAAGGTCGTGCAAAGTCTAACTGGCCACTATTTTTACTCGGTCTCGCTCTGTTGCCGGTAAGTTATTATGGTGGTTTTTTTGGTGCTGGCTTTGGGTTTTTGATGCTTGCTTTTTTGAGTTTTACGAACGTGCACGACACTCACATGATGAATGCCATGAAAAATATATCGGCCGTGTTTCTTGCCGTTACATCTATGATTTGTCTATACGGGTCGAACCTCTTAGATTGGCGTATAGGCGTAATTATGGCGATCGGTAGTATTGTTGGCGGCTACAGCGGGTCTCGATTTGCGCAGCGCATCTCGGGCCATTGGCTACGAGTAGGCATTATCGTTGTCGGGTTGGCTGCGGTTGTCTACCTAGCATATTGTGCGTACTAGACGTTGCTATTCCTTGCCGATTTTTATCACGTCGCCACCGATTTTATCGCGGAAATAATTGTCGTGACTTACGTATATGGTTGCACCGGAGTATTTACTCAGAGCCGTTTCCATCTCTTCTATGCTCGGTAGATCCAAGTGGTTGGTTGGTTCGTCTAGGATGAGCAGCTGCGGGTCATTTGCCAGCATGGCTATCAGCTGGAATCTTGCCTTTTGCCCTCCGCTGAGGCGTTCTACGGGCACTTTGCCGTCGCCTTCGGTAAACAAATAGTCGCTCATCAGTGACCTGATTTTGGTCGTCGATATCGCAAGCCCACGATCTAAGTACATTTTTTCAATCGCTATTTCTAACGGAAGATCGAAGTATGTCGGCGATACTTCTTGCTCGTACACACCTACTCGCACGTGCTTGTCGACAGTCAGCTCGCCGTCAAATGTCGTAACTGAGTTGTCGCCCAGGATTGCTTTGATCAGTGTCGTCTTACCGGCGCCGTTTCGGCCGCGCAGCTCAATTGCTTCGCTTTCGCGTAGGTCGATGTTAAGTCCTTCAAACAGTGGAGTGTCGTAGCCAAGGCTTAGGCCGCGAGTAGCCACGAGTACGTGTTTGCTTCGTGAGTCATTGTTTTTTAAATTGATGCGCACGTTTTTGGCTTTGAATTTTTCGTATTGGGCGGCAGTTTTGTAATTAAGGTCGGCAGCTGATTCTTTGTCTATCCAGAACGTCGGCTTTTCTTTTTGCTGTAGCTCGGCCAATTCTTTACGAGACTGCTCTTCTAATCGTTTAAACCGCTGAATCGTGCTAGGGTTGCGAGATTTTTCCTTGAACCGCTGGTACTCTATGACCTTGGCTTTCAGGTTCGTGATGCGTCGTTCAATCATTTCAAATTCGTTCATCTGGCTACCCGTACTGACGGCATTTTGTTTTAGATAGGCGTCGTAGTTACCTTTGAAGCTTTGCGAACCACCGTCTTTGAGCTCGACGATACGGTCGACTTCGCGCAGCACGTCGCGGTCGTGAGTAATGACCAGCACGGCTTCGCGAGCGTTTTTCATCCAGTCGACAAATTGCTGTTTGGCGATGTAGTCCATGTGGTTAGTCGGCTCGTCGATTAGTGCTAAATGCGCGTCGGAATGCATAATCTTAACAACTTCGACGAGTCGTTTTTGCCCGCCGCTGAGTGTAGAAAAATGTCGGTGCGATATGCCGCTTAGCTGGAAGTTTTCGAGTTCTCGCTCGATTTGATCTTCGATTTGGTAAAAGCCTTTGTCGTCGAACCGCTGCAACGCTTCGCTATATTCATTTATCAGCTTCATGTTGTCGCCCATTGTTTCAGGGTATGTTTCTATGATGTGGCTGAGTTTGCTGTATTCCGGCAAGCCCTGTAGTACATACTGCAGCACCGTTTTGTCACCTACGTCGTGGTATTCCTGTTGAGTTGCCACTACGACCGAGCCATTTTTGTAGATGATTTCACCGGTGTAGTCTTTGTCGGTGCCATTAAGTATGCCAAACAAAGTCGACTTACCTACTCCGTTGCGGCCGATGATGCCGATTTTTTCGCCGTCATTTATCGTAAACCTCACATTTTGCATGAGGCTTTTTGGTCCGAATGATTTTTCGGTGATGGAAATGTCGGCAATCACAGCTACTAATAGTAACACCTTAGGCGCAGATGGTCTAAGGTGTTGGGCAAATAAATAATTCAGGCGACGCTATTTATTGAGTTCGTGTTGCATTAGTTCGTCTGTCAGATTGATTATGTAGTCTTCTTCGGTTTCAATTACTATTTGCTCGTGAATGTCAGCTAAATCTTCTCCGTTCATGCGTGTAGCGTAGGCATTTATAAACATCGGCCGTTCTATACCGTATTCGCGCAAGGCGGTTTTTGCCAGCATCACAGCATATGGCAGTCGCTCGTCGGGAAATTCAGTATCTTCGTTGATGCTGATGGTTAAGTAATCGTCAATAGTCGATACAACCATGGGCGTAGAGCCTTCTGCTGAATTTTTCATCATTTTCTCGCTTATACTTTCTAAGTCTACCAGTGATTTTTCCGGTATGATCATCCGAAACGTATAAGCATATTCTTCAACAGACGACATAATACCGTACATTGTATCAAACTTGGTTTTACCTTGCGCAATATTTGGCAAATTTTAGGAGTTCGGCTTCGCCGTGTTTGAGTCTCGCCGTACTACGCCGTCATGAGATAGCCCCTCCACTACGTCTGGCGGGCCGTACTTGTCCGTATATGCTTGTTTGATTCCTGCAATTTCTGCTCGAACTCTTTCTGTTTCAATGTCGTTAGCTATTTCGAGATTTTTCTGCCATTGATTAAGTGAAATTTCTTTTTTGTGATTGTAAATATTCATAGTTGTTTCTCCTTGCGCGTTAGGCTGATCGCTTGTTTGGGAGTAAACTACTGAGTTTGGGGTAGAGACTTCTTTTTAGTGATTTCGTCGTAATGACTTTTCTATACTTAATTTACCATATTTTTGTAAATTAAGCAAATTACCAAGAAAATCTCTGTATTAGAATTTATCTTTGACGTTTTTTGTTACTTATGATATAGTCTCGTCATGAATCACGAGTTTACTGGTGAAGACGATTTCAAGCTGGAAGGCACGGCATTCATCGACATGCGTATACTCGATCAACTCTCGGACATCAAGGACTTATGCACTGCCTTTGCAGAAAAACCTCTTTTAAAAAACGGCGACCCACTTGAAAAGGCCGCATCTGCGCATTTAAGTGCGGTACGGATTGCACTTGAGCAAATCGACGACGAGTCCGGTAGCGTTGAAAATATAAATGAAATGATTGAATACGCCAGAGGGCTCGAAATCCAACGCGTTGCATTTCTCAATGAAATCAGTGGAAGCAAGGATGAGCCATACACTGTGGCAAACGATGCTTTTGATTCGCTACGCAGCTATTTACTAGAATCTGAGAGCGACGACAACGATGACGAGAGTGTGGCCGAGCAAGTTCTCGAGTTGTACCAGATGTGTTTTCAAGCCGACATGAACCAACTTTCTGCCATTAGTGCAGAAAATTACGAACAAAAGCCAAGCGTCAAACGCAAAGAACTACTCAAAAAAATTGGCTTTCAGGCGCTTGACGTGGCAAAAGTTGGCTTGGGCGTATTTGTAGGCATTGCGGCCGCCAAAAAATCAAAACTCATCTAGCTGACCGTACGTTCAATATTGTCGATTGCGTGGCAGACAACACGTGTTTACTTGTAATATATTTAAATTCATGATAAAACATGCCTATACACAAATTGTGTTGTTCTAGATAATTAGGAGTTGGTTGCGTGACCTCTGTATACGTTAGGTTGCACAGTCTTAGGCAAGTTCGTCTGGACCACGGCATGACACTCACTAAGCTCGCAAAGCTTTCGAACGTCTCGAAATCCACCATTTCACGCATTGAACATGGCGGGTATGGACAGGGTGTGTCTTATAACGTGGCACACGCACTTTGCAGGGCTCTCGGTACTGAAATCAACGAGATTTTCTGGCCGAATGGTTTATCGCACCTTGGTAGGCCACTGGGTAGCAAAGACTTGAGCGTTCGATCTCTGCATTCCGATGAGCAGCGCTCACCGTATTGCCCAACCTGCTTCGTCACTCTGCCCCCTACGGGCCAATGCGACTTCTGTTTCTAGATCAAGCCCTCGAGAGCTCGAAAGAGTTTTCTCGGGGGCTCTTTTACTCCTATGCGCATGCTATACTATGATTAGTAATCAAAGGGGCAAATATGTCAAAAGGTCAAAACAAACGCAAAGAAGTCAAAAAACCGAAACAACCTAAAGTAGCGGTATAAAAATCGGGGCACTCGCCCCAATTTTTATATTGATTTTGCAGGCCACATGGTGTTACTGCATGGTTAATTTGAGTCTATTTGCATAGTATTTAAATCAAAATGAACTTAACTTTCGCAGTTTAGACAGTAACCTGGATAGTTGTCTGGTTGCGATGGATGGGCACGACATTTTCCTGTAATGCACCAATAAGCGCTACTGTCGATATTGAACCCGCTTGCCCAAGGTTCATTAGGGAATTTACATGCGCTAAGTGGCCCGCCCATTGGACAAAATCGAATACTCATTTGTACTACTTCATTGCCGTCAGATCCCGTGAAGGTGTCGTAATCGTATATACTTCCTGGCCACGGTGCGTTTGGCCAATTAGTCGAAGATCCGTCTATGTAGGGTGTGATTTCGGCCGGGATTCCCCTGCTGACATCGTTGGGGTAACGACCGTTTACTGCTTGAAATATTTGTACGGCTTTTGTGAGTGCGGACATTTCTGATTGAGAACGACTATCGTATGCTCTTTGCGTGATACCGTTGTACAGTGCGATGACAATTGCCGCCAAAATACCGATAATGAAAATAACTATTAAAAGTTCAACGATTGTGAAGCCGTGCCCACTCCTTTTATTCATATGTTTGAGTATGGCAGTGGAATATATTTTTTACAAGCTCGAATAGATGTATACTGAGTTTATGATACAAAAACAATCGAAAAAGTATTGGTTCAAACGCAAACGCTACGGCTGGGGCTGGACTCCGGTCACCCTGCAGGGTTGGCTAATTATTGCTGCACTGTTTGCAGTGGTTATCACGGCGGGGATTACCGTTCTACCGCCCAAGCCCGAACAGCCCACGGCTAGTCAGCTGGTACTGTTTATCGGCATAGTTGTCGCCGACATTGTAGCGGTTATGCTGATTACCAGTGCCAAAGGCCCTGCTCCGCGCTGGCGCTGGGGTAAAAAACCCGGAGACAATCCAGACGAGGATTTTTAACCAACAACTTCAGTCGGATGAGTCCGAACACACCCGCATCGAAACTATCGGTGCGGGTTTTTACTTTTTGAGTCTCATTAAATTAAACGCATTTTTGGCAAGCTGCGCGGTACAGTTGTGGCAATAATCATCTTGTTCGATTTCGATTTTGGTCATGGAGTGCATCACGCAGTTCGGGCGATTGCAGTGACAGTCACCGTCAAAGTATTTGCCTTTTCGCGGCACTCCTATGAAATGCCCTACTTCGTGTTTGGTCGAGTTTTTGAGTGAGTACGTACGCTCAGCGTCTATGACAGCAAATGGTTTGTCTAGCCCTACCCACGCATTGCCTACCGTTATGTTTCCTGTGTTTGGCGGTTGCCCTAGCATAGTCGGCAACACAAGCGGACGGCTTGAAAGTATAATGCCAAAATCAGTTTGAATTTTGTGTAGCGGCACATCTTTTGTGTACACAGCGTCGACACCTGGCTCGCTCAGTTGCAGCACATTTCCACGTTCAACGATTTCTATATGTTTTGTGATTTGTCGTATTTCTTCCAGGGCCGTCACGGCAAGGTCAACTTGGACATCGGGCGTTTCACTGTCCCGGAATATCTCTATGCTGAGATTGCGGTTATAGTGCATGTAAGTGAATGATAGCACTTATAAGTATGCAGTCAATTTTTACACCGTAAACCTTACTTGATTACCGCTCTGCTATAGTAGAGCCATGATTATATCGCCAGAAGTAATCCGTGAGTCTCAACAGCTCGTCATCGACGTGTTTAAGAGCTTTCGAGATGAACTTATGGAATCGTACGGCAAGATCAAGCACTCATCTAAACAAGACGGTTCTCCGGTTACCAAACTCGACGTCAAGATCGAGCAGGCGCTCAAAACAAAACTAGCAGACGCCTACCCTGACTTTGGTTTTCATGGCGAAGAGACCGACGACGTCGAAGGCACTATAGACGCGACGTGGTTCGTTGACCCTATCGACGGTACGCGAAGTTTTATGCACGGACTGCCCGACTGTAGCAACATGGCGGGCTTGGTGGTAGACGGTGTCACGGTAGCGAGCGTCATATATCATTTCGCAACCGACGAGCTTTATACGGCCATCCGCGGGCTGGGCGCTTATCGCAACGGTGAAAGTATACATATAAATAATACTGTGTTAGACGATTCGATCGTATTTGCGGGTGCAGTGGCATACAAGGATGTTTATCCTGTGCTGAGTTATTCGGGGCTCGGTATGTATGCGCCTATCGGTGCTTCGGGATACGAGTTTACTCGTTTGGCTCAGGGCAACATACAGGGTGTCACCAAACTGCGTAGTGGATCAATGCTACACGACGACATACCGGGGGTGTTGTTGGTTCAAGAAGCCGGTGGCGAAATCGTATCGTTTGAAGGTAGGGACTACGACTACAAAACCCTCGAATTTGTCGCTGCTACGCCAAACGTAGCAAAGGTTGTCCGCGAGCAGTACGATGCCATCAAAAAAGTGATTACTTAAAGTCACTCACCTCTTTATAAATTGCTAAAAACATGCATTTGTTGTATAATCAATCTATGAATTATGAATCATACAACGACAATCGTGAGAGCATATCAGCGCGCATAAAAAAGGCTGCACGAACTGTGCTTAGCATCATGGGCGACGGATTTGAACAAGCCAGTTTCGGCGAGGCGGATTTGCGCCGCATTGCTACTGCAAATTCTCGCGACAGTTATGTAGATTACGAAGTTGGGCATACTAAAATCCCCGACACTCTACCAGACGACTGGAACGAATAGTCTATTCTGGGATTTCAAATACCTTTATCTTACTGGTTGCACCACGCACCAATATGACCTTAGTTTTCGGTATATCAAAAAATTTTGCTAGCATTTCTGCTACAGCACGATTTGCTTTGCCTTCAATCGCTGGCTCGCGCACGTATACTAAATATCCACCCAGTAGATCTGGCTGAACTAGCGGTCCTTTTTTGCTGCCTGGTTTTACTGTGACTGTGATTTTCATAGTTGCGACAATACCTTTTATTGCACCGTAGATTAACGATATCGTGCTGACATTTGATTCACCTCTACCTTCATATAAAGACAGGGGTAAATGCCGGAGCTACGCTGATGCGCAGCTCCGGCTAGTTATTTCCCATTAGACCCAGCTCTTACATAGGCCTGCCTATTTTGAGTTCGGGCGGTACAAACCGCGACAGATGCTTCGCTGCAGGAGAAAGAACCACGACGAGTAGTCCAAATCCAACAATCAAAAGCAGCCCGAGGCCACTAGCTTTGATGAACGCAGTCGGTTCGAAGCGGAATTCCTCAACTGCGGGGACAGAAGTTACCGGTGGATAGTAGATGCCGTCAACTTCCGAATAGTACTGCGAATTTCTGATATAGAATTCCGCATTCATCAGTACTTGCGCCAAACCACTTGTCACGTAGTCAAGATTGCCTGGCTGGCCGTTCAAATTTGCCAACTCAATCAACACGGTGGAGCGGATTTCTTTTTCGTAGGTAGACATCGCCAAGGCGAAATCTTTGCCGTAGTACAATGCAAGTCCGCCTGAATCAACGCCATATGCTGCTACGAGTACATTGTCGGCTGCACGGTTGCCCGACGCAGATCTCCAATTCGAGCATTGTTGTAGACCCGCCTGCCAAAACTGCCCTGCGCCTCCACCTGGGAGGTTTTGGTACGCCTGGATATAAATATCGGCTGTCGGTGAAACTGCACGGAGGCTGTCGATCTTTTTCTGGATAAAAGCCGTGTCGACACCTCCCGAGGTTGTCGCGTCTAGAACGTGAGCATTGCAATTGATCGGCAATGTATCAGCATGAGCACCAGTGGCGCCCATCAGTGCAGCGCCAAACGATAGCGTAGCTGCCATAAGCAACCGCATGATTCGCATCGCATCATCTCTTTCTGGGGTGGGATTTTAAATATCACCGGTATTTGACCGGTTGTATAGTTATACCATTTTTTATTAATATTTGGTAGTTACCCGCGTTAGACAAATCTGAATTTCCATGTAAAATCGAGAACAGCTATGTCCGAAACCTGCAAAAACTGCCCTATTGCCTCAAATGACGTCGACGCTCCCCTGCTTTGCGCTGCGGTTGCTCGCATGGTCGACATCGAAGATCCTGTGGGTGGTCGGTATTCATACTCCAAATCAGCTATGACGCCAGAAGAAATCGTGGAAGACGCGCGCGACAAAACCTACGAAGATGCGCTAGAAGAACTTGGCTTTTCGCCACAAAAAATCGCCCAAGTGCAAAAATGCGCTCGCAAGATTTTGTGGAACGAATGCGATTTTCATCGTAGCGCCGAAAACTTGTAAGACTTTATATACTGCTTCTTGGTGTTGTGTCGTACTGTTTTGTGTAGCGTGTGCCGTCGGGCCCTATACATTGCTCGGGAAATGTTTCCAGAACTGGTCGGCCAGAAGCTGCGCAGTCTTCAAAGCTGTTTATGTCGTTTTTTACGATGGTTTGTCGGAGTATGCTAAACCCAATCAACAGTGCCAAGATTGCTACCAATATTAGCAGCGCTATTGCTAAGCGACTTTGCATAAAATTTTTACGCATTCGGTTTGCTGTCATGTGTGCATTATAGCAGTGTTACAGGTGACCGGCGCGTGCCATTGCGGCAAAAACCAGACTATTCGCGACCTCTTTGCCTCGCTTTGCGTCCAAAAGGACTTGGGTATTGTATGCAAAGAGCGACTCGCATGTCTGACACAGGCGCTTTTTGAGGTACGTCGGTCGAGTCTCGCCTATAGTGCGATGCTCTTCGCCGTTCTCGTTGCTCACGTATACGGTTCTTTCAAGCGCTCTTGTAAGGCTCTTGTGCATCATACATTCTTCGTCGGTGCAGTGGCCGTTGCCGTCGTGTTTTTCACCGTGGTTAACCATGTTGAACAAATGCCCTACCTCGTGGTCTGTCACGACTTCAAGATTATAATTGTCGTGGGTAGATATTATTGACGCGCGAAGTCCGAGTGGCTTACCGTCTGGGAATGAATACGTGAAACCCTTGGTTCTTTCGTCCTCTTCGCCGATTGGCTTGTTGGTAAGTACTAACGCAAAGTCTGCCATTTGCTTGATGCCAAGCTGGCGTGGGCGTATTCTTTCGCTGTCTGAGTCTGGAAACTCAATCAAGTGATCAGTATCTATGATATCTATCTCGCCAGTATGTTCGCGCATACTTTCGAGACTGGCCATTACAGGGTCAATAGAGATGTCTGTGGCACTGACATCCTTACAAATTTCAAACGAAAATGAATTTGCCATCGATAAACCTCGTTTAGAATAATTATTATAGCATAAATACTATAAAATAGCAATAACGCAAAAGGCTTGAAGGCTATTTGGTGTGCTTTTTGACTTTTTTACCGTCGTACGTATATATAAGCACTTTGTTGCCAGCTGCCTCGCGCGTTTCGATGTGCACCGGGCGTCGCCATAGAGCGTGTATGTAAGGTAGGGTCTTTTCGACGTATTGCGGATCGAGCGATCGCCCGTCAAATTCGTGTTTGAGGTATAGTTCGCCAGCACGGCTATGATCACCGTTTATCACGTCTATCCGCGGTGTACCGTTGTTGTCCATAGACTTTGTCAGCATGTCGCGTATACGCAACCAGCCGTCATCGGCAACTACCATTTCGGGCTGATGATACGGCGAGAGCCGACGTTCTTCGTATATATACATCTCGGTGCGATCAGCAATGATCTTGTTGAAGTAATTGCGTATAAACGATTGATCATCGTTGTACATCATGGCTTCGCGCAGGTGCGGCATAGCCGGACTATCTTTGAGTGGACCATCGTAGCGTGGGTATGTCGGTACACCCTCTTTTTGTAGCTGCGCAGTCTCTTCATCGGTTAGCGTGCCGTTGTAGTAATCTTCGATGTATTCATAAATCTTCATGCCCAAATAGTACGGGTTAATTGATCGTGGGTTTGGTCCTACTACGCCCGAGTGTAGCTTCCACCACGCTTCGTTTTCGGCGTCAGTTATGAGTCCGCGATCGCCCATTTCACGCATGATTCGTTTGTGCCAGTAGGCGGCCCAGCCCTCGTTCATGATCTTGGTGCGGCGCTGCGGATAAAAATACAGTGACTCGCTACGTACGATATCGACGACGTCGCGCTGCCAATCTTCCAGGTATGGTGCGTGGTTGCGTATAAACCCTAGCAAATCTTGGTCGGGCGCTGGCGGTATCATCATGGCAAGTGCTTGGCGTCCGAGGTTTTGCTCCACACTACCCGATCGTGGTAGCAGGTCGTCAAACTCACTATCACCTTCGCGGGCTGGTTTAGCGTTTTTGGCTGCTTGCGCGCGCCATTGCTTTAGCTCTTCGTTGCGGTCGAGTCGGTGGATATGATACGGGTCGATGTGCTGTTCGATAGCCAGTGCTGCGTCGAGTGTTTGCTCTACTGCCATGCGTCCTTCATGATCTTCGTACGACTGAATCCGCATAGCGCTACGTGCGGCGGCTTCGGGCATGTCGCGGCGTGTGTTGGCAAATGTTGCGTTGTTTTTGAAAAAGTCAGTGTGTCCCAGCACGTGGGCCATGACGAATTTGTTGTCGATTGGCGGATTGTTTTCAAGCAAAAACGCCTGCGACGGATTGCTGTTGATGACAAGTTCGTAAATCTTCGACAGACCGTAGTCGTACTGCGTTTTCATCTGCCTGTACGCGCGGCCATAGGTCCAGTGTGAAAACCGCCCCGGTATGCCGTACGCACCGATCTGGTACACGACACTAGCTGGCGCTACTTCAAAATTCGTCGGAAACGGATCAAGGTGATTTTCGAGCGCAATATCCCATATATGTTCGAGCGCCTGCTCCAGCTCTTGGTCCTCGGCCGCGTATTCGTGGTTTGTTGCTGCTTGCGGTTGGAACTCGCCTGTCATTATGCGTTCCCCTGCTCCACGGTAAATACTTGCTTGAGTGCTTTCAGTACGTCTTCTTTTTGCTGGATCATGAGTCCCTTGAATCGGTCGTCGTGGATGCCGTCAGTGTAGGCGTCGAGTAGCTGGCTGCGGCTGGTCTTTCCTATTTGCACATAGGCGTATTGGCTGATGTCGCTGTTAAGCAGCTCTTGTACCAGATTCACGCAGTCGGGGTTGTCTGTCGACCAGTTGTCGCCGTCCGAAAAATGCAGCGGGTATACGTTGTAGCGATCGGTCTGGTAGCGGTCATTTATGAGTTCCAGTGCTTTGCGATTGGCGCTCGAGCACTTGGTGCCGCCACTCGAACCACGGGTAAAGAATTGCTCTTCGGTGACTTCGTATGCTTCGGTGTCGTGTGCTATAAATGCCACTTCGACCGACGGATATTTGGTACGCAAAAACGATACCGTCCACCAGCAAAACGCCCGGGTGACGTATTTTTCGAACTCGCCCATCGAGCCCGATATGTCGGCCATGGCTACGACTACGGCGCTGTCTTTTGGCCGCTGTTCTTCTTCCCATGTGCGCACGCGAAAATCTTCCGGTGATATGCCGTGTATTTTTGCCTCGCCTGTTTCTTTGGCGTTGCGCAACAGGTTTTGTAGTATGGTGCGCCCCATGTCTAGGTTGGTAGTTGTGCGCTTTTTTCGTACGTCGTTGTATACAATTTCAGTTTCGTTGATCGTCGGCTCGCCTTTGGGTTTCAGGTTCGGCAAGCCTAGGTCGGCAAATACCATTTCTTGAATTTCGGCGATTGTCATCTCGGCTTCGTAAAATTCTTCGCCTGCTTGGTCGCCAGCTTCAGGATCGGTACCTACTTTGTCGCCCGGTTTTGGTTTGCCCTTGCCCGAGCCCGTACCTATGCCGTCTTTTGGTTCGCCATAGCGAATGTGCGGCAGCTCGATTGAGCGCATAGGTACCTTGATTATTCTTTTGCTACGAGGGTCGGCCGTCACGATAGTGCCGTCGCTCACGACGGAGTCTAGGTTGTCGCGAATCGCTTCTTTAACTTTGTCATTGTGACGGTTTTCGTCGCGCTCTATGCGCCGATCAAACGTCCAGTCTTGGCGCGATACCGACATATTCCTTTGTTCGTGGTTTTCCATGCGCTTTCCCCTCTTTTGTTAGTGTGTCGGGTAAATCTATGAGCGGCTTAGTAGTGTGCCGACATAGCGTAGTAGCTCTGAGGCACAGTGTGGGCAGTAGCCTCGATCTTCGACAAGTGTTCGTTCCACGCCGCGGATACGATCTTGCTGTTCGTCATTTGGTACCGACGTGCTTGTGGTCAGTTTGACGACGTCTTTCATGTCTGCAAATAGCTTCTTTTCAATCGCTTCTTTTAGCCGTGGGTGCGACGTATAGTTAAACGTTTTGCCGCTGCGGAGAGTCGAGCCTATGCGAATCAACAGTTCGTTGCGGAATTCTTTTTTACCGCTTTCGCTCACGCCGATCTGCTCTTCGATGCTGCGCATTAGTCTTTCGTCTGGTTCGGATTCTTCATCGGTAATGTGGTCTACGATTTTTGACTGAGTCGAAAACGCTTCGATGTTTGCCAGGTAGTTGTCGCAAAGTGTTCGGGCGGTGTCTTCGTATG
Organism: Candidatus Nomurabacteria bacterium; assembly: GCA_023898645.1. NCBI lineage: Bacteria > Candidatus Nomuraibacteriota > Candidatus Nomurabacteria bacterium. The sequence continues at coordinate 817,965 of CP060232.1, read as the reverse complement.
AGAATATAAACGCGCTCTGTACTTCCTTTTTGGCAGCTTCGTCAAACTCGGCTTTGACGTTCGCAATGTCGTCGAGCAGCGCGTCTTTGTCTTCCTTTTTCATGTCGCGTGTGTGCGGGTGACGATCTAAGTTTTCGCGAAGCGCGCGGATGGTGTCGATAGGAGTCAGACATTTTTTGCTGCTGCCTTGCGTGGTAAGCGCCATCGACAGTGAATCGATGATGTAACGTGGCGATATACCTGACATACCTTCGTCTGGGTGCTCGGCACGTAGCTCTTTTATGTCGCGCTGCGACAAACCGTTGGTTTCTTTGCCGTCATAAATCTTGAGTTTTTGCACCTTTGTATATTTGGCAGACGGCTTGAGTCTGGACAATACGGCAAATGTTGCTGCGGTCTGTAGTGTGTGCGGGTTGATGTGAACCGACGCTGCACGTACCTGCTCGCTGTCGCCAATTAGCTTTTCGTGGATCTTCGCTTCGTCCGAAACGCGTAGCGAGTACGGCACTGGTATGACGACGATTCGATCGCGGAGAGCTTCGTTTTTAGGATCGCTGACGTAGCGTTTGTATTCTGTCAGGTTGGTATGAGCTAATATCACTTCGTCGGCCGAGATGTTTGAAAATCGCGGGCTTTTGATTACGCGGTCTTGCGCTAGGTCGAGCAGTGAGTACAGGAATCGCTCGTCGCTCTTGAGCATTTCTACGAATTCCATGACGCCACGGTTGGCGACGTTAAGCTCGCCGTCAAAACGGTACGCATTTGGGTCGGAAGCAGATCCAAGCTCGCCGATCTTCGAGTAGTCCACGCTACCGACAAGTTCGGTAATGTCTTGTGACTTCGGGTCAGACGGTTTGAACGTGCCGATTCCCACGCGGTCTTTTTCGGAAAGTATCAGGCGTTCTACGCGAACATCTTTCAGGTTGTCTGCGGTCACGTGTTCTCGTCCGTATTTGTCGGCGCACTGAGGGCATAAGTCGCCTTCTATATGTACGCCGTATTCTTCACCGAGCATCGGGCGCATGTCGTGTGGTATCAGGTGTAGCGGATCTTCGAACATTGGGCAGCCTTTGATCGCGTACAGCGCACCTTCGTCGGTCTTGCTGTACTCTTCTATGCCGCGCTTTGTTCCGTTGACAAGCGTTGACTTACCGCTGCCCGGAGGGCCTACAAGCAAGATGATTCGTTTGCCTAGTTCCAAACCTTCAGCGCCTGCTTTCAGGATTTCGATGTAACGACTAGTTGCTTCTTCGGCTCCAAACAGCGCGTTGCGTCCGGTGGTAAAGAAGTCCTCACGAGAAGTCAGGGCTTTATATACAGTCTGATGCGCAGTTCTAGATATAGCAGGATTTTCGACAACCATGTCGACGTATTCCCCGAATGACCCCTCCCACCGTAAACGTTCCAGATCTCCTTTGTGCTGGTCGATCTTTGCGAACAGATTATGTTTGGCGTTATTCGTTTCGATACGTTCTGCCATATGTCTCCTCCTTGAGTATTGCTAGCAATTGTACGCTTATACTTTCCCCTTGAGTATTGCTAGCAATTGTACGCCTCATGCACCAAATATTGCAACTATTAATTTTGTTAAATGTAATCTCAGCAGTAAATAAAGCGCAAGGGCTGCTAGTTATTTGAATTTTTAGTGAAAATGTGATAAAAATATACCATTGGCATGCGTTCGTATGCTAACGTTCTGAAACAAGGAGCAAAGATGAGTTTGTGGGAAGCAGTCCTCAGGGCTGGTCTGACAACCGTGGTAATCATGGTGATCGTAAGCGTATATGAGCGTAAGCTCATGTGGTTTCCGGTCGTTCCGGGTGTCGTGTCGTTTTTCGCAGGATACCTGACAAACGACGCTACGGTCGGCGCGTTGACTTTCCTCACCGTGTACGTAGTGCTGGCCTTGCGTCATCCCATGAGGGAACGGCAGCTAGAGCACGACGAGGAGTTGCTGGAAGCCCGGCATCACTATGTCGACGAGTGAGATTGGACACGTTTCTGATCATGACACAAAATCCTAAAAAGCGGCCGCCCTTTGCATGGCAAGGCTGGCTCAACGTCGTGATGATTGTCGCGGCTTCTGCCGGGATTGCCTATGCGGCTACACTGCCACCTGATGCATCGCAATCATACGGCGACAGACTGACTGTGTTTTTCGGTGCAGTGGCGCTATACGCGCTAGCCATCGTTGTGATTGCGTTGACAAAAGGCGCAGTACCACGCTTGAGTCGAGACAATCGGCCCAGCACTGACGACGAAGATCTTTGAACCTCGTACCTTTCCTACTACAAAGCCGCGCGGCTTATACTGCGCGGCTTTTTTCTATCTTGGTTAATTATTGCTTTTTTTGTCTTGGGTTTTCGGGCACTATGATCCATAGCACAAGGTATGGAACGAGGCCTGGTAGTCCGCCCGGGAAAAGCAGAAGAATTGCGATGACGCGGACGATTACAGGGTCGATATTGAAATACTCGGCTATGCCGCCACACACACCCGCAATCATGCGATCCTTGCGCGAACGGTAGAGTCGTTTTGGTTCTTTGGTCATATTTATATTATAGCAAGTGTTTGAGCAAAGTTCTTGAGCGTCGAGCTATGTATTTTGGCGTAGCTCATTATGGTTGCGCCATGCGCCTTCTACGGGCGCCAGCCAAGTGCGTATGCCACGGCAAAGAAAATAACGGTCAGTAGGATCCCAGGTATTATCACGTACATAAATGATTTTTGTATGGCAGTGCCGATGGTCGGAAGCGGTGGCGCGCTGGCATATTCTGGGTCTTTCTTGTCGCTTTGCGAGCGAACGTTTACGGCTATTGTGGCGCCTACAAGTGTGAAAAACGCAAAAAGTCCAAACTTTGTAACTACGTCTATAACAAACTGGTTGGTAGGATCAAGTTGCCACAATGCCAGGGCTAAACCAAATGCTATCCAGCTAATCCGAATAATTTTTCTAGCGACTTGTTTTTGCATATAGCTATGGTAGCAGAAACGGCTACTCGATTTCGATTACACTAGTACCGATTCTTTGACGTATCTATCAGGAAAACCGTTCACTAGAACTTATTATTTTCAATGAAAAGGGGGCTTGTATAGTTTTTGCTATACAAGCCCCCGTTCTCGGGTGTTATCCCTCGAACTGTAGTGATGCGCTATTTAGACGTTCCAGCTTGTTCCATTTGGCCGATGTTCCTCTGAGTATTCGCATGAGGGATGCATACAACAAGTATGCCCTCAGTGGCTCATAAATCAGTCTGTAGATCGGTACGACAAACAGATGCCAAGCTCGCTCGCGAGCCACTGCTATTGCAATGGTCGAAGTGGCCATATGGAGCGCCATCACAAATGACGCAAACAACACGATACTTAACCAGTTACCGCTCATCAAACTTGTAGCGGCAGCCAAGACCATTAGCGGTAGGAATGCCAATGGTATCAGCAACGAAAGGAGTGAATACGGTAGCGCTACCATGCCGAGCAAGCCGTACTTTGGACGTAGCATCATTGATTTGTGCTTCCATAGCACCTGGATGTTGCCGAATGTCCATCGCAAGCGTTGCTTTGCCAAAGTCCGGATTGATTCCGGAGCTTCAGTGTAGGCTACTGCTTCGTTGTCTTGGAGTATCCTGTACCCATGCTTGTGTAGCGTGAGTGTTGCGTCGGCGTCCTCGGCCAACGTGTCTTCGGATAATCCACCGATTTGCTCTAGTGCGTGCCGGTTCCAAGCCGAACATGCACCAGGTACAATGGCGATTGCGCCAATTGCATCCTCGGCTAGTCGGGTGACGCAGATGCCAGAAATGTATTCCAGGCTCTGCCATGCGGTTATGATGTTTCGGCGGTTGCCGACCTTGATATGGCCTGCGACCGCCCCCACAGGTGTGAAATCCTTTTGGTGGCTATTTCTCACGAAATGGCGCACCATCAGGCGAATCGTCTGTGGCATAAACAACGTGTCCGCATCGAGCGTTACAATAATATTCGACTCTGGTCGCGCATTTGCTATGCCGTTATTAATCGCGGATGATTTACCGTTGTTAGGCTGGTTTATCACTCGCAATTGTGGCCATTTGCGCGCATAGTCTTCGACTATTGCTAGCGTCTCATCTTGAGAGCCGTCATTAACAACTATTACCTCAAGCTTTGACTGAGGGTAGTCGCTAGCACGCAACGCATCAAGGGTCTTTGTTATGACCTTCGCTTCGTTGTATGCCGCAATGACGGCACTTACGTAGGGCATATCCTTGTCTAGCACTCGTGTCCAGCGGAGCTTGTTGCGCTGCCGATTGTTGTAGAGTGCTAGAGTCAAGTAAAGCACCGACATGATCGTCAGGGTGCTTACTCCAAGCCAGAAAAGCCACCCCAACAATTTACCTGGCAGTACCCAGATTGCCTGAAGTATGTGCAGGGTTATTTTGTCAGGATTAAAGGATGCGTCATACGTGTGGGGTTTTAGTTCCTGTGGTAGCATGTCTGCTACCGTACTGAACGTGTATCCCATTTGTTTAGCTTCCTTGATAAGCTTTTCTAGCATATGCTCGGTTGCGGTCCTGTCTCCACCGCCATCGTGCATGAGTACTACGTAGCCCTTTCCATCGAGCTGTGGAGTCGGAACTTTTTCACCAGGTGCATACGACCAGTCTTTGCTGTCGAGGTCGTCATCAATATGGACATAGCCAAGTTGTTGAGACTGCAGCAACGCAAGTACGTTATTGTCCGGATCGCCGTATGGCATTCTGAACAATCTAGTTGAATAGTCGCCGATAGCCCGAATGAGGCGATCGTTTCCTATTAACTCTTCGCGATTGCGTAAGTCGCTATGCTCGTCGAAATCGATATGGGTCAAAGTATGATTACCGATGGCATGGCCTTCGCTAATAATTCTTTTTACCAAATCTGGATTATCTACGATGTCGACGCCAGTCATAAAGAAAGTCGCCTTTACATGTTCTCGAGCCAATATGTTGAGTATACCTGGGGTATACTCTGCAGTTGGCCCGTCGTAAACTATAGGGTCTAACCCTAAACAGAGATAATAAGTACGAATTTCATATTATTGTGCTAACTGCTCGCCTATTTCTTTTAAGAGCTCTCGTCGATCCTCGTAGTCTTCGAGAAATTGTTCGTAGGCTGCCGGCTGCATATCGAGCAAGCGGTCAGGCTTTACCCAATCGGGAGGTTTTGTGCCCAGGTAGTATGGCAAGCTCGACCACTTGTAGGTTTTATACGTTTCTGGGTTGAGGTGTATATACCTCGAAATGTGTGCGAGGTACGGCTCTTCGGTGATTCTAGATGCCTTGAAAACACTTTGAAAAACGTGCCCGTGCGACTTGTATTTCAGATTGTAGTACATAGAGTAAGCAGTGGATACGGATCGCATCAACTGTGTGATAGAGGTCGGATCATGCTCTTGAAAAAGCAGCATGTGAAAATGATTCTCCATGATACAGAATGCAACAAGTTCAATGTCGTATGTCGGATAACTGGCATAATCCGGATCGTCACTGAGATATCTCCGCAAGAGGTCTAAGAATTTATGCTTGTCTTGAGCGTCCCGAAAGATCGCCATCCCGCCGGCACCGCGATTATACACATGATAATAAGCGGGCGCATCGTATTGACGGACAGTATTGCGTGACGGCATATACGCAGTATATCAAAAATCGGAGTTATTCTATCTGTTTAGGGTTAGACCCTGTATCCCCTATCTGTTTAGGGTTAGACCCTGTATCCCCAGAGAGCCGCTTACTAGATTAAACTTTTTAGTAGCCGATATCGATTTCAGACGACTGCAGCTCTGGGATCCCAAGCGATTTTAAGTAAGCGAAGGTTTCGTCATAAAAACCAGGGAGCCGTGACTCATCTGGCGGATAGTTTCCATAAGGTATAAAAATAACCATTCCTTGACGAGCCCTAGTTAAGAGTACTCTATATGCATTCTTCAAAAATACACGATTGTCTTCTTTGTGGATGTTTAGCCACTTATGACCCTTGAAATCGTGGTATGACCATCTATCATTAACTAGTCGTAAATCAGCGTCCCATCCTACTATTGTCCAGTCTAGTTCGAGACCTTGTATTTGGTATTCCGTAGCTGCAGATTCCAGGAAATATGACGAGCGTAAATCATCACTACCATCTAGAAAATAGTGTATTGGCTTTGCCTCTGATTTTACATCTATTGCAAATGGTTTTAGTCGCATAGCTTTGGATGAGGCGACTAATCCATACCTCTCGGTACCGCGCGCTTTTTTGCGTACCCATTTTTTTGCTTCCATTAGATCCCTAGTGATTACTATTGGATACTTTTCATTAAACTTTTCTAGGTAGTCTTTGGCCTGATCGTGGTTGAGGTCGAGTAGTGCTTTGACGAAACTGGACACATTTTCTGCCCTGAATGAGCGCATCGATACGCCAAGATGAAGTTCTGAAAATACCGAAACGCTTTGTGACGAATAAAGCTCTTCGTTTATTTCTTCTGGTAGTGCATATTCTTTGTCATGCAATTTGTCTGAAATCGCAATATTCCAGTTTGGAAACTTTGTGAAAATTGATTCTATCCAAGCTGAAATGCCGGATTCTCCTACGTTAATCTCCTGACCACCCCCAACTAAGCAAACAATCGTAGCCCAGTCCTTGTGTCGATCCATGTATGATATCAGATACTCTGATTCGGCAGCATCGAAATCTGGAACGCCTTTTTTGCGGCGCATGAAATTGCTTGTTTGTTCACGGTTCCAGGCCCGTTGTGCTTCGTCAAAAATAGCAACATGCTCCGAGGGTGGAGTGTCGGATCTAAGAGCCTCGTCGCGGAAGTGGTGTATATTCTGTATGAATGTTTTCGCTTTGGTGACGGCACTACCCTTTTTGACACCGGTTTGTTTTACATCATCCCGCGCAAGAGCTTCTTGCAAGACCTCAACTAATGGACCGTTACCCGATAGATAGACAGCATGATCGGTAGTATTTTGCCGTTTTTGAGTTGCGATGTTTAGGCCCACGAGTGTTTTGCCCGCGCCAGGTACGCCTGTGACAAATATAATGGTCTTTTTGTTATTAATTCGTGAATCATTAATAATATCCGAAACGCGAGATGAAGTAGACTTGATGTTTTCTGAGCCCCCTTCGCTTCGCGTGATATCCTCGACTTTTTGGTCGCGGTAAAGCGCGCGCGCTGCTTCAATTATCGTAGGTGTTGGTTCATATGGTGCATTTTCCCAATCTAGGCCATCAACTTGACCTTCGAAAGCAAAGCCGTCGATCACCCGTTTTAGGCCGTCCGGATTCACGCATATAGGTTCTGCTATATTGTCAACAGCATATTTGATGTTAAATTCGGTATCTTCCGCTTCCGTTGCGACCAAGATTGGGATAATAGTCGATTTGTGACTTCCCTTGTGAAAGTTCTTGAGTTCTAATGCGTAATCATGCACCTGATTAATATCGGATCTCATGAACTTATCGGCGCCCACTTTATATTCAATTACAAAAACGTACGGAAAATTCGGCCCAAGTAATACGGCGTCAATCCTTCGGCCCATACGAGGAATGTTGAACTCAAAAAAAATATGGCATGGGATATTCGCTGGTAAGATTTCTTGGAGATTTGATATTTCATATCGCCATGAATCGTTTTGCAGTTGTTCTACGTCAAAACCATCATTAACGCTAGATGTTGCCAGCTCGCCTATGACACTATTGATATTTTCGAGTAAGAATTCAGAAACACTATTGCGGCACCAGGCTCTCATGCACGTATTATATCATCAGTAGTGTATACTGCCCCATACGTCTACTTTGTGCGCGTCACGACCTAGAAAAATCAGCTAAGCTATTCTCCTGATTGACTCGTATCATCGAACGTAAATACGCTGCAGTCTCAGGATCTGTGCAGTATACATAGCAGCCCTTTTGCCCGCGCGTCATGAGCGTCCGGTAGGTATTTTTTATGATTGCATCGAGTTTTGCGTAGGTGCCTTCGGAGTCTTCGTTCATCATTTTTTTCCAACCCCATATAGACTTGTCGGTGGTTGCACGGTGTTCTGGGTGGGTTACGACCACGCCGTCTCTTACGATAAAGTCAGGCCCAATGATAACTCCGACATAATCAACTTCGAGTCCCTGGCAAGTGTGTATACGTGCGTGTATGTCGACACAAAGCTGTGGTCGATGATTAGTACTTCGGCGTTGGCGTAGTCGGACTTTTCCGGGTCGGCCCATACGTGTACGAGGCCTTTTGACGTGAGCTCGCCGTATAGGTAGCCGATACGTTGGCCGAGCTGCCGTGGCGATTCTGGACTATGCATGTACTCAGTGAAGTAATCGTCGCCCTCGCCTACCAGGCTGTATCGGCCAAGAAGTGTCTGGAGGTTTTGGTCGGGCGTGTGTTGTAGTGGTCGTTCTGTGTTCATGCTGTGAGCCTTGTGGGTTATGTTCGGCGTGCGTGGGTTTCAGCTACTTGGTAAAGGTCGCCTTTGCCTGCCCAACGCTGTGAATCTTTGGTCGACCAGTCGGTGCTGTCTGCAGAGGCGACTTTTCGGATAACCATGATGTCTTCTGCATTGATGGGCTTTTCACCTTTGTCGTATATGACACTCGCGAAGTTGTCGGTGATCTGGCACCACTTGAAGCTGCCCTGTTTGCCAATGATGATGAGATAGTCTGTGCCATTGTCGTCGAGGCGCTGGCGCACTTGTACTTCGAGATTGATGGGATTGTTGTTGTAGGTCGTGTCGTATGTACCTGCCAAGATTACTTCGATTGGTTCTCGTAGGTCTTTGGGCTGTCGAAAAGCGAGTTTGTCGGCATGCGCCTGAAAGAGTTCGGAGATGTCGGAACGCAACATGGTTAGTTCTGATTCGTTTTCGGAATGGTTTTCGGGGCTTTTAGACATGTGATAACAGTAATATAAATTAAGCAGAAATTAAAGTGCTTGTGCATGGCGGCGAGTTGTATTTTTTAGGTGGGTGTGTTGAGATTGACATATGAGTGAATTTGGAGCCCGCGAACGTAGCGAATACGAGAAGCAGCAAGATGCTGTGATAGCGCTGGTGGAGAGAGTTAATGATGTATTGCTTTCGCATGCACGCACGCAGAGTTTAGACGTGGTGGAATTGCACCGCTCGGAAGTCGCCAACGATGAGTCTGATGGGCAAAATGAATTGATGCGGATGTCTGCCAAGAGTCACGTGCATTGCTTGGCGGCTTTTTATAAACGACTATACCCCGACGCAACGTCTGTACGACTCGAAGACGGCGTGCACTCGGCGCTTCCGCTACACGATGCCGTCACCGGCAACAAGATGATGCTTCTGGCTACGACGTTGATACTGGCAGAGGGGCGTTCGTTACAGGCGGTTTCAGTGACAGTACGCGACGAATATGTGCTGAGCGGAAGTACTGTATATATGAATGACGATGGCAGATTTGAAACGATGAGTAGCGCGAGGTCGCGAGACGATGAGCTGATAAACGAAGCTTTGGAACTAGTAGGCGCTGGCAAAAGAGATATGGTACTGCCCCTGCTGAGTGGCGCAATGAGCCCTAATGATTTGACCGAAGGCCTGAATGCTCTCAGGAATTTTGTGGCCGAGCACTATGACCAAGCCGAGACTGAGCGGTTTATGCAAGCCATAGAAACCCGCTACCACGACAAGCGCCGCTCGGAAGCAACGGCCAAAGAACTTGGCTTGCTCGAGATGTCTGCTGACGAGATTGAAGAGCTTTTGACTACCCTTGAATCTGTCGAAGATCTGCCGTAGACGGTTGCGGAGTTTATTCGCGTTCGCGTAGTTCGTTAGTGATTTCCCGGTTGAAGTGTTCGAGGAGTTCTGGCGCTTGGCCGGGGCATGTGCCGTTTACGCAGGCGTTGAAAAGACCGCAGACGATTTTGCGTGGTTCTTGGTAGTGCTCGTCCATGTCGCTGGCGATTTCGTAAAATGTGTCGAGTTCGATCAAGTCGTGTATGACGTCACAAGTCTCTGGGTCTTTGCTGCATTTTTGGAAATTTACTTCGGTCATAATTTTATGAGGTTATTATACCCTTTTTGTACTTCGTTTTCAATTTGAGGTGTGTGGCTGCTTCAAGGTGTCGAAGAGCGCGACAGTACATTGCTATATTATGTGCTTATTGTATAATAGTCTAGTCAGATGAGCCGAGTTGCTTGTCCGAGCATCTTGGTACTGAAAAAGAGGTGGAAAATGGTTATTACTGTTATGTTGTGTGTCCTGAGCCTCGTGCTTTTGTGGGTCACTTTGAGACTCGAGGATACTACAGACTGGAAGTGGTACGCGTCTGGCCTAGCGTATGGGTTTTCGATGAGCTTTACCGTTAATCGGTTCATACTGCTTGACAGCGTCGCAGTGCAGTTCTTGCTCAACCTATTTGTTGTGGCGCTTCTGTATCTCGGTGCATCGTTTTTTGTTGGGCCACATAGGCGACTCCAAAAGCGATGATGAGTGTTACGTTGCTCGTCGAGTAGTTCCACACTAGATGTAGTCGGGAGTCATGAGTTTGCAATGCGCAAACTCATGGCCCCGACCTTTTTAATTGAAATGTATAGCTAAGCAACTTTTAGGCAGTGCTTGAATGAATGGTGTATACCAGCTGCCAGTGATTAATTAGTTCTGGTGCTACGGATTTCGTTTGCGCGGTCTACTGCGGTTTGCAGTGCTGTAGCTGTGCTAGCAATAAGTGAGTCTTCGGTGTGCTCGGTGGTGACAGGTATGGAGCGGCCTACGACCAAGACGGCTTGGCGTGGGTCGAGATTTTCGAGGCTGGTACCAAACGACATGCCGACGGGTGTCACCATGGTGCTGACTCCCCTACTCAGCGCGTTGAACGCCGTGCGAGCAAAGCCTGAGCGGACAGTTTGTACGACTGCTGGGTCGACTTTGTTGTGTGAGCCTTCGACGAACACGCCCAAATTTTGGCCGCTGGCTAGTATGATGCCGCAAGTGTCTATGAGCATGTCGTTGCTCTGGCGCACTAACTCTTCGCCGCCTTCCATTTGAGCGTGGTCTTTCATGCGGTATGTAGGTATGGCGCCCATCAGGTCGATGAAGCGACGGTATGATTTGCGAAATAACTCGTCTTTGGCCATGACGCGCGTGCGGCCGACGTCTTCGGGTACGGCTTGGTACGCAAAGGAAGATGCGACGAACTGGTCGACAGTATTTGTGAGGTGATTGAGCGCAAAGATTTGCGGAGTGTCGCTGCGGCGAAAGTCGCTGAATTCGTCGAGAGCACCTGGCTCGTAGTGAACTTCAGGATTGAAGCGGCGGTTGAGTACGCTATAGGCAAGCTTGGTTGCGCGGCGTGGCTGATAATAATTGGCATACCAGTCGTAAACTTCTTCGTAGTTTTCTAGTGTGACTTTGGGTCTAGACATGCGGGCATTATAACACCTTTTTGAAAACTTGTCGGGAATATGCCGAAGTGTAAAATGACACGCAAAGACGATGGAGTGTTTTGTTTTATTATCTTGAGGAACTCAGTATTGATTAATAGTAGGCATGGAAAAACCCCGGGTCGGTGATGACCCGGGGCGATTAGCTCTACCAGATGAACGGTATGAGCATCTTGGTTTTGGCTCGATAGGCCGGATAGGCCTTGGGGAATTCGCGCGCCAGCATGTGTTCTTCGGTCAGTGCACTACTGACGAAGTAACTGCCGAACACTACGAGGATGATAGCGATGTACCAGCCGATTGACATGACCGTGCCGACTAAAGCTAGTAGCAGGCCGGAATAAATCGGGTGGCGAACGTAATGGTAGGGACCCGACGTAACAAGGTCGCGATCTTCCACGGTTGCCTTCGGCATACTCCAGTTACGGCCGATGTGCACCCTTGCCCATACGGCGAACCCGAGTCCGAGTATGACCATGGTCGTTCCGACGACACGTACTGCCATGTTGTGTGTCAGAGTTGCTCCGGAATCGAAGTGGCCCAGGCGCATGACGATGAGCGCCGTGGCAATTATGACGATGCGTATCATCATGTTTTTTGATACTTTGTGCGTGGAACGTTTGGCGCTGAACATTAGTACGATCCAAGATAGCCAAAAAACGATCCAGATTCCTGCGACAAGCGTATACATGAACGGATGGTCAACTGTTTGCTCGTGCATATTCTCCTCCAAGAGATGCGTACCCTGCAATATAATGCACTAATGAGTAAGAATTTGCAAGCGCTAGCGTATAGAGTGCTTTAGCGCTCTGCACGCGGTTGAAGTGAGCGGTGGTTTGGAGTGTTTTCTGCAGGGTGTGCGTATGCCCTAGGCGGATGAGTGACTGAGGCTTATTTGATTAGTGGAGTGGCGTCAGCTGGCCATGACAGGGTTTGGTCAAGTGATATCATTTTGCTGTCTTTTAGCTGCTGTAGATTTTCGAGCTGGCTTATGGCTAGGTCGAGGTCTTCGTCGTTAAAACAGCGCGCGGCTATACGCATGCCGTTCATTTCTTCGCCTACTTTTCGTACGTGCAGCGTAAAGCCGTCGTCGGTTTTTTGCTCACGCAATACTGCGTTGATGACGCGGATGTCGTTGCCTGCCCGAAACGTTTGGGCTATGTAGAGCTGGGCTTGCGAGTCGGTGATGACGACGTCGTTAAGGGCGTCGATAAAATGCTTAGTGAAGCCCGACTGGTCGAGTTCTTGGCGGAAATAAATTCGAATGGCGCTCAGTAGTTCGGCCGAGGCTTCTTTGTCGCCTTGAAACTTGTCGTACGGCTGTATGTTGTTACTTGGTGATTTGTCGACAAATTCTGACATATGATCTTTCTTGAAGTCTACTATTTGCCAAGCGCGGCACGGATTTCTTCGTCTTCTGCGAGTAATTTACAAGCGCGAAAAAGACTTGCCTGGACTGTGCCCATGGGGATTTCGAGATCTTCACTGATCTCTCTACATTTGTCGTTGTCTAAAACGCGTTTAGTGAAAATTTCATACCAGTTTGGGGATTTAGGGGAAATAACTTGGTAGACTCGGTCCATGATTTCGTCTAGCTCGATATCTTTGAAATCTTCTAACGCATGGGCGTCAGGTAGGTTGTAATGTTCGAGTATATCGGCGTCTCTAGATACTTTGTCTAGTGGTCTGAGTTTAGATTTACGTAGTTCGCTGTTTGCCGTGTTGCGCAATATGCGGCATAGCCAAGTATAACGAGAGTAACCCATGTCAACATATGAGTCATAATGTTCATATGCCTTTATGAATGCTTCTTGCGCTGTGGCCTCTGGGTCTCGTACTCTAAAACTTTTTGCCAACAGAGTTAACTTTGTGTAGTAGTTCGCATACAATTCTTCAAACGAAATATCCGCCGGTTTGGTAGTCTCCGTATCGGTCGTGGGCGCCATGTTTATGGATGGATCCGTGTCGAACTGATTCATTTGCGCTATACTACAATAAAATATGTTAATTGTAAATAGTCGAGGCCTAGAGTGCCCTACTCGATGGTGTTTGGGTATGGGAAGGGACGAGTTGTTTGAACTAAATTGTCTGACAGATTTTGTAGCGCCCGACCGAGCATACTAGCGTTGCGAATCCTTTTTTTGGAAAGTTTATAAAAGCGTTCGTCGAGCTGTTCGCTGCATTCGCCGCAAAAATCGACAAGATGAGGTCTGGTAATGGGCTGCATGATGCACGCGGGGTGGTTGCAGTGATCTACTTTGTCGAAATATGTACCGCTGTCTTTGATGCGAAGTACATGTGCGACTTCGTGAGTGACGACTCTGTCGGCGCTGTCCCACGCGAAGCGTGCGTCTACTATGACGAAAGGTCTACGAAGGCGCCGATATAACGTCGTGCCTATAACGCCGAAATTTTCGGGTGGCGTGTCGCCAGGTTTGTCGACGATGCGCCTATCTGTCATGACGATGTTTATGTGGTTGAGCGTTTCAAGCCAATTGACGGTGTTTGTCGGGACTGATTTTTCGCCTGATGGCGTCAGCCTGACGAATTTGTTGGTTTCGGCAATTTCAATATTTTTGTATTTTTCGCGTAGATTGTCGATTGCTACGACCGCTCCCCCGATGTTTGTTTCCGGGGTTTCGATGTCTCGATAGATTCCGACGCGTAGTTTGTTGTTTGACTGCATGTGTTGCTACTTCGTTGTTTGTTTAAGATAGTTGATGAGTCCGCGCAAGGCGCGCTGCTCAATACTGCCGATGCGCTCGTTGTTTGCGAATATCTGGTTACCAATTTTGACGTCAATGATGGCTTCGATTGCTTGGGTGTAGTTGCGATCGATCCAAATTGTGTACTTGCTTTTGACATCATTGCCGAAAGTGTCCCAGTGGTTCGTGGTGATTACGAGTGAGCCTGGTTCGTGCGCGCCTTTGTAAAACGGATTGTGGCCGTTGATGGTGATATTGACTGAATTTGGTGCGTCTATCGCGTAGCTTTCGAGTAGTGGGCCGACTTGCTCTAGCTCCTCGACTGTAAGCTCGACGACGGAGTGGCGGTCGGAAATTTTTTCATAGATAGATGGTATGTTACGCTGTGCAAATAGTTCGTCTACGCCGTCAAAGATCTCTACTGCGAACTGCTCGTAGTCGGTAAAGTTGTCGGGAGTTTTTGGCTCCGATTCCATGCGCAAATTATACAGTTTTGTTTAAACATTACAACGCCTGTCGGTATTTGTTGCCATAAATGTGTGGTATATATAAACCCATGACAAACCACGAATCTTCGCAACCGGAATCGTCGCAAAACAATGAACGGGCGTCACTTGCCGTTGAAGTCATTGAGATTGTGCAGGATTTGCTGATAGACGAAGGCGAAGAAGACGACCAAAGATCGGACATCTGGCGCGCAACTTGGGAGCAGCTTCAGATGTTTTCGGACTCACAAGATGAAAGCGATCGACAGTTTGCATACAACCAGATCCATGCATTGTATTCGGATTCTCTGGAGCGGCTGTACCCACAATTGAAATCAGTGAAAACGGCTGAAGAAATGATGATTGAACTGGCTATGATTGGTGATGTGCCTGCGTGCGACGGCTGGTTTGCTATGTCACAATACAGGTCTGAAAATGGTAGCAGCCGCGGGGTTTCATTTACGGTGCTGCAGCTAGGTAAAGCCGGCATGGCTATGGTTGCTAGCGTGATGGATATCGAAGACGGCCTGGCGAAGGCGTACAATGTGGCGCTTGGTATTGATAACAAAATGTGGGGCGGCGTGAGCGTTGCGGTCGAGCAAGATGATGACGATGAAGATGAATTGCTGCGCAAAATTCATCCAGGCCAAGTGAGTAATTTGGTACGCATATTGCACGGGAACATACCGGAATATGAGTTAGATATGAAATTGGCCGAAGTTCGGATTATGTCTGAAAAAATGTTGAGCGAAGCCGAGCTGGACGAGTTAGAATTATATGCGCGCGGACGATACTATGCTGCAATTGATTGCAGGCACGACGGCGCACCTAGCGGAATATATGACCTGACGCTGGACGACTTATATAAAGTGCGCGGTATGCTGGTGGAGCGCATGCGACAGTTAGAAAACGACTTTTAAACTATTTTCGCTTTGGTCTAAAGGCGCGAAATGCAGCCCAAAACGAGCCAAGACCAACGGCTCCGAGCGCCGTGTAAAATTTACGATTTACGCTGCGGATGTTGCGTCCGCTTTCGGCTAGGTTGCGGTATTTTTGTAGCAGTATGGCGCGTGAATGGTCTTCTAGTCGAGCGCGATAAAGTTCTAGGGCGGCTTCTTGGCTGAGCACAAATTCGTCGTTGCTGTGTATGATTGTTTTGCCTTCTGGGTCGGCAAATGGCATGACTATGTCGTGAAAATATTCGTCCGATGACGGCTGTAGCTTTTCGGTCGTGTACCACTGGCTCACGTGCGTCAATCGGCGCTGTTCTTCGGCGCGAAAGAGATTATGCAAAGTGTCGACGGCACTTTCTTCTATGGGGCTGTCGGCCGCTACCTGCCGAGCCGCATGCTCAAATGCCTGGGTGTAGCCATCTTGGAGGTGTGCTAGTTTAACGTCGGCTTCGGCCTGCGTACGCCCTCCTTCCCCGTAGTGTACTAAATGTAATTGATGGTTCCAGCGATCGAATGCCTCGTGCCAGTCGCCGATACTTTTAGCCACAGGATCGCTGTAACGGTCAAAGTCGAGCCCGGCTAGGACAAGCTGTTCTTTGTCACTGAATTCACCTCGTTTCATAGGTTCATTTAACAACATTTCCCCTAGCGATGCAAAAAATTTAAGAAAGCATACAGATTGAACTGAGAAAATACTATATAATGTATAGAAATGGCACAAACCCAGCACCGGACTAGTACCGTTAACTCTGTAAACCAGACTTTATATGGCTTTTTTGAACGTTCTATTGATTACGCTGCGCGTATAGACCCGTCGTACAAACGCTTGTGGGAAACCCTGTATAAACTGATTCGCTCGGGTGGTAAACGCCTTCGACCGCGCATGACGATGCTTGCCTACGAGGCATTTGGCGGCAAGGACGTAGAAAAAATGATTCCCATTGCCGCGGCACAAGAGCTATTGCATTTTAGCCTACTTGTACACGACGATATTATCGATCGCGATTATACGCGCTACGGCACGGCGAATGTCGCAGGTGTCTACAAAAATGTATATGCGGAGTATGCAAAAACTCCTGATGATTTGGTGCACTTTTCGCATAGTGCGGCGCTGCTGGGTGGCGACCTGATGATATCGGGCGCACATCAGATGATCGCTTCGAGTATGCTGAGCGACAAAGACAAGATCATAGCGCAAGGTTTTTTGGCTCATAGTATTTTTGAGGTTGCTGGTGGCGAATTGCTCGATACCGAGCTGAGCTTTATGCCCTATCGCGAAGGAGACGCGCTCAAGGTCGCGCGTTACAAAACTGCCGGCTATTCGTTTGTTGCGCCACTACTTGCCGGTGCGACACTTGCTGGTATTAACGAAAAACAGAGAGAGGCGCTCTACGAATATGCTCTTTCACTTGGTGTTGCGTTTCAGCTGGTTGATGATTTACTGGGAGTATTTGGCGATGAAGCAAAGACTGGTAAGTCGACGTTGAGCGACATACGCGAAGGCAAAATGACCTACATGGTCGAGCGAGCACTAGCGGCCATGAGCGATGATGAAAAGAAAGAATTTGAGCAGTGGTTTGGCAACCGTGACGCAACCGACGCGGGTGTTGCGGCTGTATATAATTTGCTTGAATCTACTGGTGCCAAACAAGCGACGATTGATCTTGCAAACGAATATGCCGAGACTGCGCGCAAGGCCATTGCTGATATGCAGATAAGCGCCGAATATGTAAATGAATTTGAAAAACTTGTGGCAAAAGTGACGGAGCGTTCGCACTGATGGAGTTGTACGACGACGTTGCGTACGAAAACAGTAAGCACCTGACACTGAGGTATTCGACATCTTTTGGTATGAGTAGCAGGTTGTTTCCGCAGGCTATGCAAAAGCATATATATGCGATTTACGGGCTGGTGCGAATCGCCGATGAAATCGTCGATACTTACAAAGGAGCGGACGCCGCGACACTGCTAGACGACCTAGAAGCAACGACATATGCGTCGATACAGTCTGGCTATAGTACTAATCCTGTGGTACATGCCTTTGCCCGAACTGCAGCGCTGTATAATATCGACAAGTCGTTGATTGGTCCGTTTTTTGCGAGTATGCGCATGGACTTACACCCGCAAACATACGTGCCAGAAAACTATCAAAAGTACATACATGGTTCTGCCGAAGTGGTCGGGCTGATGTGCTTGAAAGTTTTTTTAGACGGCGACAAGGAGCGGTACGATGCGCTTCGCGATGGCGCGGCGGCGCTAGGCTCGGCGTATCAAAAGGTTAATTTTTTGCGTGACATGGCGGCTGATTATAAAGAGCTGGGGCGACTGTATTTTCCGGGTGTTAGCTACGAAGAATTTGACGACACAGCAAAGCAAGCGATTGTCGACGATATCAAACAAGACTTTGCCAAAGCCCTCCCTGCCCTGCAGCAGTTGCCTGTGACGAGTCGTCGAGCAACGATGATGAGCTATGTGTATTATGCGGAGTTGCTCAAGAAGCTTGAGAATACTCCGGCGGACGTGATCAAGACTACTCGCATACGATTGCCTTCTCGCCGCAAGCTGACATTGATGGTACGTACGTTGCTACGCGAGGGTGTAAAACGATGACAAAAGTTGTGATAGTCGGAGCGGGTATTGGCGGCTTGGCAACGGCGAATATGCTGGCCAAGGCCGGCTACGATGTGACCGTGTATGAAAAGAACGACCAAGCTGGCGGACGTGCGGGCATGATGGAAATAGATGGCTTTCGTTTTGACACTGGCCCGTCGTGGTATTTGATGCCGGAAGTTTTTGAGCATTATTTTGAATTGTTTGGCAAATCAGTTGCGAATGAGCTCGACCTTGTACGACTGTCGCCGGCATATAAAGTGTTTTTTGAAAACGAATCGCCAGTCATGGTGACGAGCGACGAAGAGCGAGACGCCCTAACATTTGAGGCTATAGAGCCAGGAGCCGGCGAAAAGCTGCGTCGCTATGTGTCGCGTGGTGATGATATTTATAGGCTATCGCTCAAGCACTTTTTGTATACGAACTTTTCGTCGCCGCGTGATTTTGCCAAGTTTGATGTGGTGAAGCGCGGCCATCTGATGACCAAGCTGGCATTTACGTCGATAGACAAATACGTGAGTAGATACGTGACCGACCAGCGGCTACGACAGATTTTAGAATACCCTATGGTGTTTCTTGGTTCGTCGCCGTTTGCCGCACCTGCAATTTACAGTCTCATGAGTGCGCTCGATTTTCGCGAGGGCGTGTATTACCCGAAAGGCGGATTGTATACGATCATTGAAAGCATGGTGAAACTGGGCCATGAACTTGGCGTGAAATACCACTACAAGACGCCGGTACAGCATATCGATACCAAGCATGGGCGCACGACTGGCGTGACGCTACAAGATGGAACTCGCGTGAGCGCGGATATTGTCATATCAAACGCGGACTTGCATTTTACGGAAACAAAATTGCTCGACAAGCCTGACCGCTCCTACCCTGCGTCGTATTGGGACAAGCGTGAGGCCGGGCCTAGCGCCTTGCTGATGTACTTGGGGGTCAAAGGTGAACTGCCACAAATGGAGCACCACAACTTGTTTTTCGTTGAAGATTGGAAAGACAATTTTGACAGTATATTTGAAACCAAGAAACTTCCTTGGCCGGCGTCTGTATACGTGTGCAAACCAAGTGCGAGCGACACGACTGTCGCGCCGAAAGGTTCCGAAAACGTATTTGTGCTTGTGCCACTACCAGCCGGACTGTCGTTGACCGACAAAGAGTTGAAGACGGCTGCCGACAAGTATCTTGAAATGATTGAGCAAAAAATGGGTGTCGAAAATCTTCGTGAGCGCGTGGTGGTAAAGGAACTTTTCGGTCCGAATGATTTTGTGACCAAGTACAACGCATGGCAAGGGACGGCCCTGGGACCTTCGCACTTGCTGCGCCAGAGCGCGATGTTTCGCACGCCAAATGTCAGCAAAAAGGTCAAAGGCCTCTACTATGTGGGAGGTTCGACAACTCCCGGTATTGGTTTGCCGATGTGCTTGATTGGCGCTGAGTTGGTATACAAACGACTAGCTGGCGACAAGCGCGGTGGCCCGATAAAAAGTATCAAAAAAATAGTGAAAGATAGATCATGATTCAATTCAGCTATTTGGTATTTTTGCTGGTCGGCATTTGTGGCATGGCAGTGATTGATTGGCGCTACGAATTGGCGTATTGGCATGATCGAAAACGGACGCTGCAGACACTCGCGATAGCCGTAGCGATATTTGTCGTGTGGGATCTTTTGGGAATAGCACTCGGTATATTTTTCCATGGTGGCAGTCAGCTGACACTTCCGCTCCGTTTGCTTCCTGAATTTCCTGTCGAAGAATTGTTTTTCCTGACGTTGCTTTGCTATAGTGCGCTTGTTGTTTACCAGGGGGTACGAAAAAAATGGCCACATATGTAGTTTTGAACTTGGTTGTTATGGCTCTGGTGCTTACCATTGCGCGAGTACGTTTGAGCAAATTGTCTCGTGCCGTTGTTGCCACTATGGTTGTGTTGCTGGTGTTGACGGCGGTATTTGACAACGCGATTGTGGGCTTGTCGATTGTTGACTATGATCCGCACAAGATACTTGGGTTGCGGATTGGCGTCGCACCGATAGAGGATTTTATGTATGCACTTTTGGCGGCAATTATAGTACCGACGATTTGGCATAAATTAGGAGAAAAACATGTTTGATGCACTTAAAAAATTGTTTGTAATTTCACGTCCGATTTCGTGGCCGAATACGGCCTACCCATTTGCAGCGGCGTATGTGGTAACTGGCGGTACTCTCGACATAACGTTTTGGGTGGCGACGCTCTTTTTCTTGATCCCTTACAATTTGTTGATGTATGGCGTAAACGATGTGTTTGACTATGAGTCTGACATGCGCAATCCGCGCAAAGGAGGCATAGAAGGCGCACGTGAGCAAAAAGCGTTTCATCCGACGATTCTGTGGTCCTCGACGTTGAGTACGTTGCCTTTTGTCGTGTGGCTGTTTGCGACGGGCACGGTAGTTTCAAATGCGGTTCTTGTGGCGCTGGTCTTTTTTGTACTTGCTTACTCGATGGCCGGACTTCGTTTCAAAGAAATACCTGTGCTTGATTCGGTAACGAGTAGCATTCATTTTGTCGGTCCTATGGTGTATGCCATGGTACTGACGGGCTTTAAACCCGAGTACATACCCTTTGTCGTAGCTTTCTTTTTATGGGGCGTGGCTAGCCATGCGCTTGGTGCAGTGCAAGACATCATACCTGATCGCGAAGGTAAATTGGCCTCGGTTGCTACGGTTTTTGGCGCACGAGCTACGACGCGTATAGTGTTTGGTTTATACCTTGCAAGCAGTGCCATAATGATGACGTTAGGCTTGTTGCCAGCGATTGTAGGAGCGACAGGGCTTTTATATGCAGCGAATGTTGCGCCTTATTTGCACGTTACGGACAAAACGTCAGGAATGGTAAATAAGGCATGGCGACGGTTTATCTGGCTCAATCTCATTACGGGTTTCGTGGTAACGATGGTTCTTATCGTCAATGCTAGGCTACTGTAGATTTATTTTTTCACAAAATATGTTATAATAAATAAGTCGAAAGAGAGCACCTTACAGAAGGAGAAATCAGTGGTGGATAACACCGCAGAGCCCCGCGTGACATTGACGAACACCGGTGTAAACGTACATCCGAGAACGATGGCCGCTCACCTACTCGGCTTGATTGAGCCGCTTATCGAACTCATGGAGTACTTCAAGCGTCACGAGCAGGCATATGGCGTTAACTTTGATGAGCAGCGCCAGCAAGCGGAAGACTTGATCATCGAGGAGGCGAACTTCCTGTACGCGCCGGATGTTGAGAAGTTTGAAGCACTCGATAACAAATGGAGTGCTTGGGCTGATCGGCTTTTTGAGCGACTGCAGGACGCTGCCTTGGATCTCGATTTTTCCGACGAGAAACGACGACTCGATAGTTTCGTGGATGCACGAACTGCCGAGCGCGCTCGTTATTTCATGTAGCCCCGTATTTACTAGCCCCAAAAAGGCCTCGTAAATGCGGGGCCTTTCATATCACTTGATTTACTTTTTATCATTTTTATGCTATAATAATATTAATTCGAGCTTTGTACGAAAGTATACGTTTGAATGTTCCCCCACCCGTTGTAGCGACGGGTATGACAAATCGGAAGGTGGAGTATGACGCTATCGCGAATGCGTTCGGGGCTCATGGGAGCTCTGGTGACGCTAGCAATATGGTGCAGTATGGCTGCACTTAAAGCCGTATCGGCCATCGTGCTGACAGCTGTTGTTGTCATGGTGCCGGGTACTAGACCTGGTGATGTTCCCGCTGAAATTGATGCAAAATCGACTGCAGTATTGCAACAGGAGTTGCAGGGATGGGTTCACGCCCAAGCAGTAGATGGTTGGGTCACAGACCAGTATCCTCGATCCATGGGAGCGTTTACCGGCAGTGGTGATCCGCTGTTTGCAGTATCAACTGCTATCGGTAATGCAAATCTGAACTGTCTCATCGACGCGAGCGTCGATTTGGGCGTTGTCGGGTTTGGTTATTCTCAAGGAGCAACAGTTGTTAATCTGTGGCTGAACGATCATGCAAATGGTAAAGATCCGAGTGCCCCTGCTGCGAATGATGTGTCGTTTGTCTTGATTGGGAATCCTAATCGGCCAAACGGTGGGTTGTTAGCCAGAGTCCCCGGGATTTACATCCCAGTGATCGGTGTGCCATTTAGCGGTGCGACGCCCGAAAGCCAGTACAAGGTGACGGACGTTGTGCGTCAGTATGACTTGTTTGCGGACTTTCCTGTAGACCCGCTAAATGTATTTGCGATGTTGAACATAATCGCAGATGCAGGTGCAATTCATGGTGATTACCTGAACGTTGACGTTAACAGCCCAGAGAATTGGGTTGAGACTAGCGGCAACACGACGTATATCATGGAGCCGGCAAAGTCGTTGCCTCTGCTTCAACCGCTTCGCAATATTGCAGCGTTAATGGGTCGTACTCAGACACCGTTAATTGATGCGATGGAACCAGTACTGAAGTACTTCGTGGAGCTCGGTTACGACCGAACAAATCAAGGTACGCCGACGACATTCCAGCCGGGATCGTCGATTCAGCGCTTTTTCCAGACGTTGCCGCAGTTTGCGGATTCGGTCAAGCAGGGTGTGAATACCTTGCAAACCGAGTTGCATCCGTCGACAGCTTTACCGAGTTCAACGACGAATAGTGGTAGCACGGTAAGCGATCGGCCGACTAGTAATAGTCAGCCCGATAACACGCCTTCTACTAGCACGCAACTGAAGCCACGTAGGCCGAGGATGACAAGTGTTGATAGAAACGTTGCTCTCGTGTCGAACGACAATAAGCGGTCGGCAGGCAGTCAATGGAAGCCGGGTGATGGTTTGAAGCATGCTCTGAACCGAAGCAATGCGGTGGCTCACCGTAACACGCAAGTTTCTGGTGCGAGTGCTTCGTCTTCAGTCAAGCATTCGTCGTCACGACGCGCGTCACGTAGCGGTTCCTGATCCGATTTAATCAAAAGCCCCGTTCGTACAGTATCGCCCTCATGGGTGACTGTACGGGCGGGGCTCTTTCATTTGGCCGACTTACTACTTTTTTGCCGAGTTGCTATAGGCAAGGTTTCGTCTAATACTTCTATGGCAATTCCGGCGAGTGCTACGTTGCCTTCTTTGTCGCGAGCGACGATTTTTCCGCGGTCAAAAAAACGGCGATAAGTGCCGTCTTTTGCTTTGATGCGATATGACGCTTCGTATCGACCTGACTTGCCTTGCAAGTGATTACGCATGGCCTGCATCGTTTTGTCGTAATCATCTTTGTGTATGCGGTCCGTAAATGATGAATAGTGTGCAAATCTATCTGCGTCTTGCTCGCTGAAGCCGAGCATTTTAACTTTGTTTGGGTGAAAAAAGACAACTCCGCTTGGAAATTCCATGACCCACCATGCCATATCGCTCGCACCGATTGCGTCGTTGAGTAGTGTCAGTTCGTCGACGTTTTCATAGAAGAGCATATACCTATATTGTACAACCTGACTATAGTAAATTGGAGTACTTTACCATAACTGTGAAAAAAATAACAATCTATGATATAGCAAAATAAAGAACCCCGCTTCACTACATCCATGGCTTGGACGCATTGAGCGGGGTTGCTTCAATCGAAAGTTTAGATGGACTTAGCTTCTGCCAGCCCTAGCTTTGCCGACGGAAGAATGTCGACGATTGGTTGGCTGTGGGCGATTCGTTCTATGGCTTGCTGAAACGGCTTTTTTCACGCCATCTCCCGGTTTGAACGAACTGACAGATTTGACGGAAGTTGGTTTGCCCGTAACGTTAGGTTGGCTGGGCACAGTCAAGCCTGTTGTTGAGCGAATCTTTTGCGTTCCGATTGCTGTCAGACTCTTAACTTCTCGCACTGTTCCCTTCACCGTGTCGCTCGTGTTGGCGACGGGATGCGAGAGGAACTGATGAATACTGGCGGGAATCGTGTTGAGTCCTTCCATGATTGCATCAGGCGACTTTTTCAAAGCCGTGACGATGTTGCGTAGCGGTATGAAAAGTCGTGCCGATTCCGGAAGCCCTGGGTTTGACCGCGGATCATTGTTGTCGTAACCTGCGTCTACCCATACTCTCAGAAGCGGTTCAATGACGTTCGCAACTCCACCCCACCCTGCGTCGTACAACGGACGAAGTAACGGCAGGTGCTCTGGCATGATGAGGTAATACGTCGTATTGCCCACTACGGATGTTGATACGTCTACGTTTGGATCGAATACATTTGGCGGTGTGCCATGCTCGTACGTGATACCCATAATGGCGTTTACTGTTGAGAGCAAATCGAGCGGATACCGCGGAAAGTTCGAAAAGCCGTCGTAGGCATTTCCTACATCGTAGGTTACAAATTGATCGTTTGGCGTCGGTCCGTTGAACGTGATGTTCAAGCCTGGAATATGTAGTCCCGGGAAACGAGACAACATGCCGCCGTTGGGGCGATCAGGGTTGGCAATTAGTATCATCATGAACGTGTCTGCCGGTAGCGACTGGTCCGGTGGCAGGCTGTCGTAGTATTTCTTTACTTCAGTGAATACAACAGCACCCTGCGAGCCAGTCAGTAGCGCAACTTTATGCCCGTCCTGCACATCGGCGTTGATCAAGGCAATAGCACTCGACGTACCACTTTTTACTGATTCGTCGAGAGTGTCAGTACCGGGTCCTGTTGCTGGCCACAGGCCAGCTGGATACTCGATAAATTGCACTTCTCTACCGTCATTGATTTGACCGAAGTAGGGTTTCGCCTTTTCGTATGCTATACGACCGGTCGGGTCGAATGTCGGTCCCATATAGGCGACGACGTCCGCACTGATCTGCGGTATTGCTATCACGGCATTCGCCGAAAAGGCACCGAAGACTGCGGCGAGAATACTCAGTAGTCCTACTAATAATGCACAAAACAAACGTTTCATAGCATTCCTGTCTCTCGATTGAATTGTGACGTGTGTTTAAAAACACAGACTATTCACACGCGGTTGGATTACCGAGATTGAATATATTTATATTATACAATTTTTATAAAGAGTTGTAAAAGTCTCATAAATAATATCAGGGTGCTCGCATGATGTGAGCACCCTGATTTAACCGCTGACTATTGATCTAACGGACGATTTCGAGATCGTATTTTGTAGCGACTTGTTGAGCGTTAATGCCATTTTTGAGATTTGTGAAACCTTGTGAACGTAGCACGTGCATAGAGGCGTTAGAGCGACTGCCGGACATGCAGTACAGTACGATTTCGGCATTCTTTTCAACTCCGGCCAGATCACTGGCTCCGGCCATGATTTTGGCTGGCGGTATATTGAGTGCGCCAGCTACGTGCCCGCGGGCGTATTCGCTTGGTTCGCGAACATCGACGATTATTGGATTCATAGTTCCTCCTGTGCGTAATTAATATACTAAGTATAGTAAACTTCTGAAAAAAATGCAAAAGACTTTGCCGCTGGTCGGTCATTCTGGGCATTGACAAAGTTGCAATTTTATATGAAACTATTAGTAGCTGTTGATGTCCAACAGAGCGATACCTTAAAGGGGTGAAACGTGTCGGTGCTGCTGTCACTGGCTGTAATGACGCTATTGTTACTCGTGCTGTCGAAGCAACGATATGGTCGCGTTTGGTGGTCATTTTCATTGCCGCTCATTGTCATGGTGGTGACATACATCGTGAATGCGCCCGTGTTGGTGCGCGCTTCATGGTATGTAGTATCGCTTGTGACGGTAGTGGTCATCAGGTGGCTTGCCGCGTGGCGACGTGGTATTAAGAACAAACGCAAGCAAAGCTGAGCACTGTAATTCGTAGAATCGGATTGCAGTCTCGGCTTTTTTATTGCAAATTATTGCTTTTTGCTGTACAAATAGGGGCACACGGTGGGGTGTTGTACCTCACATCCACAGAACACTCGTCAAAGGAGACGACATGGATGCTGTAATTCATAATATTTTGTCGATGGGCACAATTCCGCCGATCCTCCTGCTGTATGCGGTAGTAGTGGTTCCGCTAGCTGTTTTAACGGTACTTTGGCGCGATGAGTCAGAATTGCTGACGAAAAGTTTCGGAGCTACCCTATTCGTTGCCTCCGCAGTACCGGCAGTTATATACCTGTTGTTGAATGGGCACGATGTTGCTTGGCGGTATGAAGATATTCTGCCTGCACAGGTTGCTTACCCGGTTCTAGTTACACTTGCAGTGTTGAGCGTAGCGGCTGTGGTATTCAGTGTCACTGACAAACGTAAACGGCGTCACACAGAGCAGTGAACGATTGGATCGTGTGTACACACCTTTGTACGGGTACTGGATGGCTTTAGGGCTCATCGGTATGCGTGTTCTGTTAGCCGGCCGGTGTCGTGGTTTTGCAAAAGCAAACTACGGCTCCGGCTTTTTAATTTGTGGATTTATGAGGGCGATGAAAGGATGATATAACTTACCGGGACATCGCTCCGATTTCTTATAGAAATCTCCGCTCCTTCGCTCACTCGCTCAAGAAAATGCCTTCGGCGCTTTCTTTCGTTTCGTTCACTACGCCGAACCCGGATTCGCGCGATGCTGAGAGCATCTCGCATCCGGGTTCAATTCCGCGCGTAAGGTCACCAAGAAAAAAACCCGTCTTATGACGGGTGCTTTTCTTGGTGCGATTTTACGCCGAAGTCCGAACCGATTTCCGAGAAAATCCCTAAGCTCAGCCCCGACGCCTGCGGGCGCACGCGCCCGCTCGCCCCACCAGAAAAACCCTTTGCCTATTTTTTTATTTTTCCCCGCCGAATTTCTTTTTTGAAACTGAAAAGGGTGTTTTCTGGTGGTTCGACTGCCATAAATGGCAGAGGCGTCGAGGCTTCGCTCAGGCGGCGAAGCCGCCATGTGTCGCTTAAGCGACACATAAACCCCTCGTCTAATAACAATTAGTTGACGAATAACCGTAGCCATAATCATAGCTACTACAGTGAGTCGGAGAGTAGCTGTTTGAGCCATTGCGACCATCCATACCATCACGCCCATCTTGACCGTCTGCACCCTTTAATTCGTCTTTGTGTGATTGTACATAGTTATTGATTTGAAGCGGTGTATTGAAATATACTAACGCCGAAAAACCAGCACTAGCCACGCTAATGACAATAGCGATAATCGCCAGAACAGCGACCCAAGTCTGTCGCTTTGGTTCGTGATGTTTTGTTTTATGTGCGCTGTCTTTCGGTAAATTCATTTTATCTCCTTAAAACCCTAGCCAAAATCCCTCGGTATCATCGGGTATATTCTTATACTCTATAAACCTTTTGCAATCGTCCTCTTTTTCGCTCCGCTCAAAAATGAAATAGTCACTTTTAACGTCGCCTGTTTTACCGCGTTGCACTCGAGCTTCGCAAATCAAGTTCTTGCGGTCGGTTTCTTCTTCCTGTGCGAGCCTTGCGCTTTCCTTTGCCTCGTAATGTTGGCTAGTGTAGTAAAAGCCTGCGTAGCTGCCACCAGCTAACGCGGCGGCAATCAAGCCGATGAGTAAAAACTTGTTGATCGAAATATTATTTTTCATCAGTCATAACTCGGTACAGGATTTACACGACAATCAAAATTGCCTTTGATGTCGTCTTGGTAGGCAGAATAAAGCGAGCTTGAAGATGAAAAGTTGCGCCATGCGCTGCTTGGCATACCGCAATAGTGATAATATGTGCCATTCAACTTTATAACCATATATTCATTGTTACCGTCGTACCATGCACCTTTAACAGTTGAGTCTGATTTATTGAGAGGTTCAAAGTTACTTGCTGAAATATTTACTTTGTCATCACGATATTTGATTTTGACGTAGCCAGAACTAGGTGAGAAAAAGAGGAAATACAGAATCGTGCCGCCAATAAGTATTGCAAGCCCGATATAAATCCATGAATAGTTTTCTTTGTGCTGCGTCATTTCGTGAGCGTCCTTTTGACTCGCTTTGAAACGCAGAGATATATTATCCATACAATAGCCCAACCTACGCTAGCGTCACCCCTTTGGGGGTCAAGTCCAGATATCTGGGACATTAGATTTGCATACCACATATAATCGATGAAGTATATCAGTATTGATAGCGAGAGTAGAATAATACCGACCCAGCGAGCTAATCGCTTCCACTTAAACAGTAAGTATAGTAGCCAAGCAGATAGAGAAGCCATCGCAAACGAAGCAAGCATTAAGAAAGTATAGTAAGGACCAAGTAAGCTGGCTGCAAAGTCATCAGCTGTATTACCTAGGTTGCCTAAATTATAAAATCCAAAACCTACAGCCACTAAGTGAAGAACTACGGCTAAGATAATGCCGACGGTAAAAAGCGCCAACCAACCTTCAAGCCCAATTTTTTGTTCGCGTCGCTGTTCTTTCGTAATTTTATCGGGATTTACAGTTTTTGTAACATGAGAGTCGCCAAGTGATAATCGCTGTTTGATTTTTTCTGCTTTTGCATATGTTTCGCCGCGCGTATCTATGGCTTGATTGATAAAATCTAGTGCGTCATCGTCATGACCGTTAAAATAATGAACTAACGCCTGCAATTCGTAGAGCTTGTATCTTGCTGTGCCAATTTCTTCGCTAAATTGATATTTTTCAGCCAGAGAATCGAGTCGTTTTTGCACTTGAGCAAGTAACGCCTTGTCTTTCTCGCCAGATGTCGCGTCTTTGAGGTTCGCCTCGACGACTTTAATTTGATCTATATACGTTTGACGAGTTTTTGAGTGTGGAAGTTGCATTATTCTAAATCTCCCCAAGTTCGTTTATTGTCGTCTGTCTGTTCAATATCTATGACATCTCCATCTTCGTGTCGAGTCGCTTGTTTCTCGGCACGAGTAAGCGCGTAAGTGAAAAGCAATTGCATAACCAGAGATATTACAAGGATTACAACAAGCACAGGAAATGCCTGACCAAGTGTCATGCCAAATATGCCAATGCAAACCATCAATGCGAGAACACCAAGCGCAAGAAAGAATGTTGTCATACCTGTTGAGGTGTTATCTTGTTCTTTTGAAGCCATATATTGCCACGGCGCAAGAACTACCGCATAAAGCCACAGTAGACTTGCCCAAAGTGGCGCAGATTGAGAACTCAAGGCAATATCCGCAACGTAGTATGTAGATACCGCAATAAGTCCATAGGTGTATGCAATCCCAAGCAAGCCAAAGATGAAAAACAGCACGTATTTGCGCTTTTCAGCAAATGCTGCCGCTGGTGCGGCAAAAAGTAAGCTAGGCATAAGAAATAGACCGATAATCATTGCACCAAACATCATGTAGAGTAAGCCGCCTATGAATAATGACCACTCACCGGCAACCATGAGCCAAATACCCCCGATGATACCGCCTAAAACGTTTAGCAGAAGAATAGGTATGCTGAGTGTTGTAATAAGTCCGGTGAAAAATCGTTCCATCGTATTCTATGACCCCTGACAGTACTCTGAGCCGTTTTCTAGGAGCACTGTTATTGCATATGCACGACCTGAGGCTGTTCCATCGCAGTTCGCACCTTTTTTGTAAATAGCCGTGTCGGTTGTCGGCGTGCCTTCGCTTTCAACTGATATAAGAGTTAGGTCGGTAATATATTGGCTTAAATCAACAGCACTATCTGGCATTTGTCCACGATTATTTGACGAATATGTAGCAACCGCACTAGACGCTATGCTTACATCATTTTTGCGTGCTGTGTCACGTTGATTTTTTTGTAGAGCTGGAAGTGCTACGAAAGTCATGACGGACACGATAATAGCTAAAACCACTCCGACACTTCCCGTAACAATTCCTGAAATTGCCTTCTTGCGACCCTTCGTTTTGACAGAAATTACACCAAGAATAATCGCTATAACTCCAAGAGCTATGCTGATATACGGCACTAGGCAAGTAATAATTGCCAGAATACCAAGAACTAACGATGCTATCGCAAGCCCCTGACTCTCCGATTGTTCCATTTTACTATTTTCTGTCATGTCGCTGGTCTCCTATTGCTATACTTTGTTGAATGGATGTAGCGAACCAAAAAGCCCGCCACGAGCGGCAGCCCGAGAGCTACCCACTGCCGTTTCCAGCAATGACAACAAAGAGAAGTACTCATGACGAGCTGTTTCTCTTTGTTGATTTGACGACCATGCCAAACTTGCGTTTGGTTTAGGTCTAGCATAAATGCTTGTCATGATTGTACTATTTACACCGTATTTTTGCTAGGCAATAGATGCAGATAATCGCCACCACCAGAAAACACCCTTTTCAGTTTCAAAAAAGAAATTCGGCGGGGAAAAATAAAAAAATAGGCAAAGGGTTTTTCTGGTGGGGCGAGCGGGCGCGTGCGCCCGCAGGCGTCGGGGCTGAGCTTAGGGATTTTCTCGGAAATCGGTTCGGACTTCGGCGTAAAATCGCACCAAATCGGAACTAAAACGGAAACGGTCGCCCTGTCGGGCGGCTTTTTCGGTGGCGGCGCGGAGCGCCTGCCAGCGGTTTTTCTGGGGGGAGGTAAGAAATTGCCATGCCTACGGCATGGTTCTTTTTGTTAGTCGGCATAGCCGACACGCTCCGCGTCCGTAGCGTGGTATACTGATAAATGGAAAACAATTCAAGGCATATGCTATTTTTGTAGGCTTAAACGGCTACTTCGCAACTATTTGGCGTATGCTGAATTGTTTTCCAAGCGGAGTAGCCTTTTAAGTTGGGAGGGTTGTATGTTACCTATCGCGCAAAAACTTATATATTTTTTGTATGTCCGCAAGAGTACGGACGTAGAAGATAAACAGGTATTGTCCATTGCGGCGCAGATTACCGAACTCAAAGAGTTTGCTGATCGTATGGACGTACATATTATCGAGACGGTTATAGAAAAACAAACAGCGAAAAAGCCAGGGCGTCCGAAGTTTAACAAAATGCTAGAACGCATAGAGGCTGGCGAGGCTAACGGGATTTTAGCGTGGATGCCTGACCGACTTTCTCGTAATAGTATAGATAGCGGCAAGATTATTTACATGCTCGATGAGTATGTGCTGATTGACTTAAAGTTTCCGCACTTTTGGTTCGAGAACACGCCACAAGGCAAATATATGCTTGCCAATGAGTTTAACGCCTCTAAACAGTATGTCGATAACCTATCGCTCAATACCAAACGAGGCTTGCGGCAAATGGTACGCGACGGACGCTACCCACGAGGCGCACCGCTCGGTTACTATAACGACCTGCGAACAAAAACCATAAAGATTGACCGCAAGACTGCGCCGATCGTGCAGGGGGCGTTCGAGCTGTATGCTCGCGGTGATAAACGATTAGACGAAATCGCCGACTTTCTGTATGCCAATGGCATACAAACAAAACAAGGCATGATACGTGGCAAAAAGACCACAGGAGGCAAACCCCACTCGCGCACTCGCGTAACGCGTATGCTATCAAATCCGTTTTACTATGGACATTTTCTGTATCTTGGCGAAGTCCATGAGGGCAAGCATACGGGTATTATCTCAAAACGGCTATTCGACAAGGTGCAAGCTGTCTTACACCAGCGCGGCAAACCAACCAGAAAAGCCAACAACCCCCAGCCACTGTGCGGCTCGGTGTATTGCTCGTGCGGTATGATGTTTACCGCAGAAACACGCATAAAGCGGCAGAAAAACGGTAATGTACATGTCTATACCTACTACCGCTGTACTCGCAAGAGCAAAACAGTAGCTTGCCGAGAGCCGCACATCAGAGCCGAGGAGCTGGACAAGCAAGTGTCTGTATTACTACAGAGCTACGCTATGCCCACCGCGTGGGCGGACAAGCTGCGCGACCTGATACGTGAGGACGAAGCCAAAGAGCAGACCCAATATGCGACCGTAACTAAAGCCTTGCAAGCTAGTATCGCGCAGCTGTCCGAAAAGTTGCAGCGTCTGCTTGATAGTTACCTAGACGGCGACGTGGAGCGCGAACTATACCAAGCCAAGCGAGCCGAAATACTGGGCGAAAAGAAACTTTTGCAGGAGCAAATCGAGCAAACGGCACTTGGCGTTTCGACGTGGGTCGAACCGATGAAACAATGGATAGAAACTGCCGTTTCTATCTGTAAAATTGCAAAAAGTGATGACTTACTAGCGAAAAAGTCGCTCTTACTCGAAATCTTCGGGTCGAACCTACAAATGCGACAAAAAGAAGTCGTCATAAATGACGACCAATTTCTTATCCCCCCCCTGAAAAACCGCTGGCAGGCGCTCCGCGCCGCCACCGAAAAAGCCGCCCGACAGGGCGACCGTTTCCGTTTTAGTTCCGATTTGGTGACCTTACCGGGAATCGAACCCGGATTGCCAGGATGAGAACCTGATGTCCTAACCGTTAGACGATAAGGCCGCATTTCGAGCGATGAGCGGCAAAAATTAGCTTGCTCATTTTTGCGCTCTTCCGAGGAATGCTAGGTCTTATATGGTCCGAAGGATTCATATAAGGCCGCATAATTCGGATTGCGTCCAGCCTACTTTACCAAAATTAACAGAGGTTGTCCAGATGCAGTGAGTTGAAACAAGGATGGGACTAGGCTATAATTCGGCCCACTATCCGTCACGGATTGCACCTTAGGAGAAACAATGGGGATTGAAAACCCGATACGCAGACGTCATGTGCAGCCGAATAAGCCCATACCGAAGCACGTACCGACACCATCGCCCGCTCCCGCCCCTGCTACACCCGCCAAAGAGCCTGAAAAGACTCCCGCATAATGAGTGAATTGCATGTCGTTGGAGGCGTTTCCACTGATTGGATAATCGGCTGGAAAACTGCCAACGTAGCCTTGGCTTCTGATTTACGTACGCTAAGGTTTAGTCCTGCTGCAATAAGTAGCTCTGCGTACGGCGTTGACGCACTCGCATCGTGTCGTATGTTTGGAGACATACACACGGCACCGCATGATTCATGCAAGTGTGGGTTTAACTCATGGAATGAATACGACACAGCCGTGAGTTATATGAAATTTCATCAAGCAATGCGCGTTGGCTATGCCTTTCGCTACTACCCGCGAAGTGTTTTTCGGCTAAGCCTTGCATTATTGCGGGTTGGCATGTACGACGAGGTGGTCGAGGGTACGCTCGATGCTGGAACTGGCTGGGAAAAATGGGGCTTCAGGGCTTCAAGGCAGCTGGTTTCAGACGTATTCTTTGATGGTAAGTGTGCCGCTTGTAACGCAAAGGCTCGATATGTTTGCGCTACGGCAAAAACGAGAATAAACGACGAGGAACTATATCCACTCGCGACATTCTGTGCGAAGCACGCCGCATATGGGCACTACATCCTGCAACTCCCGGCATTGTCGCGGCATAACGACATCGGAATATACCGGGAACTACCCTCTGAGTAGAGAATGCTATAAAGCGTTCTCAAAAGGAGGGATTTTCTTTGGCGTTGACAAGTTTCCGCAGGCAAATCATAGTAATAACGTCCAGGTGGATTGAACCTTAGGAGTAACGTTGGGTGATGCATATTCGCGCGCTGCGGACGGAAGTAAAATCCATGTCGTGGATGGCGTTTCGACGAATTGGGTCATAGGCTGGAAGGGTGCATATGCCTCGGTGGCGCCGGATCTCAGAACTTTGAGATTTAAGCCACTGATCGTAAATGCTGGAATATATGGCGTGAATGACAAGGCTGTATGTTTCGGTCATCGGCCTAAACATAAAGTGCCTGGAAATCTCTGTCGATGTGGTTTTAACGCATGGGACAATGATGACTTGGCGATGCGGTACATCGGTATGTATCATGAATCTGACATTAGAAACATGCAGAGCATTGGGACTATGCCGAGGTACGGTTGGCTCAGAAGCATGGTTCTGCTGCGAGTCGGCATGCATGGCGATGTCATAGAAGGCACGCTTGACGCTGGCAAGGGCTGGGACAAGTGGGGTTATAGGGCTTCAGACCAGCGTGTGGCGGACGTGTTTTTTGATGACTGTTGTGCTGCTTGTGGCGCCAAGGCGAAATATCTATGCGCCATGTCTAAAGAGCACGTGCATAGTGATGCTTTACTGCCGTTGCGGTCATTTTGCGCACAGCATTCTCGGTACGGCCAGTACGTCCTCCAGAAAGCCAGTTTGTCCGAACGTAACCACGTCGACATTCACTGGGGACCCCCCTCTTAGTAAGGAGCGCTATAAGCGCACTTGAAAAGAGGGGTTATTTTTCTAGATTTGCGATAACATCGAGAAGCTTGCGCGGAGTGATTTCGGCTTTAATGAGATAACCGTCGGCATTCTGCTCCATAGCGGTACGTGATTCTTCGTCTTGTTCGAAGTTAGTGAGGACGATAATCTTGGTATCTGGAATCAGGTTCTCTTTGCCCCTGAGAGATTCTAGGATTTCATTGCCGCGACGCTCTGGGAGCATGACGTCAAGTAAGATGAGGTCATATGGTTTGTTCCGCGCGGCTATCAGGCCATCATTACCACCGACCATCCAGTCAACTTCATAGCCAGCCTTTTTGAGACTGCGGACGTACATCTCACCGATGAATCGGTCATCTTCGATTACGAGAATTTTCTTAATTGCCATTGTCATTATCCTAATATAAATTGCATATTTTATCTATAGAGTTAGCAGCTAGTTTCTGTACATAGAGTGATTTTTAATCCAGCCACCGCCTTTATCGATTAATATTTTGTTGTTGTTTGCTTCGGACTTAATTTTATCTGCAACGGTGTCGTAAATCGGCAGCGTAAAGGTAAAGGTGGCACCTTCGTTCTCGACGCTACGTGCCGTAATGGTGCCGCCGTGTGAAGACACGATTGCACGGCAGATATACAGACCGATTCCTGTACCTGCGACGGTCTCGCGACTACGATGCGAGCGATAGAATTTATGAAAGAGGTTTTGTATGACGTTTGACGGCATACCGATGCCACGGTCGATGACGGATATTTCTATGAATCCTGGTATGGCATGAGCGGTGACGTGGACGAGGCTTCCTTCG
Source organism: Candidatus Nomurabacteria bacterium (assembly GCA_023898645.1). Classification (NCBI taxonomy): domain Bacteria; phylum Candidatus Nomuraibacteriota; species Candidatus Nomurabacteria bacterium. Next base: position 782,891 of record CP060232.1, on the reverse strand, counting down.
TTGCTGTATTTGATGGCGTTGTCGATCAAATTGCCGAGAACTTCACCAATTGCGTTAGCGTCAGCCGCGACCGTGGGCAATGATTCCGGAAGATCCGTGACTAGTATGCGGTTTTGCGCCGAGGCGCGCATTTGCATGTCGTCGGAAATCAAATCGTAGATATGACGAACGGATTCTTCGGTTAGATGTAGCTTAAGGTGGCGTCGGTCATAGCGCGAGGCATTCAGAATGTTGTTTATGTAGCTTGTTAGCCGGTTAGAGGCGACAATGAGGCGCTGCATTAGTTCTTCTTGATCGTCTTCCATTTTGGGGCCTAGCTCTTCATTTATGACGTCTAGGTAGCCACGTATGACCGTGATTGGCCCGCGCAACTCGTGTGCAGCGAACGATATAAAGTCGAGGTCATCTTCTTCGGGCATATACTCTTTGGTTCGTTCGAACATTGTGAGCACCGTTTCGGCGGCGTTGTCCTTGTGATAGCTTACGACTAAGTCGAAAATACGTCGGCCTTTTTCGCCGGGTAACTTGTCGGACACACGGGTCCAGGTGCGTTCTGCCGTAAGTTTGTTTTTAGTTTCATTGTCTAACCAGTCGGTTAGCGAGTCGTGGTCAGGAAAGATTAAATCAAGAACGTCGCGCTCTTTCGTGTCGACACGCACAGGCGCGTGACGGTTGTGATACACAACCTCACGGTCGCTGTTTAAAATGACGATGCCGGTTGAAGTGCTGTCTAGGCCGTCCTTGATGAAAGTGTCGACGGTTTCGACAGGTTTAACGGGTGCGTCCTCTTGTGACGCCATCTCGTAGACGGTTTGAAGGATTTCTCTGAAGCCGTCGTTGTCGTACTCGTACTTGTTAGGATTGGGCGGCGTCTCGGCGGAGGGTTCGCCTGCCGCAAGCACAATTGCATAGACGAGGTCGCGGAACGGTGCCCCGAGCACGATAGCCAATAATAGTGTTGCTGAGTTCATGAGAATTGACGACAGGAGCGCAGCTGCAAAGAACCAATAAAAATTAAGATGCATGGCACCTGTCAGCTGTAAGGTCAGCATAATCACCAATATGGCGCTCGATTGAGCGGCTGTGATGATAATATATGCTCGGTTGCGATACTTTGGCCAATAGTCACGCATAAGAGGTTTATTTATAGGGTCGGGTTTTACTTCGTGAGTTTCCATGTCACTCCTCCCCCTTCATTTGCTGGTACTGCAGAAATCCACGTTTGTCCGCGATTGAGCGGAATGTCCTTGCCTGACGCATCGGTGAATCGAATTTGGCTACCACGGTCTTTTTTGTGCCAATATGCTTCAGTTTCGGTGCCATTTTGAAATATATGCGCTTTGCCAATGCCTTTTGTCGTGATTTGTTCGCGATATCCGTCTTGCAGCACCGTTTGTTCCTGTACGTCCATGACAATGACGACTGCCGGCTTGATTTTGCCCTTTTCGCGGTCTAGGTGCGGTGCTCCGTTTTGGTAACGGACGTATGAATTAGTCGTCTTGTCGTAAGCGTAGTGGCTGTTGTAGAGCGGCCCGCTGATGGTAACGTCTACACTGTTTGCGTCGATTTTACTAGCAGGTTTACCGTCTTGGCGTGGCCAGGCCGTAAAGGTGGACGTGGAGTACCCTCGCCTGCTGTTGAGTTGATCTAGTTTGGCGAAACTAGTGTAGACGTTGTGTGGTGCCCAGCGGTCGGTTGAGCGCCAGTAGTATGCGCTGTTGAAGAATTGGTCGATGTCGCGGTAGCTGCCGTTTCTGACCTCGCGAAGCGCATATAAGCTGCCGCCAACGTGTGCAATGGATGCTTGAAACGGCGCAAACCAGTCGATGTCATATAGGCGTAAACTGCGAACGGGTCCGATCATCTGCGGCTTTTCTTGCTGGTACAAAGCCAAGAAGCGCGTAATGCCGCCTTCGGCGATGGCTTCAAAGACAACGCCTGCTTGCTGGAGGCCGGACTGTGGTCGCGCGTTAAGGCTGTTTTCGATCATAACGCCGGTAACTACTTGTTGTGTCGACGCTTGGTCTGGCACCTTTTCACCGGTCAGCGGCGAGTAATAGATAGGTGCGGGCGTAGCCGTGGGTGTAGGTGTAGGATTGGCGTTTGGAGCGGCGACTTGCTTGGGAGATTGATACAGCACTGCAAAGACCGCCATTGCGGTTGCGAGCAATAGGCCACAAACAGCAATTGCTATGGTTGCTGCGTGGTGCTTGCCCATCCATTTATGGATACGATCCATAATTGACCTATGTAATGCATGCATAGCTTATGCTTATTGTAACAGATAGAGCCATCTTTTGTTCTTGCGATTCCAAGAACCAAGCTTAATGTACTTTGGTGCCCCAAAGTACCAAAAGTCGTTCTTTCTCGTATCGGCAGAGAAAGAACAAATTGTTAGTTTGCGTTATTAATAGCAGCTTGCAAGCGGCTAAGAGTCTTGTCTCTTCCCAAAACTTCCATAGTTTCAGGTAGCGCTGGGCTAAATGGCGCCCAGGTGATGGCAAAGCGAATAAGGCTAAACAACGTGCCAGGTTTTTCGCCAGTTTGTTCGAGTAGATTATTAAGCGTTTGTTGTAGTGCGTCGGCGGAAAAGTCAGACGATTCTAGCGCTACTTTAGCCTGCCCTAACAGTTCTACGAGTCGTTGTCGTTCAAACTTGGCAAGTTGTTTATTGCCTTCGATCATAGTCCAGTCGGGTGTTGGTTCGGTAAAGAAATAGCTGGTTAATGTCGGCAGGTCGCACAAAGTTTTCAGGCGGTCCTGCGCCAGGGCGAGTACGCGACGCTTGTATGCTTCGTCCGCACCGCTTGCCTCAGGTGACCAGAATTCAGTAACACGGTTCCACAAATCATCAAGTGATAGTTGACGGATAAATTGACCGTTCATCCAAAGCAGGCGCTTTTCGTCGAATCGCGCACCACTGTGTTGCACGCGGTCTAAGCTGAATTTGGTGATGAGCTCGTCTCGGGTGAAAACTTCTTGTTCGGTACCGTCGTTCCAGCCCAGTGTTGCGATGAAACTAAACAAAGTCTCTGGCAAGTAGCCATCTCGGATGTAATCGAGTACGTCCTTGGCTCCGTCTCGTTTAGAAAGTTTTTTATTGCCCTGTTCGTTCATGATATGTGGCATAGTGGCGAAGTATGGACGGTCCAAACCAAGTGCTTCGTACAGGTTCAGGTAATTCGGCATGCTGGAAATGAATTCCTGGCCGCGGATAACGTGCGTGATTTCCATCAGGGCATCGTCGATGATATGTGCGAAGTTGTACGTTGGGTAGCCGTCAGATTTAATCAGTATAAAATCGTCTATTACTTCGGGTCCCGCGGCGCGTTTTCCCATCACGAGGTCGTCCCATTGATAGCCCTTCGGGTCTGACTTGAACCGAAGTGGCGCCGAGCCGTCCCATGCTGGTGGGTTTTCTGGTCGATGATTGCGGTACAGAAACGGACGTTTCTCGGCTTGAGCTTGTTCGCGGAATTGTTGCACTTCCTCGGCTGTATAAGGGTCGGCATATGCTCTGCCCGCGTCTATGAGTTTTTGAGCCCATTCTTTATAGATATCAAGGCGTTCGCTCTGACGATACGGTCCGTGTGGACCACCTGTGTCTGGGCCTTCATCATAGTTCAAACCGAGTGCTTTTAGACTTTCGATGAGGTGCTCCGCCGAACCTTCGACTTCGCGGTTTTTGTCGGTATCTTCAAGTCGCAAGATAAATTGACCGCCAGCATGACGTGCAACTAACCACGCAAAGAGCGCGGTACGGATACCGCCGACGTGTAAATAGCCTGTAGGACTTGGGGCAAACCTTGTTCTTGTCATTTACAGTAGTATAACAGATTGCGAACTGCTAGAGCAGACTTGTAGCGATGTGACGAATCTGGCTGCTACTGAGAGGCGCATTGCCTTCGATGGTGTACAGGATGCCACCGTTGACCCATGCGGCGTTAGTTCCATAGGTGTAGATTGTCAGACCACGTTCGGTATACGGTACGTAGTTGCTGCCCGCTCGAGGTGTAATGTAGTTGTCGAGTACTGCGTTGGAGTCCCAACTACTCTTGCTTTGGTTGACTTTAAACGCAAGTGAACTACCGTTCGCCTTGAAGTTCATACTAACTTCGCCACTTGAATACGTAACCGGTCCGTTGAGGCTGTAGCCATCTGGACGGTACTCAGGATAATTTGCATCGATTCCCGCTTGGACTGCAGCGACACGGACGGACAGTGACGGCATATTTAGGTATGTAACGTACCCTGCGAGTAGAACGATTGCGAGCGTTGCGCTTAGTACGGCCATGACGCGTTGGCGTGGGCGTAACTTGCTTTTAAGCGAAGGGCGCTTGTGAGTGTTCGCGATGGCGTTTTTAATGGCTTCGTTCTTGATCTCACTAGCTGTCAGACTGCGAGCAAGTGGCTGCGCTTTGGCAGCGGATGCGGCGTGCGCTTTGGCAACATGCGGGTGTACGACAGGGCCGATGTCCATAGACTTCGGTTTTGGCTTTAGCGCGCCAACTGGGTGCGGTGCGAAGCGATGTATTTTCGCATGTTGTTGTGGACGAGCGATATCCATGTGTTTTACGGGTTTATGACCAGTAATGGCGTGCTTGGCGGGGACTGGCCTTTTGAGCGCCTGGCGACGCAACGTCATAGAACGTCGTGTTGTACTATGTAGCTTTTTCGCCGGTGTCTTTGCGCCAACGACATGAGATGAGCGGACCGATGAGTGATGAGGCGAAGTTTTTGACTCAGCAGATACAGGCAAGCCAGTCTTGGCGTCGTATTCCTGACCATCGATGCTGACTGTGGCGGCTTTCGTCATCGTATCCCCTTATGTATATATGTAATACTTATGTTAGGCGTCTATTAATAATTTTGCAAGAGTTATTATCATAATCGCATTAAGGGTGTCGTTTTGCTATACTAATTGCATATGTCACGACTCGTTTCTTCAGAGCGCAAAACATGGATGCGTACAGCCGTTTACACCTTTATGACGCTTTCTGTCACGGTAATCGTATCGCTTTTGATGCTGGTCGTCCTTGGCTACCAGTTCAATCAAAAAGATGGCAAGCTGGAACAAGGCGGCCTGCTTCAGTTTTATAGCATACCGACCGGCGCCCAGGTAACGCTGGACGAAATGAAGCTCGGATCACTAACGAATACTAAGACGACAGTAGATAGTGGAAATCATTTCGTTACGTTTAGTGACAATGGTTATAGAGTGTGGCAAAAATCAATAATGGTTAAACCTGGGCAAGTTGCTTGGCTATCGTATGCACGCTTAATCCCTCAAACCATTACTCCAGAGTCGCTGCAGACATATGCTGTGCTGACTAGCGCCTTAGCCTCTCCGGATCGCCACTATATGTTGCTTCATCAAGCTGCCGACCAACCGGCTTTTACGTTGGTTGATATCCAAAACGACACTCCGAAATACAGTACGTTAACGCTACCGGTAGGAAGTTATACGGCCCCATCGGCTGGCAAAAAGCAATCATTCGCCCTGGATAGCTGGAGCGGTGATAATCAAGTAGTACTCATTCGCCATACGTACGACAACAACAAAATGGAATGGCTTTTGTTAAATCGCAACTCGCCTGATCAATCTATCGATCTTAATACTACTTACGCAATATCACCATCAAGGATTGAGTTTGCTGGCGGCAACCACTCACTGTTGTTCGTGCAAAATGGCGATATAGTACAGCGAATTAATCTCGACGAGCAAACATTGTCACGTCCGCTCGTGACGAATGTTAGAGACTTTACGACGTATGACGACAAAACGATCGCCTACTCAACCAAAGTAGACGCTAAGTCTCAGATGTCGGTTGGCTACGCGGCAATTGACATACCTCAGCCGCAAACAATCGCCACCTACCCTGCTGATAAAAAGCCGCTTTTTGCCGCTTTGTCTCAATATTTTGGCCAATCCTATGTGGGAATCGTGCACGGAAACGATATGACGGTACTGACCGGTACGTTGCCGACACCAAACAACAAAGGTTCTCTAAAGCAGTATGGCGAGCATACTTTGCCGGATGGTACATGGAACTTAGAGGTTCGTGGTAGCGACAGATTCATCGTAGCAACACTACTAAACGGTTATGCGACGTATGATTTAGAGCTGCAAAAATACGACGAGACAACATGGAAGTATTCGGCTAAATCACAACGCCCGCTTCAGTGGTTGGATGATTTCATGCTTTGGTCGGATTATGGCGGGACGCTGCGTTTTTATGAATTTGACGGCGCAAATCAGCAGGATATTATGCCTGCTGCCGAGGGACTTGCTGTCAGCTTGAGTGTGAATGATAAATACGTCTACGACATAGCCAAGACTGACAAAGGCTACGTATTTCAACGAGCACGGCTTATATTGCCATAAGGTTTCGTTAGCGTGCGCCGAAGAGTCGCTCTAAGACTGTCGGTGCCTGACCCGGCATCGCTGTGTTGGACTGTGAATTCCCTGATGTATTTTCAGCTTTAGCCTTGGAAGGATCGGGCGAAATCTGCTCGGCTGTAACAAGTAGGCGGTGGAGTGCTGTACCAAGCGGCGTGCACGTAATGAGTGTCAGATATGGTTTGTCGTTGTGGCCGAGCAGCGCCTGGACGTCGGTTGGTTCCACGACTTGCATCTTGGTAACTGTATACGTGTATCGTGTTGAATTGTAATTGACGAAAATCGTGTCGCCCTTTTTTAGTTTCTCTAGTTGGGCAAAGATGAATTTGTAATCGCCGGGGTCGAACAGATCGTTGCTGCTATGGCCTGAGTAGACGGTGTTACCAAGCTGCCCTGGTACGCTATTTGCTCCTGGTATAGAAAAATGCGCCACGCCTTTTTTCATGGCGGACATCAGGTCGTTGTAATCGCTGGGCACGTTATAAACGACAGGCACGTCGACGTTGATTTTGGGGATGATAAGCTTCGGAGCTGGTGGTACGTGTGTGCTGGCATTCGGGTCGACGACGATGTTTTGTGGGTCGATGTTGCCCGGGCTTATGTACGCCTGGACGTTTGCAAAGATGATTTCGTTGTATTGTAAAAATGCGACGACTAATACGACCACAACTGCGCTAACGAGCGGAATGAAGTGGCGACTTTTTCGTGCTTTTTTGACATTCTTTTTGGCGCCTTCGACTATCTTGGCGCGTAGTTCTTCGATTTCTGCCTGTTGTTTTTCATCAGGTGTTCTTTTGGCGTCTTCGTGTTCATTGATCGCTTGGTGAAGCTTGCCGACATAATAATGTTCATAGTACTTTCGATAGTAGTTTTGCCATTCGGTATGGTATTGCTGCCAACCATTTGCACGCTGGTATGCTTGCTCTTTCGTTTGGCCTGATTCGTCTTGTTTGGGTGCGGCCATTACTTTTGGTTGGTTATCATAGAGTGCATCTAACTGATCGCGAACCACATTTGCGGCGGCATCGCGTTGCGCTTGCTTGAATTCTGAATTGTCATTTTCTGGTTGCATTGACTAGCTTCCCTACAGAGATTAGTATACAATATACACCGAACTAGTAGAAGATATAACTCTTTTGCTTAGCACATGACGCGGTGGCGGAATTGGTAAACAATTTTCTACAGTCATGAAAATCCCATGCCTTGTGCCGCGGTGGCGGAATTGGTAGACGCGCTAGACTCAAAATCTGGTGTTCGCAAGGACGTGCCGGTTCAAGTCCGGCCCGCGGTACCAGGAATGGGATTTTACGTCAGTCAGTTGCCTTGCAGCTGTCGTGCGACCAAGATGATCTGAATTCTTAACAGGCGTTCATACAAATTCAATCGATAGTGTCACGAGAAAGGACTTCATGGAAGTCTTTTTGTTTTGACGTAGTTAAACTTTTATTGTAAAATTCCACCACCAGCAGAGTAGTTTGCTCTGTGGAGTGCCGCTCGACAAGTAAGGACATGATATGTGCGATTTCCCTATTGCCTTGAAGAAGGTTCGTGTAAATTCGGGAGTCTCTGGCAAACGAATAATGGATGCAGTCACGCAGATTCTCAAGCAATATGGCGACGACGGTATGGATAATTACTACCAGGAGCGTCGATACGAGAACGGTGACCTGTACAGGATTGGACGACGAGGTTTAAAAGAAAAGCTCAATCTTTTGATCACCACTGAGGGCTACGAATGGTTTGGACTTTACAGACTCTACTATGATGTAGAAGTCGTTAGTCTCGCTCGTACTTCTGATGTTCGATTGTGTCAGTCATGTGACAACAAAGATGTGATCGGCTTGGTCTGCAATTTTGCGGAGTTGCTAGAGCTCGAACTTTCAAAGAAGACCTGATTTGAGAAAAGCGGTGCAACAGCCCCCGGTACCTTGGTGCCTGGGGCTTTTTATATCCGGATAAATTGATTGACTTATAATACTATTTATGCCATAGTAATATCAGGCAGCCGGATACGGCTGTTTTCTGTCAAGGCTCATGTTGAGCTGATACCTTCGACAAAGGAGTACCTTGTGGCTAAGGACAAATCGATTAGGGTTGAGCGCCCAGCCAGCAAGAATGCGCAGCCGGGCTGGTTCAGCCGTCGTCACGCAACGGGCTATGCACATGAATGTGCACAGCAATACTGGTGTCAACGCCAGGCCGACAAAGCGTCAACTGTTGCTCGCATCATGACCGAATCACTGCTACTGACTCCAGCCCAGAAGTTGGAAAAAGTTGAAGCGAGGCTTCCGTTGGTTGGCGGTATCGCTGACAGTGAGCGTGACTGGCTCGTTTATTTGATCGAGCAGCGCGCCGCCGCTTGATGAACTGTCCTGCCTTACATCCCCTGGCCCGCAATTGCGGGTCGGGGGTGATTTTATTTATACGAGACTGGCGGTTACCGCTTCAAGAGGTTTTTTCGGATTCCAGAGCCAGTAAGCGGCTGCATTTGTAGCGACAGCTCCCTTCCAGATGCTCATAGGGTTTTCCCATGGCGTCGTCGTTACTTGTCCGGCGCTAGCAACAACTACGTGTTCCTGATGAAATGTAGCGACCGTGATGGGGTATGTGATGGTGAATTTATGCAGAGTTTCGACGAGCTGCTGCAGCTGCATGCTAAATGTCAGAACTTTAGGATAATACACTTTAGTAAAGAGTTTTTGCAGTTGAGCGAATGATACGACGAGTAGTGTGCGGTCGCGTTCGACGAGCGCTTCGGGCGCGTTGAGAAGCAGGTCGACGGCGTCGCGGGTAATGGTGAGCATGCCACTATAGTTGCGGATGAAGTCTTCATAGACTATGGCCGTCTCGGAGTTGCGACCAGCGTCGCCAATGAGCAGTACACTGTCGGCCCAGGCACCGAGAACGTGCATTTCCGTACTTGCCTCGCGCGCAAGGCTGCCGGATGGATTGCTGGCGCCATAAATGACGTCGGTGATGAGCGGCGGAACGGATTTTTTGAGCATGTCAGGAAGTAACACGCGCACCTGCCCCACTCCGGCACTGGTGGCGATTCCGTAGGCGTCGCCTACGGCCACGAAGCCGAGTTTGTTGCCGCCGATGATACCAAGTTTGCCTGCATGTGTACGTTGCTCGGGTTTGTTCCACTCGATATCAGGAAAAAGTGCCTTACCGGGTGTCTGTTGTTTCCAGTACGTAAACTGTTGCATACGACTATTGTAATGCAGAGGCACTACTTTTGCGTCGCGACTCGGATTTTATAAGCGATGTCGATTGCGCGACTGTACATTTCACGTGCGTTTTTTTCGAACATGTCCAACTGTGAAGTATTGATGGCATAGACAACGGATAGACCTTTGGCTGTTGCTAAAATTGCATCTGCTGTTTTTGTTAGAGCCTCTTCGCCAGGGGTGTTTGATATTTTCAGAATTGAGCAGGTGGACATGGCGTACTCGAGAGACGATATAGCCTCCTCTACTCGCCCGAGAGCATCTGGACGGTATTGACGCTCTTCTTCGGGTAGGCTTATGGTGTCGGCAGTGTAAAGCCTGCTTGCAAGCTGATCAACCCATGCGTCCACTTCTGTAACGACGTATATGGAGTGTATTTTGTCAAAACCGGCTCGTTTAAGCATGGGTATGCTGTCAGGCAAGCAAGCCATGAAGTTGTATTGGGCCGGAAAATCACTTGGTAATGTGAGGTAAATTTCACCCGTGGGCATGAGCGACCAATTGGCGGGCTCGCCCTGCTCGATCATGTCTATAGCTTCTTCGCGCGGGACGCCCATGTTGTAATTTGACGGATCGCCAGGGCGTGGGGCTCGTGTGCCAGTCGTGCCGGCCTCTGCAATCGATTCGATTCCCCAGTCAAACGCTCGTTCTTTGCAGGCTCCGATGATGGTTGATTTACCTACGGCAGAAGCTCCGAGTAGCGCAATGACATGTTTGCCCCTGTTGCGTTCTTTGTCCTTGCATTCGTAATTGTTTCGGTCGGTCGTTAGCTGATCCAGTCGTTGCTGTAAGTCCATAGTTCCTCCTGTGTTCCACATAGTATAACAAATGAAAATGCCACCCAGTGATGCCGGGTGGCATATTGTTAATTGGAATCTTCTAGTTTGCGAGCCCAGGCATTCGGCCACATGGTGATGCTGCCACCTATAGCTACGGGCGGTACGATTATCGATGCATTTTTATCGGGTAACAGAGATTTTGTCTCGATAATTGGGCGGCTCTCGTCGCGCGGTGGCTTGATCAGCCATTCGACTGAAAATGAAGCAAGGGCTGTTATTGCCAGCGCTGACATGAGCGTCCAAAGAAACCACGTGTGCAGTAAGATGCCAGAGAAAAAGCCGTACATTGCCAATGCGAGAGGCAGGAACAATAAAAATACTGCTATTCCTGACAGCGTGTACATTGTTTTGACGTGGCGCTGCTCTACCCTTGCGATAAAATTCACGCGGAAAAATGTACGTATTTTCGACATTTTGTTTGATACTCTTTCCAATTCGTAGGTGCGCCAACAATAGTTAACAAGTTGGTTAGTTCGAAAACTATAACATATATATAGATGACTTCAACGCAAGCCAGATGCGATGATGCATAAAAAATCGTCACTCAGTGAACTGATGGCGTGTAGCGCCGAGTCAGTTATGAGTGACGAGTGCTGTGCTAACCCGACATTAAAGGCTTAGTAGTCTATTGGGCCTCTTTCTCTCAGATCGGTCCGGTTCATCGCGGTAGTGATTACCTTTGCGGCGAATTCTGCTACGTGACGGTGGATGAACGTGTTGATATAGCCGATGTGGGTTTCGTCTTGAAACTTCACAATCACATACACTGCCCATTGGCCACGCTGTTCTTCTACGACAGCTTTGCCTTCAAGCGCTTGCTCATACATGTTGCTTTCCGTTCTGCTACTACCCTATAAGGTTCTTCGAAGTTCGAATGTATGTATTTATAACATTAAAATTACGAAATCTCAATGCTTACCGGACAATGGTCGGAGCCCATTTGGTCGGCATGGATAGCGGCAGATTGTACGCGGTCGGCAATGCTTTTGCTCACTAGCCAGTAGTCGATACGCCAGCCGACATTGCGGGCGCGAGCGTTGGCCCAGTGTGTCCACCAGGTGTAGTGGCCGTTGCCAGTTGGAGTGAATTTGCGAAAGGTGTCTACGAAACCAGCGTCCAGGAACTTTTGGAAGCCAGCGCGCTCTTCGTCGGTAAAGCCGTGCTTGCCAACGTTTTGCTTAGGGTTTGCCAGGTCATCTTCGGCGTAGGCAACGTTCAGGTCGCCACAAAATAGTACCGGTTTGGATTTTTCTAGTTCTTTGACGTGTTCCAGGAATGCTGGGTCCCACTTATCGTGTCGCAGCTCAAGTCGCGACAAGTCGCCCTTGCTGTTGGGCGTATAAACGGTCACTATCCAAAAATCGTCGAACTCGGCGCTGATTACCCTGCCCTCTTTGGTCGGGTCGCCATAGCCATCGCTGGCCAGATTGTATTTGGCGGCGATATCGTCGGCGAAGCCGTATACGACAGATAGCGGTTTGATTTTGCTGAATATCGCAGTGCCACTGTAGCCAGGTTTATCGGCGCTGTTCCAGTATTCTTCGTAGTCGGGCAGATCAATTTCGGCCTGGCCTTGTTTGGCTTTGGTTTCTTGTAGACAAAGGATGTCCGGTTGATGCTTGGCGATAAATTCAGCAAAGGCGCCTTTGTTTACCACGGCACGAATGCCGTTGACGTTCCAAGAGTAGATTTTCATGTATTTAGTGTAGCATTTGATATTGAGACGGTCACTTTCGTAACTAAGTAAAGCCCCCGCACGCCATAAGCGATACGGGGGTGATGTGTGACCGGTGTCACTTCTTGATGTGTTGATTATGGACGTTCACGAGGTGTACGAGTAAGCCGGTCATCCCTAAAAAGATACCGCAAATCACGTAAGTCATGGTGCCTCCTATGCAACAACAGGACATACATAGTTATACCATATAAATGGCTTTTTTTAAATAAGCTTTAAGCTGACTTGATTGCTCGATGCGCTTCGCGTTCTTGGTCGCGGCGTTTGAGTGTTTCACGCTTGTCGTAATTTTTCTTGCCCTTGCCCACTGCGATGACGAGTTTTATGAAGCGGCCTCCGGTTTGGAGCCTAAGTGGCACGATGGTGTTGCCCTGAGCCTTGCTTGCTTCGAGGGCTTCAATTTGTTTGCGGTGCACGAGAAGCTTGCGTGGTTCGGTGTCGATGGCGCGCGCGCCTGGTTTGCCTCGTTCGTTAAGTTGCAAGCTAAAGCTGGCGCCTTGCAACCAGAGCTCGCCATTACGCAGTTGTACGTAGGAGCCTTTGAGCTGCACGTGCCCGTCACGGGCAGCACGGACTTCGGGACCGGTCAGTGAAAGTCCCGCCGTCAGTTCGTCTCCCAACGCATAATCAAACCGTGCTCGACGGTTAACTATGGCACTTGGTTTCTTCTTGACTGGCTTTTTGGCAGACATATGATTTTATTATATACTGGTAAGGATGTATAAACGAGTCTTACTCAAACTTTCTGGCGAGCAGCTGCAGGGGCAGCACGACGCTGGGTTCGATGCCGAACGAGTTGTTTGGATTGCTGATGAAATAAAAAAAGCGCACGGCAACGGTACGCAGATAGTACTGATGATTGGTGGCGGCAACTATGTGCGCGGTGCACAAGTTGAAGGCAACGGGCTTCAGAGCCCAACTGCGCACAATATGGGTATGTTGGCGACGCTTATTAATGCTGTTGCGTTGCAAGATATTTTTAACGCCGAAGGACTACCAGCTCGAACGCTTACGAATATTAAGACAGACCAAGTGGCTGATCAGTTCACTCACCGACGAGCGCTGAGCCATCTCGAGAAGGGCCGCGTGGTGGTTATCGGTGGTGGTTCTGGCCGTCCATTTGTGACGACAGACACTGCAGCTGTAATTATGGCACTGGAGCTAGAATGCGACGTAATACTCAAGGCGACGAAAGTCGACGGTGTTTATGACAGTGATCCACATAAAAACCCCGACGCTAAAAAATACGATCATCTTACTCTTCGTGAGGCTGTTGAAAAACCTGATATCAAGGTGATGGATAACTCTGCCATCGCGCTTGCTGAAGACCATGGACAATCAATTGTCGTCTTCGAACTTTTGACCGAGGGTAATATTGCTCGCGCAGTTGCTGGCGAATCTATCGGCACGACGATTAGCGCATAGAGCAAACCATTCTCGATTAACGAGCTAGCTTGAAAAATATCTAAATTTATGCTATAAATAACTTATTAAGCGAATACTTATCTTTGCTTAACTCGCATCTTAAAAACTACTCACCTGAAAGGGGTGACCTGTGTCGTGGTTGTGGGTTACGGTCGTGGTCCTTTGGGGGCTCGATATCGTTGCGCGGATAATCGCATGGGGTGGACTGAATATCCAGCCGGACGGTCTACTGAAGGACGGTGAACGCCGTTTATATGTCATCCCCGGCGTTTTGGCTGAGGCCAAAAATCAGATCAGTCCGCTTCGTCCGATTTTGTCGCAATGGGGTCGTCTGATCTATGTTAACTGGGGCAAGTGGTTCTACTCCCCCAGTATGAATAAGCACGTACTCGCTCAACGCATCGTTGAGGATAGACGGCAGTATGACGCGGGAGACATCGTGCTCGTCGCATCATCTTTGGGCGGCTCAGTGTCGTTGGACGTCGGCGAACGCCTACACGAAATCGCACCCGACATCAAACCGGGTCTGATTGTGTTCGACGGCATTGCCGGCTCTAGCAACCTCAAAGGTCCCGGAAAGATACTGGGGCCAGTCGTTCGGTATGGTCGCTGGTTGATTCCGTTGGGTTTTGTCGGCATTACGTTACTGAATCTGGTGCTTATGCCGATTGCCAAGCGGATGAACGAAGGCGCGCTGCCGAAGGACGACGAGATCGAAGATGGCCTGAATAAAAAAGCCATCCAAGACAAGGCGCGAAAAGACATGGCGGGATATGCCGTCTTTACGACGTTGTTTCGTCAGACAGCCCACATGAGTGCCACCAAGGTCACGCCTGAGAAGTTGCGAAATTTCTCGTACGTTCAGTATTACTGCTGTACGTTGGATAACGTGACTGTTCAGCAACCTAAAGAGGCTCGGAAATGGCGCAATGCTGCTTCTAAAGCCAGGGTGCCATTTAACGCCGTCGAGGTTAAGTCACCGCACGACGCGTACGCCCAGATGCCAAAGCTGTGGCGTAGCAAGGTTGGTAAGAACCTTTCGTGGTGTTTCAGGGAATCAAAGTAGTTAAAGGTGTGAATGCCCCCGATTTCGATCGGGGGCATTTACTTTTTCAAAGTTTTTCAACTGCGTCTAGCAGTGTCTTTGCTGAATCATCCCAGCTGTATTTGGCAATGTGTTTCTGCCCCGCCGCGACGATTTGTTCGCGGTGTTTTTGGCTGTTGAGCGAAGCAATTTTGGCGGCGAAATCTTGCGGACTGTCCGGGTCGGCGTACAATGCGCCGTCGCCAGCCACCTCTCGAAATATCTCCATGTCGCTGACAACCGCCGGTACGCCGAGCTTCAGGGCTTCGGCAAGCGGCAGGCCGTAGCCTTCGGCCTTGGAGGCACTGACCATGATTGCGTCGTCGGCTAGTAATTTGGCATAGTCTTCGTCGCTGACGCCGCCATGAAAGACCGCGTTGGCACCGTCGGGAATCAATTTCGTTAGTTGTGCCTTGCGGGCTGGTGATATGCGACTGAGTAGATGCAACGTGCGCTTCGGTGTGAGGAACGCGAGGGATTTGATGAGCGTCTCGGCGTTTTTGTACGGTATGAACGACCCCATGTATACGAGATTGCGTGGCGCTTTTTCCCCTTGCGTGACGGGCTGGCTTAATAATTCTGCCAGGTCGCGCGCGGCATTTGGCACTACTATGATAGGGCGTTTGGTCAGGTGGGCTTCGAGGATTTCTTTTTTGCTCGTATCGCTCACCGTGGCGACGATATCGGCGCCATTGAGCGTGAATCGCTGCGGTACATACGACAGATGGTATAGACGCCACAGAAGGCGCAGACTGATATTGTATTGCGGCGGCGGAGTGCGATGTTTGTAGTAAATAAGGTCGTGCAGCGTGAGTACCATCTTGAATCGGCGACCAACAGTACCGATTGTCTGCAGTGGCGACACGACAACGTCGGGTTTGTGTTTATTGAGCCACAAGCTTGAGAGTGGTTCGCGCCATGAAGTAACGGGGTGTAGTTCGATGTATTCAGCGTTTTCGGGCAAAAATTTTAGCTGAGCATGATCGGAAATAATAAACGTGACGGCCGTGTGTCGTGCGAGTGCGTTTCCGAGCTCCGTGGTATAACGGCTGATGCCATCATGAAAATCGGTTCGTATGAACCGAGCGTCGAAAAAGAGCCTCATTTCTTCTTCTTTTCCTCTTTTACCACCTTTTTAGTTACCTTTATATTGTTAGCAATCACTAACATAAGGCCGACGAATAGCCAGACTGCCACGATCATGACGACGCCAAGTACGGCGTTTAATCTCCCTAGGCCTAGCTGTGGCCAGAATAAATCAATGCCAAGTACGTGGAACATATTGGCGATTTCCGGATCGCTGTGGACGATGCCGTAAAAAAGGCTGAGTGCCAAGTGGGCAACAGCGAATAAGACGATTGCATATAGGACGGCTTTACCGAAGGGATGGTTGTAACCCATTGGTCTCAATTTTACCATAGCTTAATGCGCTGGAGAAAATAGGACGTTTTGTGGTACGATGGCTAGTAAATGCGTATTTTAATTGCCAACGACCAACATTGGCCGATGAGGAGCGGTGTTGCCACTGCGGTACGAACTCTGGCTCAAGGTTTGGCTGCAGCTGGTCACAACGTTATGGTTGTCGCCCCTTCGCAAACAGGTCGCGGTTACAAAGAAATAGACAAAAATTATGAGATTACTCGTATTCGTTCGTTTGCCCTGCCCTTTCGCAAGAATTTACGTGTGTCAGTTACGTATGATCGTGAAATGCGTCGAATCCTTGATGAATTTCAGCCGGATGTCGTACATGTACAGACACAGCTGACAGTTGGCCTTAGTATGCTACGTGCGGCGGTTCATCGTGGTATCCCAGTAGTTGCGACCAACCACGTCATGCCCGACAATATCATAAAGAACGTCAAGGGACTCTCTACCATGTCGAGGCCTCTTAGCTATGTAATTAGTGAATACGGCCAGCTACTATATCGAGGCGCTAAGCGTATAATTATGCCGACTGAGTCGGCGATTGCTCTGTTCAATATGGATCGAACAGAAGCTCCAGCGGTGGCAATTAGCAATGGCATTGATTTGCAGCGGTTTCACCCAGAAGAACCAAGCCCTGAAATTTACAAAAAGTTTCATTTACCTACGGATAAGCCGATTATTAGCTGGATTGGGCGAATTGACGAGGAAAAGCATCTACACATATTGATGCATTCGCTTGATTTACTACATCGCTCCGGTCATACGTTTCACGGCCTGTTCGTAGGTGGTGGTAATGCATCTGAAAGTCTCAAAGAATTGGTCGAAAAGCTTAACCTCAGTGATGTCGTGACGTTTACAGGATTGGTTTCCGACGAAGAATTGGTTGAGCTTCACCATGTTGGCGACATGTTTGCCGTGCCTTCACCAACTGAATTGCAGTGCTTGGCCATGCTTGAGGCAATGGCGTGCGGTAAACCGGCAGTTGCGGTTGACGCAGGGGCGCTTGGTGAACTGTGTATTACTGGCGAGACGGGCTTTTTGGTGCCGGTCGACGACTATGAAGCCATGGCAAAAGCTCTCAGCGAGCTGCTAGACAATACGAAAGAAAGAAACCGCTTGGGCAAAAATAGCCGCAAGATGGCGACGCGTCATGACGTAAAGACGGTCATACCGCAATTTGTCGAATTGTACGAAACAGTCATCTCAGAAAACGAACAATAGCTTGCGCCAACTCGGTTGGCTTTTCGTAATGAGCTAGGTGCCCTACTCCAGGTATGGAGACGAGCTTGGCGCCTATTTTTTTTGCTGCTTGGCGCTGCAAGCGAAGTGGGGTCACGTTGTCGCGGTCACCGCCGACGAGAAGGACGTTAAACTGACGTAGCGCAGCTTTGTATCGGCTGATGCCGGTACGGTTAATTTCACTGTGAAGGCGACTGTACCAACTGATACTGCTGATGAAGTTCAGATTGTTTAAATGATGGCCATGGATAACGCGACGCAAGTCCGCGTCTTTAGCGGTCATGATGAGTCTCGTACTGAACCGCGTGAGCTTTGAGCTGGTCGCGATATGTTTGCCAACAATCGGTAAACGGTGGCTGGCTTTGTAGTAGAGCTGACCAAAAATTGCACCCGGTCGGCGCTCATCTACCCAGCCAATCGGTGCTGGCACGGGGCTGATCAAGATGAGTTTTTTGGCAAATGCGGACGAATGTTGTCGGGCGGCCTCGGAAACAACGAGCGACCCCATAGAGTGGCCAAGCAGGTGCGGTTTTTCGGGTAAGTTGATTGTTTCGACGAAATCAACAAGCAATTCCCCTAGCCCGTGCAGAGTGAGGCGATCATGTGGCAGTGGACTGACGCCAAAACCAGGGAGATCAGGAATAATCAGATGAAAGTCGGTCAAAAGCGGCACGAGGTATTGGAATCCTTCGTGTGAACCTGTGAAACCGTGTACCAGTATGATTGTCGGCTTTTTGTCGGCGTGATGCTCCCAATATGCAACTATGTCGCCTGAGGGCAGTTTTATTTCATGTTTTGTCATTGGAACCATTATACAAGACCTTAAAAATGAGTTCACCCCCGCCGTTGTCCCGATTGGGATACGTGCGAGGGTGATTTTCATGGCTGGTTATTCAGGTATAAACTGATTTCAGCCAGTCCCTTGTCGACCATGTCTTGGTATACGAAGGTGTTGAGCCCTGCCTCTTTGCCGGACGTGTATCCGGCAGACAGACCTTCCCTATACCCACGCTTGTACGAGTTGCAAATCTTGTCTTCGATCTGGTTGTGCCGGTATCTCCATGCAAGCGCGATGATACCAGCCATGATCGGCAGCAGGATCCACAGTTGTAGAGTGAATCCGATGTCGACCGATGGCGACGTCAGGGTTGATAACAAATGTTCCATCGCTCATTCTCCGTTCGGGTCCGTTGAGCTTTGGTAATATTATAGCATAAGCGTTCATTTTTGTCCATATGCGCAGCGTAGAACAGATACGTTTACTACTCTACGTATTCGAGACTAATTGGCTGGCCGACGGTACGTGCCTGCTTGCCGATACTAGCCGGATACTCGCCCGTAAAGGCAGATAGGTTCAGTTCGTCGCGAGGCATGCGAGTTGCGTTTACGAGAGCTGAAACAGATAAGAATCCTAGATAATCCGCATTGATTTCGTTACGCATCTGATCAACTGTCAGTTTTGCGGCCATGAGTTCGTCTTGGTTTGGAGTGTCAACGCCGTAGAAATCTGGGTAACGGATTGGAGGCGATGCAATAAGTACAGACACTGACCGAGCTCCTAGGTGGCGTGCAAGTTTTACTAGTCTCGGTAGCGTGTTGCCTCGCACGATTGAATCGTCGATCATGTAAAGGTCTCGGCCTTCAATGCGCTCTGGAATCATCGTGTGTTTCAGCCTGAGGTCGTCATGACGCGATGCGTGAGTCGGCCGCATGAACGTCCGTCCGATGAACCTGTTTTTTATAATGGCAGTTTCGTGGCGTAGTCCAAGGCTTTGGGCGTAGGCTTCTGCCGCTGGCACTGACGTGTCCGGCACGGGCGTGACTAGTATGGAATCGTGATCGCTCTGCCAAGGAGGATGAAGAATGGCGAGCTCTTCGCCGAAACGCCGTCGGATTTCATTAACCCGTTGCCCTGCCATAACGCTGTCGTGACGTGCGAAATACACCAGTTCGAACGCGTCTAGTTTTAGGTCTGGCTCGGCGAATTGCGTTGATTGCATCTGGTCGCCTCGAATCATTACTAATTCTCCTGGTTCGATTGAACGCACGTGCTCGGCACCGACAGTATCGAAGGCACATGTTTCTGAAGCCAGCATAAGTCCGCCTTCGAATTGCCCAAGTTCTAACGGTCGAATACCGTGCGGATCTCGAAATCCTACTAGTGTGCCACCGTGCGTCGCAACGCAGGCATATGCGCCAATTGCCAGTTGACTAACTTCGAGAATGGCGCCGGGAAAATCACGTCCGCCGTGTAATTTACTAAAGAGTGCTTGACCAAATAATTCCGAATCATTGTATTGCTCTGTATGATAGCGGCGTTCTGTGAGGTATTTTTTCAAGGCATCGGTATCGGGTATTGTCCCGTTGTGTGCGAATGCAGCGCCTATCGCTTCGCTTATGACGGGCTGCAGATGTGAATATTTGTCGCCGTGTGTTGAGTAACGATTATGCCCAACAGCGATAGAGCCGTTTAAATGATTCATGTCGGCTTCGCTGTAAACGTCTCTCACCATTCCTGGTCCTCGTTTTTCTTTGAGTACACGACCGCCCGTCGCTACAATGCCCGAGCCTTCGACTCCGCGGTGTTGCAAAGCAAACAAGCCTTGATAAGCAATACGGGCGGCGTCGCTGTTTTTTTCAGCTGTCGATACCCCAACGACCGCACACTTTTCGTGCGGGCGGTCACTCATGTCTCGATTCATATAGACATAGCATACTAGATTATGGCGAATGAGTTAAGCCTTCTTGGTACTGAGGTTGCTGATTTTTACTAATCTGTGTGAACGATATACGAAATACTTGCAATGTATCGAGATTGCGGGTTAGGAATAATAAGCAGTTGGTTGATCGTCTTCGATTCGTTCCATAGTTTTGCTTAAAGGATGACGCGAAATGTATCTGTGACCATCATTGGTCGAAATGTTATTCCAATCGACGTTGCGTAAGGTGCCGGCTGCGTAAAGTTCTTTAGCGATTTGGACACGTGTTTCGGCGCGTGTTTGAGGCGGTGCAGGAATTTCTACCGAAAGGGCCGTGTGGCCGAATCGAGAAAACCATTTGCGAGCGATGTCTTTTTCACCGATTCGATCCCAGAGTAAATCGTATTGGACTTGCTGTAGATCATCGGTCGTGATGGTGTCATAAGACGCGCCGCGTCGCATAAGGAATTCATAACGCGCCGCCCAGTCTATGCGATCGGAAAGCGCGGAAACGTCGTTTTCTTTCAGATTGACTTTGTGCAAATCGTCATAGAATTGGATGAAATCATTGTAGGCTTTTTGCTCGTATGCGGGAAGGTTTTCAAATTTTTGTCCAAGTTCGTAGGCGGCGTCGACGATGCCTTTTAGCACGTCGACCGCCTTCATGTATGCGCCTGATTCGAGTAAGACGTCGGCCATAGGGTCGCGCGCGATTCTCAAGACGGCAGTATTTGGATCGTATAGCTTCAGCTGTTTCGGATAACTTCTGTGCTCGATGAGTCGTAGCACGAGAGACGTCAGTCCTGCCTTAAACTCGACGGCCCAGTCGGATTTATTTCCTTCGCCGCTTCGAACTTCGAGTCGGGACATTTTTTGCTGAAAAGGCTTTTTCCCTACTCTACCGGTATCGCGGGTAAAAGAATTGTAATCGATAGCGCGTGGTTTTTGAGTGATTGAGAAATGGTCGCCCGCTACCATGCCTACGCCGTCTATAAGTTTTCGTAAGGCAAGGTAGTCGGCGAACTGACGAGCTTCAGTATTGCGGCACATCTCGTTTTCCCTATTTGCGAGCGGCATAGCCGAAAAGACGTTGAGGCTCGTATAGCTTTCGTGGTGACCGATGCTTGTTTCATCGAGGATGGGCACGGAATGGTTTTTTGCCCAGACCTCTACGTAGCCACTGCGTTTGTATACTTTTGGCTGGAGTCTATTTGACAGGCCGATTCTTGCAATGGTGTCACATATGATTTGCTCACCACTACGCTCGTGGAGTACAAGTTCTTCTGACGACGTGCATTCCGGTGTGGCGTATTCGAGTACGGTGACGTCTAAGTATACTTCGCCACCGTTACTTGTGACGGCGCTGGGAGCTGTGTGTCGACCAGGTGAGATAAAGTAGCGCGGGTGTATAAAATGCGTCAGTTTACGATTAAGCCCGCCGTAATGACTGCGATTAAGCAACTTTTCGACGTTGCAATCGTTGGTATATTCGGTTTCACTGCCCATGGCGCGTGGCGGCAAGTCGTTACGATAGTCGTCAAAAGCGTAATCATGTTCCCGTTGTTCGTTCATTGGTTCATGATTATATAACGAATTACCTCTTACTATGAAAAAACGCCCAGTTGTGGGCGTTTTCATGTTTGCAGGCGATTAGGCTGCTGATGGGTTGAGATTGTTTGCTTTGATAGCTTCAAGCAATTTTGGTCGGTCAAAACCGAGAATCATAGTGCCGGCAACATCTGTCACGGGTACGCCCGAGTAGCTACCTTTGCTTTTGCTCATGAGTTCTTCATAGGCTTCTTTATCTTGTTCGATGTCTTTTTTGACGTATGGGATGCCAAGGTGGTCAAGCCATTGTGCCTCTGTATGACAAAACGCGCACCAGCTGGTGCTGTAGATGGTTATTTGTGGCTTGTCGTCGCTCATATGAGTTACCCCTTTACTTACTATACTTAGTATATCAAACTTACGCCCACCTCGCAAACGCATATAAGGCAATTATAGCAAAAACATAAGCTATGTGACGCACTTCGTTAATTCGTTAATCGTGCCATAGACGAAACTGTTGCGATCGGTGTGTTTGATATTTTCATATGCATTAATAAAGTTATAAAAACTTTCACGACTACCAAAGAATTTACCAATTTTACGCTCGATGCCATGGCGCAGCCATTCTCCACGCCTGTCTCCACGAGGGCTGAAGTATGCCTCGCTAAGGTGTTCGATGGAGATACCGGTATAATCGCACGTGGTCGCGAGGAAGGTTCGTTCGGGCACGTATGTGCCACTGGTTTCTTCGAATAGTTTTAGGCGTTTTTTAGGGTGAATAACACTGGGTTGTCTGATGAGTGTCGTATGAGCGACTACGGTAGCATGTTCGACAAACGCTTCTTCGAGGATGCGCATGCAATGACTGCCTGTAATGCCATTAAAGAAGCCACGATCATTTCCACCACCATGAATGTATTCATGAAACATAGTTCTTTTCATTTCCTTTGACGGAATAGACATATTTTTCCGATTAACATATAGATTGCTAACACCAATTTCGTCGTCGCCGCAATAAGCAATCCTATGTAAACCTACACTATGAAATGAGTCGAGCCCTCGTAGGTCGTAGCGATTGGTTGCATTGCGCATAATGGAATGAGCAAACGGCGGGAACAGGCCGATAGAGATAAGTTTTTCTGTTTTGTCCATAGCGTGGTCCGTGAATTTTGATTTATCGCGCGAAAGTGAACCAGTAAGATAGATGGTCCGGCAAAGACTCCATATACAGAATTGCTCTATGTCATGGTCGGATGCCGTACTTATCCATTCGACGATATCTGGCTGGATCGGTGTGTCGAGATTTTCATTTAGATCGTCTCGTGCAACCTTGTAGTCGGTACGGTTGAAAAAGTGATTTACGCTTCTGGACACAGACAGATCATCGTTATCACCTAATTCAAGAAGTTTGTATATATGGCTGCGGAGTGCGTGAATGCCGCCAATGGTGTAGTCGCGAGATGGTGGAATGTGTATGAGGTCGGCACCGATTGAATACTCCTCTATGCGGTTAGAGAGAGCAAGGCAATCGGCCATTCGTTTTCCCATGGTAGTAATGTATATAATTACTTTATTGGATTTATGTCAATGATTATTTAAAAAAATAAGCCCCCGAAGGGGCTATGAAAGTGACAAACAGACGGGTGTGAATACGCCGTCTGCTTGTCACTTCCACGATGAAATTGTTATTCAGTTGTTGAAAGTGACGCTAGCGGAGCGGCAGGCCGGTGAGCCTTCGTGCGATGACTAGCCGTTGGATTTCGCTGGTGCCTTCGAAGATCGTAAAGATCTTGGAATCGCGATGCCAGCGTTCCACCGGGTAGTCCCGCGTGTAGCCGTTACCACCGAGGATTTGAATAGCCTCTTCGGTGACTCGGACGGAGGTCTCACTGGCAAACAGTTTGGCCATGGAGCCTTCGGCACTGTTGAAGGGCTTATTGTTCGCGCCCATCCAAGCCGCACGCCAGACCAGCAGTCGAGCGGCATCGATCTGCGTTTTCATGTCGGCGAGTTTGAACCCGACGGCCTGAAAATCACCGATCTTATGACCGAACTGCTCGCGCTGACCGGCGTACTCGAGAGCGTACTCGTACGCTGCTCTCGCTACGCCAACGGCCATTGCGCCAACCGACGGACGTGTCTTTTCGAACGTCGCCATTGCCGCTTGCCCGCCAGCACTGCCGCCTGCGCGCACTTTGGCAATTCGCTTTTCGAAACTTTCCATACCACCGATGAGAAGGTCGCTGGAAAGTCGTACGTTGTCAAGTACGACCTCGGCAGTGTGCGATGCACGGATGCCGTGCTTCTTGAACTTTTGCCCCTGAGACAATCCCGGGGTGTTCGGTGGCACGATGAACGACACTTGTCCACGGCTGCCGAGCTCGGGATAAACCGATGCAACGACAATGTGGATATTGGCGATACCGCCATTGGTCGCCCACGTTTTGGTACCGTTAAGCACCCATTCGTCTGTTGCTTGATCGTAGCGCGCACGAGTACGTACGGCGCCAACATCAGATCCCGCACCCGGTTCCGAAGAACAGAATGCGGCGACTTTGGGGTCCTCGGGAGTACCAAACATCGGTGCTAACCACTGGAGCTGATCGGGTCTGCCGCCCGCAATTGCATTCGTTGAGAGTGCGGCGGCGGCCAATCCGGTGCCAAGAATCGACAGCGCGATACCGGCGTCACCCCAGAACAGCTCTTCGTGCGCAACGGGCATCAAGAGGCCGCTTTTGTCGAACGCCATTTGAGCAAAGAACTCTGGCGTATAGATTCCGACTTTGGCCGCTTCTTTGATGATAGGCCAAGGCGTTTCCTCACGCTCGTCCCACTCATGCCCTGCCGGGCGAACTTTATTCGCCGCGAACTCATGGATCCAGTCACGTAGATCGGCTACGTCTTCGGGTAGTTCCAGCGAGAATGTCGGTTTCGATTCGGTCATGATACGTAGCCTCCAGTTCGATTCGTGTCGTAGGTGACGATGGTGCGTACCGAGACTATCGCCCGGCACCTTGGGATTGCGATTTTCATCGTTTTCCTTCCGGTTTCTCACAGGCGATTGTCCTCAGGGCTAACCCTGCTTGTGTATTCTTACCAACACAAGATGAGATGGAGTGGCGCCGTTGTCCGCGCCTCTGCACCTCACCTTGTGCTTGTCTGCTTGTCAAGGTACTTCAGTGACTGAAGTTGGTGGTATTTTGACATATTTTATAAATAACTACAACTACAACATAATCATTAGCATTATGTCAATTACTGCTTCAAAAAAATAAGCCCCCGAAGGGGCTGTGAAATGAAAGCGACAAACAGACGGGTATGAATACACCCGCCTGCTTGCCACTTCCGTGCTCTATTTAAAAGAGTTTTCTACGGTAGAGCTGGTGGTGCGGGTGCGGGCGGGGGTGGCGGTGCGATGCGCTGTGCGATTTCCGGAGGTATCTGGTACGCGAAAATCCAGAAGTATTCAGGACACTTCTGGGCGGCACCAAGCGCAAGCACGATAGAGAGATCTTGTCGTGTCCAAGATTTATTATCATTGATGCGCCACAGGTTCCAGTTGGCGTAGGACGCGGCACCCCAATACGGTCCGATGACTCGCACGGCATCGCATGCGAAGTTGCCTCCTTGCCACGCGTAGTTTTCAATGCGCGTCCAGTTGTCGGCATGAGCTCGTGGCAGTACCGAGGTCGAAACCCCTGTTGCAAATAGCATTGCTATTGCCATCAGTAAGGCCAAGACTATCGCCCGGCCCTTTTGGATTGCGATTGTCATCGCAGTTTCCTTCCGGTTTCTCACAGGCGATTGTCCTCAGGGCTAACCCTGCTTGTGTATTCTTACCAACACAAGATGAGATGGAGTGGCGCCGTTGTCCGCGCCTCTGCACCTCACCTTGTGCTTGTCTGCTTGTCAAGGTACCTCAGTTACACCACCTACGTGAAGTGACGTCATATTACGATATGTTTTATGTGGTGTCAATTATCTGTCGGTGTTTTGTCTGGTTAAATACCAACCGCCGTTTGATGCTTGATAGACTCGTAGTTCAAGATGAGGGTTCTGAAGCATGATTAATTCTGCTGCTTTTTTGGCTGCCAGTTCGCTAGGATAGCGTGTCTTGCCCCTTTCGTTATCGGGTAAACTGTAGGGCGTATGTTTGATTGGTTTATGTCGTCGAGGCATCTTGATATGGGGTACTTTCTCTGTTACAGTATATACCGTAATGAGCGCTGCCGCGGCTAAAAAAAGCGACGACAAGCCTACACCGCCTGAGAAATCGACGGTCATTTTATTGTTTGCGACAGCTGCGGATACGACCTGGAGGATGTTTCTACCGACACTTGGCGGTACAGGAATAGGTCTCTGGCTCGACGGCCAATTTAAGACTGAGCCATGGTATGGCATCGGTGGCCTAACAATCGGTATCGTTGTGACGGCGTTTTTGATAAGACAACAATATGTAAAGGCGGCAAAAGATGTCTAGCGGAATAGAAATTAGTGTCGGTGCTCAGGAGCTATTTAAAGTAGCTGGTTTTCCTGTAACTAATTCTGAACTAACTGGAGCCGCTGGTGTTACGGTGATGCTAGCCGTGTTCGCCTACGTCGTTTATATGCTAAAACGAGGTCGTTATAACCGCTTTGTCGGACTAGTGCAGTGGGCTTTCGAGGGAATGCTCGGTCAGGTGGAAAGTGTCATACCGGACCCACGGCTTGCTCGTAAAGTTGCGCCGCTCGCGCTCAGTATCTTTTTCATCATGTTGTTTTCGTACTGGATGAGTGTCTTGCCAGGGCTAGACTCTGTCAAATATAACGACGTGCCGGTGCTGCGGTCGTTGGCTGCCGACTTGAACTTCACCTTCGCGGTAGCGATAATCGTGCTAATAACCGTGCAGTACCATGCCATCCGCGCCCATGGACCTATCGGAAACATGGGTCGGTATTTCCGCAACCCACTGAAAGATCCCATCGGATCATTTGAAGGCGCATTGGAATTTATCGGAGAATTCTCACGTTATGCCGCGCTAAGCGTCCGAATGTTCGGTAACTGTTTTGCGGGCGAGATTCTCCTCGTTATCATCGGTGTACTCACGAGCTACTTCTCTGTTTTGGCGTTGCCTTTATTTATGGGCTTCGAATTGTTCATCGGTTTCGTGCAGGCGTATGTATTCTTTATACTTACCGTTATCTTTACGTCACTGGCTGTTGAAAGTCATGGTTCGCACGAAGAACCGCTCACTTCTATCGATCATTCTCCAAACGGCACTCATAAACACACGGCCGTGTCGACGGAATGATGATATAATATAGGTAATTTTAAAAGGAGAAAAAATAAATGAATGAATTAGCATTTGTGCTTGCGTATGCATTGCCAGCTCTGGGCGCCGCAATCGGTATCGGCGTTATCGGTGGTGGTGCACTTGGTGCCTTTGGTCGTAACCCTGAACAACTAGGTCAGATCCGTACGCTGATGATTACTGCGATTGTCTTTGCCGACTCTCTAGCTATCATCGGTATCGTCGTGGCCTTCATTGCGAAATCTGTCGGCTAATTAATACCCAAGGAAATATATGACACAACCGTTCCAACAATTTGCAGCTTCAAACTCGGGAGATATCTTTACCTCTCTGGGTATTAATGGACAGATGTTGTTGTTCCAGATGGTCGCGTTTCTCATACTGGTATTCGTGCTTAATAAGTGGGTTTTTCCTGTACTGATGAAAACCGTTGATGACCGTCAGGAAGCAATTAACGCCGGCGCCAAAGCTGCTGCCGCCGCCGAAGAAAAGGCAGCCGAAGCACAAAAGGAAGTTGCCAAGTTGCTTAAAGAAGCACGCGAAGAAGCTAAAGATATCGTGATAACTGCTAAAGACGAAGCGACGGCCATGATTGCCGATTCTGAAGACAAGGCGAAGAAACGTGCTGAAAAAATCGTTACAGATGCACATGATCAGCTGGAAAAAGACGTTATCGCTGCGCGTAAGGTATTACACAATGACACTATCGAACTGGTCGCTCTGGCTACTGAAAAGGTTGTGGGCAAGGCAGTGAACGCCGACGTAGACAAGAAGATTATTGCCGAAGCGGTCAAGGAGAATTCTTAATGGCAGGAGTCCGGTTGTCGCGGCGTAAAGTTGCTGCGTATTTTGCCGATGAGCTACTGGCTGGCCGGAGTGTCACAAAGGAGCTTGCCGCGTATTTGGTAGAAGCCAAACGAACGCGCGAAACAGTACTGTTTGTACGAGATATCGAGGCTGCCCTTTCGGATCGCGGTGTATTACTAGCAGACATTGCGAGTAGCCGCGAACTGACCGCGGACACCGAAGCTGCTGTCTCTAGCTTTTTGAAACACGCAACAAACGCTAAGCAAATCCACCTTAGATCGTCGGTCGACCCGACTTTGCTCGGTGGTGTGCGCATAGAGACTCCAGACCAGCGGCTAGACATGACACTCCGTCATCGACTCAACCAATTAACAGCAAGCAAGATATAAGGAAGAAATTATGGCAGAACTATCAGTTACAGACCTCAGCAAAGAACTCCGCGACGCTATCACGGCACTCGAAGTGTCGGGTGATTTGGAAAGCGTCGGGATCGTTACCCGCGTTGGTGACGGCGTGGCATGGGTGTACGGCCTGCGTGCAGCCGGTTATAGCGAGGTGCTCGAGATCGAGACAGACAAAGGAATTGTTGAGGCGTTTGCCCTGAACTTGAATGAAGATGAAATCGGCGCCGTATTGCTGGGCGGTGACGAAACGGTATCTGCTGGTAGTAAAGTGAAGCTTAAGGGTACGGTGCTTGACGTGCCTGTGGGCGAAGAGCTCCTTGGACGAGTGGTTGACCCACTCGGACGCCCGCTTGATGGCGGTCCAGAAATCAAAACGAAGCAACGCGGCTTGGTTGAGCGCGAAGCAATCGGCGTACTTGGCCGTAAGCACGTGCATGAGCCTATGATGACTGGTGTTATGTCGATTGACGCGATGTTCCCTATTGGTCGCGGTCAGCGTGAGTTGATCATTGGCGACCGCCAGACCGGTAAGACTGCTATTGCGATTGACACTATGATCAACCAAGGCCGTCAAAAGACTGGCGTCGTGAATATTTATGTCGCTATCGGTCAGAAGCTCAGTAAAACCGCACGCTTGGTTGAACGTTTGAAGGCCGAAGGCGTTATGGACCAAACTATAGTAGTTGCGACCGGTCCGTCTGACCCCGCTTCTCTGCTTTACCTTGCTCCATATGCCGCAACTGCCATGGGTGAATACTTCCGCGACAACAAGAAGCACGCGCTGATTATTTACGACGATCTTACGAAGCATGCTGTCGCCTATCGCCAGATGTCACTTCTACTTCGCCGTCCACCAGGCCGCGAAGCCTTCCCTGGGGACGTGTTCTACCTGCACTCTCGCCTTCTCGAGCGTTCAGCTAAGTTGTCTGACGACCTCGGTGCTGGTTCATTGACTGCTCTGCCAATCATTGAAACGCAAGCTGGCGACATCTCTGCGTATATTCCGACTAACGTTATTTCCATCACTGACGGTCAGATCTTTATGGAAACTGATCTGTTTAACCAAGGTATCCGTCCGGCTATTAGTGCTGGTTTGTCAGTGAGCCGTGTCGGTGGTGACGCGCAAACAAAATCCGTGAAATCCGTCGGTTCACACTTGAAGCTTGGCCTAAGTCAGTATCGCGAACTCGCAAGCTTTGCGCAGTTTGGTAGTGACCTAGACGAAGCAACTAAGTCGCAAATTGAACGCGGCCAGCGCTTGACCGAGCTACTCAAACAGCATCAGTACACACCGATGGGTGTCTGGGAGCAGGTTGCTAGTATCTATGCCGTTAACAGCGGTTCGTTCGACAAAGTTCCTGTTGCTAAAATCCAAGAGGCTAAGACTGCTTTGCTAACTCGCCTATGGACTGATCACAAAAAGGACATGCAAGAACTCAACAAGGGTGAGGAAAAAATCGCCGATGATACCGACACTGCCAAGTTGCTCGAAAAGGTTGCCAAGGCTGTAGCGAAAGGATTTGAGGAGTAATCGATGCCTTTCGAAGGAGCAAAAATGACTATGATTCCTGAGGTGTTTAATGCGCCTTCGGATTCGATAGTGGAAGATTGCAAAGAGGTGATAAAATCGCTCCGATCTATTCTTAGTCGTAAGAAATCACGAAGCTTCGCAACGCACGCCATTGATGATGCGGCGGTTGCCGTTCGAATGAACCGTAACTATGGCTACGTTAACGTGCGGCCGGCTAAACTGAATGATTCGGGCCATGACATGCTTGGGCCCGATTGGGAGGCGAAGTAATGTCGTCAACAAGAGCACTAAAGACCCGAATTCGCTCAGTCAAATCAACGAAGCAGATTACTAAGGCTATGCAGCTGGTCGCCGCTAGCAAGATGCGAAAAGCACAAGAAAATGAAAAGGCGTCTGGTCCATATACACAAGCTGCCAACGAACTTCTTACCTATCTGGCTAGTCAGGGCGAGACCGATCGTGATCCCCTGTTTCGCAAGGCCGACAAAATCAAAAGTCGCTTACTTATAGTAATAGCAACTGACAAAGGTTTGGCAGGAGCGTATGATTCGAACGTGTTGAAGCTATATCATCGTCATCTCATCGAAGACGATGCCGCGGGCGTAAAGAATCAGACAATCGCCGTCGGTCGTCGTGCTAACAGGTTCGCTGCACGACTTAAAGATACGCCGGTCATTGCCGCCTACCAGGACTTGCCTGACGATCCGGCTGGCAATCAATTACGTACAATCGTCGACACTGCCGTCGAGGCATTCAAAAAGGGAGACGTTGACGCCGTTGACGTGGTATTTACCGAGTTTATCAGTACTGTCCAGCAACAAGCGACCACGCAGCGAATTTTGCCTGCAGGTTTTGAAAAAACAGAAGTCAGTGAAGCCGTACGAACCGCCGAGTTCGAACCAAGTACTGAAGAAGTCTTGGCTGCTATCACCTATCGCTTGATTGAAGCACAGGTGTACCATGCACTTTTGACCGCCCGCGCCAGCGAGTACATCATGCGTATGCTAGCCATGAAAAATGCTACCGACAACGCAAACGATCTAATTGATGACCTGACGCTTGAAATGAACAAAGCTCGCCAGAGCGCAATTACCCAAGAGCTTGCCGAGATTAGCGGCGGTGTGGAGGCGATGAAATGAGAAGTTTTGAGTTAGGGGCAGATGGCGCAGCGCGTTCGTTAGCCTCGCCGCAGTCCGAAGCGGAAACGCGAATGCCGGTAATAGACAGCGAAAGGCCGATTCTCAACTACATGATTCAAGACCGGTGGCAACGAGCGCAACTATTTCAAAAAATCATTTGCATACAAAGACCAGAACTACTACTCAAACCAGATAATGTGAATAAGGAGAAGAATTTATGACGAAGACAGCGGAAAATACGAAACTCAAAGACGGCAAGATTATCGCCGTTGTCGGCGTGGTTGTTGACGTTGAATTCAGTGATGACACTCAGCCACCAGCAATTTACCATGCACTGCATGTAGAACATCAGGGTCACACGATTACACTTGAAGTCGCACAGCACCTCGACGAACACACGGTGCGTGCTATCGCCCTTTCTAGTACAGACGGTTTGAAGCGCGGTCAGGTGGTTGTAGACACTGGCGCTCCGATTAGCGTGCCAGTTGGCGACGCGACGCAAGGCCGTATGTTTAACGTTGTTGGCGAGCCAATTGATGGCCAGCCAGCTCCGAAAAACGCCAAGACTGCACCGATTCACAAGGATCCGCCAGCACTGACGGAACAGTCAAACAAAGCCGAAATTCTAGAAACTGGCATTAAGGTCATTGACCTCGTGGCGCCACTTACCA
Organism: Candidatus Nomurabacteria bacterium; assembly: GCA_023898645.1. NCBI lineage: Bacteria > Candidatus Nomuraibacteriota > Candidatus Nomurabacteria bacterium. The sequence goes on along the minus strand of CP060232.1, from coordinate 751,424 downwards.
AGGGTGGTAAGGCTGGTCTATTTGCCGGTGCCGGCGTGGGTAAGACAGTTCTGATTCAGGAGCTAATCTTTAACATCGCCAAGTTCCACAGTGGCAACTCTGTGTTTGCTGGTGTCGGTGAGCGTACTCGTGAGGGTAACGACCTGTATTACGAGATGAAAGATGCGGGCGTGTTGCCGCAAACTGCACTTGTCTTTGGTCAGATGAACGAGCCACCTGGAGCGCGTCTTCGTGTTGCGCTTAGTGGTCTTGCCATGGCAGAAGCGTTTCGTGACGAAGGTCAGGACGTGCTGCTCTTTATCGACAACATCTTCCGTTACACACAGGCAGGTTCTGAGGTGTCTGCCCTACTCGGCCGCCTACCTTCAGCTGTGGGCTATCAGCCGAACTTGCAACAAGAAATGGGTATGCTACAAGAACGTATCACGAGTACGAAAAAGGGCTCGATTACCTCCGTACAGGCTGTGTACGTGCCGGCCGACGACTTGACGGACCCAGCACCAGCGACTACATTTGCCCATCTCGACGCGACCATCGTGATGAACCGTGCTTTAACTGAAATCGGTATTTATCCAGCCGTGGATGTGCTCGATAGTACGTCGAACTCGCTTGATCCTGAAATTGTTGGTGAAGAACACTACCGCGTAGCCCGTGAAGTCCAGCGCACGATGCAGGAATACAAAGACTTGCAAGATATCATTGCAATCCTTGGTATGGAAGAACTCTCTGATGAGCAAAAAGCGACCGTTAACCGTGCTCGTCGTTTGCAGCGCTTCTTTGCGCAGCCGTTCCACGTTGCCGAGCAGTTCACTGGTAACAAGGGTGTGTATGCCAAGCTCGAAGACACGATCAAGGACGCAGCAGATATCCTCGCTGGTAAATACGACGACAAGCCAGAAAGTTGGTTCTACATGGCGCCTGGTCCACTCAGTGAAAAAGATGCTCCAAAAAAGGAGTCAAAAAAGGACGAAAAGAAGAAATAAATTCGTCGAACTAAGAAACGCCGTCTCGTAGTGAGGTGGCGTTTTTTATTGATTGTCATCCTTATTTATATCTTCTTCGTCCTTGTTCTCATCGCGTGAATGATTGCCGTATTTTTCAAGCCATTCGAGCGCTGTTAGTACTTCATATTCTATAAGAGGACTCCGATCTTCTCGCCACATCTCGTAGTTAGCTCGTACGTGCCTGTAAGCTGCTAAAAATTCAAACGTATCCCCTCCTCGTTAGCAGCTCGACTCACGACTGCAGTATGCGATTATATGCTTATGGTTTGCTATGTCAATGGGTATTGCAGGTGATTTTTTAGCGATAATTTGATAGAATAAAACTAATGAAATTTCAACTGATTACACTTCTGGGTACTAAAGTCGACCAGGAAGCCTACGAAGTCGTGTTGCCGACTGCTGCAGGAGAGATTGGTGTGTTCCCCGGACACGAGCCACTCGTCAGCATAGCTGTGCCAGGCGCGATTGCTGTTCGCTATGCCAAAGGTGATCCGGACAGCAAACTTGAATACTTCGCAATAAGCGGAGGCGTAATTGAAGTCAATCCTCAGGGATTACGCGTCCTTGTAGATGAAGCCGATAGCGGTGAAGATATTATTGAAGCCGAAAGCAAGGCAGCGCTAGATCGTGCCATGAAGATGCGCGAAAGCGCCAAAGATCAGGTTGAACTTAATAAGGCTAAGCAGCTCATCGATCGACATGCAGTTCGTCTGAAAGTCGCCGATTTGCGTCGCAGGCACCATCGGTAAAGTTCTATCCTTGCATTGCCGCCTAATAGGAGTACAATCTATCCTTGGTTTTAATATGAAACAAGGATAATTACGTGAGTGAACACATGGTTTTAGCAACGATTGATAGCGATGAAATAACGAATGTCGAGGTGATTGAGACGGTCCCGGGCCCGGGCGGCGGTAAGCAGGACGCGACAATCAGCTATAAAGACTTCGAGCAGGAACGACCAGAGATGGCCTTGGCTCTAATTGAAATTATTAATAGTGGTGAATGCATGGTTCGCTGCACACATGAGGATGACGGTTGTGTAGATGGTCGGTGTGTTTGCGAGATTGCGTATCCTGAAGGCGACGATTTTGCTACGGTAAGCGTAGAAGATAATGGCGATCATGAACGCGCAAAGGTTGCTGGTGGCGGGTACATTACTGCCCTTGCGATGCTACAAGCACTTGGTGATCGTGGCACATCTCCTGAGCAGGATATCGCCTATTTGGCAGATCAGCTGGCAAAACAGCACATCTATTGTGGTGGACATATCGGTTCACACGGTAAATTTGGCGACGGCCTTACCGACTGCGGTGCCAATGACAAGGAAGACGTTATCATATCAGGTAAAGCTTACGAAGCTGAATCGCCAGCCGGTGGCGTAGCGTTACTCATGAGTTATTCAAAAGATGTTTACGATTCGGATGTCACTGACAGGGTGCTTGCTAGGTGGGCTGAAACTACAGGAGACGCAAATTATCTTATCGATAGTAATGGCGTGACGCGTTTAGAGGCGGCACAAGATGCAATTCTTAAAACCGAGAAAAATAATGCCGATCGCAAAAAGGCAGCTGTTATTAAAAATCTCGGCGCAAATCACAATGAAAAGCGACTCATCGTTAACTACGAAGACGGCTATACGTTTTCACAAACAAAGCTCCGTCGATTGTTGATGGAGCGCTTTCCCGAAGTCTCACCAGATGAATTGCCACAAGTTTTTGTGTGCGACTATTGGCGTGTCCAAACACTTGCAAATGCTGTTGCATGTTTTTCTGAAAGAGATTCTAGCCGCGAGAGAGATGATATGGAAGTTCAAAGTCGTCGTGATATTGCCCTTCACGCCGGTGTAGCGTTCCAAGTTGGAACATACCTAACGTTGACGGATGCAACATTGCCGATTGATTTTGTGAGTACACCAGCCTCGGTTTAGTGAGTTGCGCGAGGTATCACGCTTGTGATACTATATGCGATATAATAGAGAAAAATAAAAAGTAAAAAAAATGGCGGAATTTCGCAATTATCCTAGGCTGTATCGACAATACATGACATTGTCGAACTGTTGATTGTGGGAACGGGAGATATTACGCATGGAACAAATAGATAAAAAATCAAATAAGCTCCTTTGGATCGTACTTGCATCGATAGGAGCGTTTCTCGTACTGATTGGTATTTTTGTGATGTTTCTTGCGCAAATGGGCACGGCCCCTCAATCGTCAAGTAAGGATACGACTGCTACTTCGTCGACAGATACAAAAGCTGTGACGAGTAGTGACGTAAAAAAGAATCTCGATGATGTAAACGCTAGTTTGAAACAAGCGAAGACAGCCGAAGATGCTGCGAAGGCGGCGCTCGATGATGAAAAAAATCAAATAAAGTTGGATAGCTAGATGAATCTCGTATCTTTTATTACTTCCTCAAAAAAAACATATATGATTGCTATGTTCGCGATGTTGAGCATGTTGCTTGCAGCCTATGGTCCTATGACAACCTACTCGCAGGCACAGTCTGCTAATGCGGCTGCGTTGCAAGATCTTAAGGATAAAGTACTTTCGGAAATTAATCGACGCATCGATAACTATAAGAAGACCATTCAAAGTTTAACCGTGGATGTGCATGTCGGAAAAGACGGTGTAACTTACGAAAAATCTTCCTTAAAGGGAACAGCCTCAGCCGAGATAAATAGCGAAGGTACATCATATACGAAGACTCGCGAAAATGGCAGTACGGCGTCTGGCAGTGTCTCGAAGGACGGTATTGAAAAGACGAAGACAGGACCAAATGGTAGTAGCTATACCTTTACCGTTGATGACACGGGTATTCATGGTGACATATCTATTAGTAGCGCTTTTAAAGATAAGGTGAAGCAGTATTTACAAAAAATTGTTGACGGACTGCAGTCAATGGTTGATAAGGTTAAAAATAGCCCCACGCTGAGTAAATTAAAGGAGCTTGCGAATAATTTATATCAGCAAATGGTCGTCGATACGCTAGTGAATGTGCAGGGAGCAGTCACCCAAGCGGTCGACACCGTAAACGGCGTAGTAGACAACCTTAAAACGGCTTACAATAATCTTCAAACGCGAGTGACACAGCTAAAAGATTGCGCAAAAGGACTAAAATCGGGCGATACGTCTATTGATGCCACGATTGCACAATCCGGATCAAGCGTAACTTGTGGTGATTTCAAAGTCACAAGTCAGGATGTTGCTGATGCTGCTCAGAAGCGGCTCGACAATATTAAATCTATCATGGGTACCATCGGTTCGGTAGTCGGATCGGTCGTGACGCTGCTAGTATCATTAATTTCACAGTTTACTAGCATGATGTCTGGTTTATTAGGAGGTATAGGAAATCTCTCTAGCCTTGGTGACCTAACAAATCTTACGAGTTTACTCGGTGGTGGTGGCGGTAGCGCCATTTCGGGTCTAACGAGTTCCTTTAGCGGTGTCTTGTCTCAGTTGAATTTAGCCAGCGGTATGGCAGGCGGAGCTCAGGGTAGCCTCTCGAGTCTTTCGAGCCTGATTAATCTTTAGCTAGGTATGTATCGAGGGCTTCACGTACCTCGCTGGTGTTTGTAGTGTGCATAAGACGATCGCGAAGTTCTGCTGCGCCAGTAAAGTCTCGGATATATATTTTGAAGAATCTTTTGAGCGTGTCGAACGGTCGTCCTGTTTGTTCGCTATATTGGTCGTAGAGGTCGAGCTGAAGACGCAAAAGCTCAATTCGTTTTTGCGTTGACTCAGCAGTGTTGCTATTTGATTCGTTGGATTGCGAAAACGCAAAGGGATCGTGGAACACGCCACGACCAATCATGATGCCATCGACGCCGTATTCCTGAACAAGCTGCATGCCGTGTTGGCGGTTTTCGATGTCTCCGTTGATAGTAAGGAGCGTGTGCGGCGCTATGTCGTCGCGAAGTTTTTTGATGTCTGGCACTAGCTCGAAATGCGCCGGTACTTTGCTCATTTCCTTTTTCGTGCGCAGGTGGATGGTAAGGTTGACGAGGTCTTGCTGTAGCAGGTGCGTCAGCCAGCCGGACCATTCGTCCACTCGACTATAGCCAAGACGTGTTTTTACACTAACAGGTAGGCCGCTGGTTTTGGCAGCGGCAATAATAGCCGCCGCATTTTCGGGATTTTGTATCATACCTGCACCGCCACCACTTTTGACCGCACTTTGGTCGGGGCACCCCATGTTGATATCGATGCCATCGTAGCCGAGCTTGGCACAGTGATGAGCAAGCTTCTCCATGCTCTCAGGGTCACTCCCCCAGAGTTGCGCGACGATTGGGTGTTCATCATCTGTTTTTATTAGCCTTCCGCCTATGGCTTTGTCACCTGCGTGCGCCCAGCCTGTAGCATTGGTAAATTCGGTAAACCACACGTCTGGCGGTGTGGCTGCTGCGACTACATGGCGAAACACAACGTCAGTTACTGCCTCCATGGGAGCCAGAACAAAAAATGGGCGTGGTAGTTCGTGCCAAAATGATTTCATTTGATTAGACGTATCTTATTATACAGAGAATGAAAATCGCCTGCTTCAATCGAAGCAGGCGGAAGTAATAGATATTGGGTGGTGGAGGATGTATTTTAATAATACATCCTCCACCGCGTGGACGTGCTGTGCTGCAGCGAGTTTTTCCCACGGACGGTCTTTATCATCCCAACAATGAGTTTGTTGTTATTTGTGGTTGTCCACTACCCCATGCGGCATTGTAGTGTGCGCCGCAAGTTATTTATGGCCTTTGCCTCGACATACGGCACAATCGCCATTGCCATAGGTGCCTCCCCAGCCACCCATGACGTTTCGTTTTGAATAACAGTTGTTGCAGCCTTTGCCGCGACAGCCTTGGCAAACGCCAGAGCCTTTACAGGTTTGACATTGCATGCCCGTTCTCGATTCGGTAATCGTAAACGATTCGCCGAACGAATGAACGGCGATTAGTCGGGGTGACAGGATTCGAACCTGCAACTCTTTCGTGGTGCGAAAGGTTTTACCTACATTAAACTACACCCCGGTTGACCGAGTTAAGTACAATCCGTATCTATTACTTGGAAGGTACAAAACAAAAAGTTGACTCAGTATAGAACTTTCGTCAACCCTGTATACGAATAAATATTTTATTCGATTATAGGAGTCTTGTCAATGGTGGCTGCGCCTTGACACTTCCCTATTTCTTATCTATACTTAACCCCATAAACAATAAGCATATTCAGCGAGGGTAGTATAGGCTAAACAAACTATGGCACGTCTTCCAACTCCTGGAGGAGACAGTGGTAATTGGGGAACAATACTCAACACCTTTCTCTCTCAGGTTCACGCCTCTGACGGCACACTGAAAACCGACAGTGTCACCAGCGACGCCATTGCTCCTAATGCCGTTACAACTGCTGCTATTGCTCCTGCGGCAATCACTGTTGAAACCCTTGCTCCAAATACCATTGACGATACTGTCATAGCCGACGGTTCTATCACCAATGCGCTCATTGCCGATGGCACCATCGAAGAAACCAAACTTGCCACTGCAGTCCAAACCAAACTCAATGAAGTTGCTCCTGTCACATCCGTTGCTTCCAAAACAGGTGCTGTCTCCCTCACTAAGACCGATGTCGGTCTTGATCAGGTCGACAACACCAGTGATGCCACGAAGAACGCTGCGACGGCGACGCTGACGAATAAGACGCTAGCCTCAGCACAAATCACCGGCACAAATGAAATACAGCAGTCTGGCACGCTTGTCTTTTATAACACCGCCGACCAAACAACGAACTACGAACGAGCAAGAGCGCGCTGGGGTGGTAATGCGTTCTGGCTTGAAACAGATCAAGGTGGTACGGGAGCCGGTCGAGACATAGTGCTTGCATCATCTTCTGGCGTGACGTTCGCACTGTCTGCTGCCACTGGAAACAAAGCAACCTTAGCGGCGCCATCTGGTATAGCAGGTGCAAATCAACTTTTAGTAAACGGCTCTTTGATGGGGTCGTCATCGACACAGAATTCGTTAAGTTTATCTCCGACAATTAATCAATCGTCTACCGCCGGCTATACAGCACTCCTCATTAACCCAACTGAAACAGCAACTGGCTCCGGAACCAAAAGGCTAATCGACGCTCAGGTGGGCGGCGCATCCAAGTTCGTGGTGGATAACGCCGGGAATGTATCCCTCGGCAGTACCGCACTCACAGGTAGTACGACCCCTGTTTACCTTGATCTTGGTGGGAGCGTTGGGTCAAACACGGTCGGCACCTCGGGAAACCTTAAACTTAAGTTTTATACGGGATATGGTATTGGTATTTCTGCTGGCGTGCAAGAATATCAGGTTCCCGCTGGTGGTAATAGTCACAAATTTTATGTAGCCGGTACTGAGCGTTTTGCTATTACGCCCACTGATGTGACAGTGGGCGGAGCATCAGTAGTCACCACTACCGGCACGCAGACCCTGACAAATAAAACTCTCACCACTCCGAAAGTCGATATCATCAAAGACGCGACTCAAGGACTAAGCACGCTGGCCCTTTACGCACCTGCGTCTGCGGTGAACTATGTGCAGGCCGTCGCTAGTATTACTGGTACGAATGTTGGTCTATACGCACAGGGTACTGACACGAATATCGGTATCAGCCTCAACCCCAAGGGTACAGGGAAGCTCTATACTGGCGGCGTAGAAGTCGTAACTACTTCTGGTACGCAGACGCTCACCAACAAGACCCTGACAAATCCGAAGATCAACATGGTCAAAGATGCTTTTGGCAATAATGCGATAGAAATTGGTTCTCTTGCTAGCGCGGCCAACTACTTTACTGTGGCAAATAGCGTTGCCGGTCAGTCCATTGGGGTGTGGGCCAGCGGTAGCGACACTGATATCGGTATTAACCTTAACTCTAAGGGAGTCGGAGGTTTCCAGTTGCGTAGCCCCACTTCGGTGGCGTTCAGGGCCGGATTCCAAGCGGATAGCACTGTCAATTATCTTTATGCAGTAGCTCACACCACCGGTAACGCACCATATCTGATGGCTAGCGGCACCGACACTAATATCAACCTCAACCTCACAACCAAAGGTACCGGCACAGTTCAGGCTAACGGTGTTGATGTTGTCACTACGACCGGTACGCAATCCCTCACCAACAAGACCCTGACAAACCCGAAGATAGACGCGATTTATGACCCTGCCGGAAATAAACACGTTTCTTTTTCTGATCAGTGGGAGAGTGTATATCTTAGCCCCTTCAACAGGCCTTCCCTTCAGGTTTCAGCTTATGCGTCTTCAGTTAACTATGTCAGGATTCTTGGGCAGGTGGCTGGTGGCGGGCCACTAATTCAGGCACTGGGCAACGATGCAAATATTCATCTGGAGCTCAACTCAAAGGGTACGGGTGAGGTCAGGGTCAATTATGTACCCGTCGTTACTACTACAGGCACGCAGACGCTGACGAATAAGACAATCAGTGGTTCATCAAACACTCTATCTAATATCGCTCAATCATCGGTTACGAGCCTGACTACAGACCTTGCAAATCGTGCTGAGGTTACCGTATACAATTCCGCAAATGTTCTAAAAAGCGTATCGCTTAACACTAATCCCGAAAACGGTTGGTATACATTTGAACCAAACTATAGCTCTGATCTTACCTACAATCTTTTGCGCGGTGGTGCGATAGATGTACAAAAGAACGGCTTGCCATTCAATACTTATGGTAGCGGCACGGGCTTTTACAATGTCGGTGGTGGTACAGTGGCGGACAACTGGTTCAGAGCGGATACTTCATTTTGTCTGGACAATCCAGCAGTGTCAACAGACACTTACATCATCACTGTTGATATAGCCCCGTCTATCTTGCAGCGCTATGGTTGTAATGTTGGTATCGTGTTCCCGCATGGTTGGGGCACTAAGGATGTACAGATTGAAATATACAAGGGCGGCTGGTCAACAGTTTATTCGGTTACGAACAATTCTGATCCGGTTCATAGATATTATTACACTGGTGACGGCACGACCTACACGAAGATTCGTTATACACTTGGGCGACCATGGGATGCTCAGGTTCGGATTAGCTCACTGTTCTCATATGCATATAATAGTCCGGGTCGTGCCGACGGATATCTTCCTCGTGGCGGTGGTGCTGTATACGGTTCAAATTCTGCGCCGGTTGCGTTTACTGCAACTGGAGGTGATAGCAACATCAGTATCAATATGGTTCCCAAGGGTACCGGTACACTTAATCAAAATGGCGTTCCGGTAGCTACAACCACCGGTGCTCAGACGCTTACGAACAAGACGCTGACAAGTCCGAGCATATCGGGACCTATCATATCCGACGGGTACATTCGTGATGCCAATGCCAATGTGATGATGGCTTTTAACGCAGTCGCTAGTGCCGTTAATTATTTGCAGATATCAAACCGCGCCACCGGCGGTGCGCCAGTGACCCTAAGGGCTATCGGCAGTGATACGAATGTAAATTTGAGTTTGGCATCGCAAGGTTCGGGTACTGTTCAGATAAATGGCGTCGATGCGGTAGATGTTTCGTCAGCTCAGACGCTTACGAACAAGACATTAACAAGTCCGAAGGTGAATAGAATTCTTGCGACTAATGGTACAGGAGTTCTCGATGTTACTGCAAACAGTGGCGCCGTAAATGCTACTACTATTTACAATAGCGCAACGGGCGTTGCGCCCTATTTGGAGTCGTACGGGTCTGACACTCATATAGGATTCAATATAAAAACCAAGGGTACGGGGGTTGTGCAGGCAAATGGTGTTGAAGTCGCCACTGTTTCCGGTACACAAGCCCTTACTAATAAGACGTTGTCTGGTGCAAACAACACTATTACCGACATTCCTGCCAGTGCAACACCAGATGCGGCAAGAAAGGTTTGGACTTCTCTGTCTACAGTTTCGGGGCAATGGACGAAAGTTCTTACGTATACCCCCGGCAACACCACTTTGGATCGGATAAGTCTTTGTCTTAGTTTTGTTTCTTTTGCCCACAACACTTCAGCGATTGTAGCGCTTGAGGCTGGGATTACTTCCAACACGAGTTCAGCTTCTATTGAGTTGCTTTCCAAGGCTGCCGGAACGGCTTTGGGGGCGGACAGTTTCAAGATTATTTCAGATGGTTCTGGTGCGGCTTTCGAGCTCTGGATAAAAGCATATAATAATGGTTCAGCAATTGTTGTTTCGGAAATATCTAGATACACCCATGTAGGTACTTTGGCGTATACGCCTGGAGTCGCTTTCCAAGGAACTGTTCCTACTGGAGCTTCTGTCAATGCACAGACTTCTAGCGTGACGGCTGGTGGGGCGCCAGTTGTAACTACTACTGGCACTCAAACACTGACGAATAAAACCCTTACAAGTCCAACACTGACAGCGCCCGTGATTGGTTCTGGTGGTGCGCCTGCGTCTGCATCAAGTGCAGGTACTACGGGTACCGTCGCGTGGGATTCATCATACGTATATATCTGCGTTGCAACAAACACATGGGTCCGCGCATCGCTGACTACATGGTAGTGGCGTTTTTCTTAATTTTTGTTTTGAGCAAGCAAATCGTCTTCGAATTTGCGGATACCTGCTATTGTTTGGTCGTATTGCGTTGTGTCGGGGAATGACAACTCTTGGATATGATTCCAGATTATGCTTATAAGACGCGAAAAACGCTCTACCTCTTCTTTGTCGATATCTTGAAGCTGTAAGTCGACAATTTGCCCTGCAGAGTTTGGCTCAACGAATTGCAATATACCTTCGTGCATCGTGTAGTTGCGCCAATCTCGTGAGTTTTCAATGAGTAGTTTGTAAAACAAAAGTTGTTGGCGGTATTTGTGAGCTTTAATTTTTTGATAATCAAGTCCTTTTTCCCACGACGTTAGTGTGCCTCCGGTTTTGTAATCGGTGACACTGGCTGTGAGCGTGTCTTTATTGAATGTAACGACATCGAGTTTTCCAGTGAGGCGGGCATCACCGACCATTACATCCTGATGAGCAAAGTTCAGCTCCGCGAACTGATCTTTCGTAAAATTATCGTGATGCGTTTTAAGAAAGGCGCTCAGTGCGTCACTGCCCCTTTGCAAAAAGTCGCGCCGTTCGTTATCTGTGAGTTCTTGTTTATCAAGATTCTTTTCGAATTCATGCAAAATATCTTCTTCTGGTTGTAGCGAGCCGGTTGAACGCATATGATCATGTGCGCGCTGAAGTGTGTCGTGAATAGCAGTGCCATAGCTTGCCAAGGGGCTCGATGCAGATGGAAAATGCAAAAGCGTGTCTATAAGGAATCGTTGCGGGCCGCCAGTCGTAACATCGATAAATCGGTTCACATGGGTGGCGCTCAGTTTGTAATCTTTTAAGATCGGCGCCAAATAATCGTGCATGGTTATTTGCGGCATATTAACAATTGGCGCATACCATGAGTGTTCGGCTGTATCGAGTTCGGCTTGTTCTGATGTGTCTGCCGACTCTTCTCGTGCTGGGATTGGGCTTCCGAGTAAGAATGCCGCCGGGAGCATCGCTTTGGTTGCATCGTTTTCGTTGGCATACGCAATATGCAAACCGTGTCGAGCCCTCGTCATGGCAACATAAAAGAGTCGCAGACGTTCGTCGTAATCATTATTGTTGCGGCGCAGCCGCAGATGCGGAGGAAAAGCGATTACTGACGATTTACCGCTTGCCTTCTCGCCCCATACTGCGTCGGTCGCATTTATGATAAATACATGGTTAAACTCAAGTCCTTTTGATCCATGAGCGCTGAGTAGCTGCACGCTGGCGCCGTCCTCACCAATATGGCGGGTGCTTGTAATCCGTGTTTCGCTGTTGCGGCATGCGTCCATGAAGTCCAAAAAGTTATCGAGCTGCGGAGATACAACCTCAAATGCATGATCGTGCAATGCTTTGCGAATTGCCGAGAGATTCTTGAGATGAGCACTGTATGTAGACATGTCGCCTTCGCGCGCACCACTGCCAAAAAAGTAGTCTTTGAACGGCGATGTGTATGAACCGTCAATCGACGTGTTGCCAATGAGGATGTCGAGCATACGTTCTAATGGTTGATGCTGTGCTTGCGCCGAACACGCTATAAGCCAAGCAGCAAGCTGCCGAGTCGCGTCATGTTGTTGCATGACTTCAAGCCAATGTTTGCGCTCGCGATGTGCCGCTAAGCTGATTTCCCAAACGGCAGTCGGATTAACGTCCCATAATGGATGGCTAATAAGCTCAGGCAAGAGTGCATTTGCTTTGCCGTAGTTGCCATTGCCGATGGCATGCACTGTCTCCCCTATGCGTTCTAGTATCGTGACGGCTTCATCGTCGAGTACGTTGTCTTTGCGGTCATAACTGAGCGGTACGTCGTGTTCGGTAAAGTATCCTATGAGCGATACAAGGTCGGCGTGCTTGCGAGCAATGACAGCAATTTCACTAGGTTGCACTCCATTATCTATAAGCGACTTTATGGACAACGCAACCCATTGACGTTCGTGGTGAGGTGTCGAAAACGAAACAAGTTCGAGATTCGGCTTTGTGGTTTTTGTTTGCGCTGTTAGTGTTTTGTCGAGCTCGGGCAAGTGAGTTTCAAGGCGGTTACTGCCCTGCGTAATAACGTCTCGGGCGCTGTCGAGCACGGGTTGGACAGAGCGATAGTTGTTGGTCAGCGTGATATTGATCGTTTGTGGATATGTATGACGAAAATTGAGGATGTTGCTCACTTCGGCGCCTTGGAAGCCATAGATCGCTTGGTCGTCATCACCAACAACAAGTATATTAGGCGAATCCTCTACGACAGGATTGTTGGTGAGGTTATGCAGTATACGCATTTGTGCCATGTTGGTGTCTTGAAACTCATCAACCATGATGTATTGGTATTTTTCCTGCAAGTCATAGCGTAAATCATTTTGAGTCTCGATTGCTTTGACGACCTGCAAAATCATATCGTTGAAATCATAGAATTCGGCGGTCTGCATTTGGTCTAAGTATTCGAAATACACGACGTTGAGGGCGCGCAATTTTCGTAGTTGTTTGCGAGCTTTCATAACGATGTTTTTTGCAGCATCTTTTTCAACGAGCTGGTCTTTCCAGCCGGTCAGAGGCTTGGTTTTGTTTAGTGTCTTAGCTTCACCGAGAGCATCTTCAAGGGTGTTCGTTAACAATTTTATGAGTGTCGAAAAGTTTTCTAATGGCTTTGGCTCGTCGATACCTCGAAGCTTTTCTAGTAACGTTTCAAATCTTGTTATCGCTGTTTTGCTGCGCATACCGTCGCCGATGGCGTCGACGAGTAGCGGCTCAACTTTGTCGACAGTTGATTCCGTCGCATTGAGTAATAGACGGAATTGTTCATCTGTCAGACCGGCGCCTTTGATGTCGCCAATGGCTGAAATGATACTTTTTATCGAAGTATACTCACCGTTCATTTTGGCCTTCAGAGGGTTGTCATAAGGCAGCTTGTCGAGGATGTCAGTGATTATTTGTAGCTGAGTTAATTCGTCGGCCGGTCGAAATGATGCGCCGCTATAGAAATACTCAGGGTATTGGTTCATGATGTCGGTGCCAAAGGAGTGAAAGGTCATGACCGGCACCTTGTAAGCATCGCGCCCGATGATTTCACGGAGGCGTTTTTTCATGGCGATGACGCCGGCGTCAGTGAATGTCAGGCATAGTATATTTTCAGGCAGCTCGTCGGTTTGTTTGAGTATGTTGGCTGCGCGCATAGCGAGCAATTCGGTTTTACCCGTGCCCGGTCCTGCTATCACCATGACCGGTCCGTCAATCGTGTCAACGGCTCGGCGTTGCTCTTCGTTTAACTGTTTGTAGCGCCCAGCAAAATCCATTACAGCAATTATAACCCAACGAAGCAGTATAAACGTGAGCTTACACGAATTTTAGACTAATGTCGGATTTTAACTGTAGTAATAAATAACGTGCGAGTGTTCGGGCAACTATGTAATGAAGACTTTATTCTTTTTCAAAGACTGGATTTTCGGCGACGGCTAGTTCGTATAGCGACCTGGCGGCAAGCAATCGACGTGAAGGATCCTCGTGTAAGATATTCGTAATTGTTTCCATGCGGTCCTTCCAGGCAAAATAAGCTTCGCTGGAAATGCAGCTAAGATGTCCACCCTTGGGGATAAGGTCAACTTTTGTGTAAGGATGATCTTTGTATAGCTTCATGAAGCGTTCACCTTGGCTGAGGGTATCGCCCTCGTAGACTGTTTGATAGCCGAAGAATGATTCCTTGTCTGGGTTTGAACGAACGGCACGCCCTAACTGCCCTGCCATGAGAGTCGGCGTCTCTTTTAGTTGCTGAAACAAGCCAAACAAAGACGCGTCAACCGTATTTCGATAGTGCAAAAGTATAGAAGCAGGGAGTCTGAGGGAACGTACGGCAGTAAATTCACTTGGCATCGTGTCTTTTATTCCGCCAAGGAATTTTGGAATCGACACCCCGTGCGGCATACATGGAACAAGACTGTCGTTGAATATAACTTTCGTGTCGTGCTCATGAGCTATAGCTTGGGCCGTGTCGGCACTCATCGCCCCGCGCGACACGCCATTTAAGATGACGTTTTCAGGGTCGTTACCCAAACGAATGGCGACATGCGCATGGATGGCTAGCATGTTGCGAGCGTGTTGTTTTATGTCACCTATTTTTTCAGCGTTTTGTTGAACGCCTATAAACACCGAAGGTATTCCGAAATGTTCGGCGAGCGCACGTTGGCGTCGTTCATTGAAACCACCGAATTTTGTAAACCAGGCTGATGTTTCAAGCGACATTATATCGCTACTGTCTCGTACCGCGCGCCGTCCTAGTTCTGAGTGAGTGACGAGATAATTTGTACCGTCGTGCATTGTATAACGCTCGGTCCGGTAAGTATTATCCTGGTAAGTGTCTTGCTTTATTGATTTTGGATTATCTAAAGCGTAGTTCTCGAAACGGCTAGATAACGCTAGCTCATTACTGTTAGTATGCGCTGCGTAATTTTCTAAAGGATTTGCCATTTCGTTGCCTCCTATAAAGTGTGCTTGGAGTATAATGCTACTGCTTATAATTGTAAAGAATATATCTTTAATAAATACTATACCACAAATAATAAAAAAAGTCTACATGCGTGACCTCTATATGGTATACTAGCCTACGTATGGAAGCGATTTACGACGATTTGGCGCTTGAAGAAAACACCAAAAAACTATTTGGACTCAATGTAGATATCGACTCTACTATAGTTCGTCAGGTGCCCGTTAGTCACACTGCCGTTGCTTCGGTTTACCTAACTAGGAAAAAGCAGCTCTATGTATATATATCTGCACAATCAAGCTTGACGCTTGGTGACGTCAAGAAGCTTATCAATCGCATGGGTCTTAAACCAGAACTTTTCGTGCCACCTAAAGGTCGTCCGCATTACTTCGACGACATTGGCCGTGCTCATTTCAAGGCCGTTTTTCCAGGACGTGCGAACATCTCCACAAGTGATTTGACGTACTATCGTACTTTGGCTCCATATAATCCAGCATTAGTGCAAATTAGCGAAATACCTACTGGTGAAATTCGCCAATTCGATACTGACGCTCACGGTAATTGGCGTGTTAGTGCCAAGTTTGCTTATCGGCGGATTAAAACGAGCTAGCAGCCGTATCGAATTGACTACTGCTACTGCTGTCTTCGAGTGACATCGAATCAAGTTCGTTCGCTATACTGTTGAGATCTGAATTTGACTTGATCACAACAGGTGATGTGGATATGCTTTTTGAGGCGGTGTCCGTGGTCGACGCAGCCCCGCTGTCTTTATTGGCGACAAAGTTGTTGTAGGCCATGTAACCAAGTGTCCCGACTATAACGACAACTGCCATTAGAACAACTGCTTCAATGATGGAGAATCCGTTTTTATTGTGCATTGCTTGAGCCCTCCTGAGGTGTTGCTGTCGGTGTTGGATTTGCCGCTTCTGCAGCTGATTTGACAGCCTTGATTAGGTCCTTAACGGCGTCACGATAGGCTTTCATGGCGTCGATGCTTTCTTGGCGTTTTTCTTTGAAGCTGGCTACGTCTGCGCGAGGGTGATCTCCGCTACAGTCGAGGTTTGGTACGGCTTGTTCCGCTGCCATTGCTGTCTGAGTTGCTGATTGAGCTGCGTTGACGGCTGCAACTAGATCGCTGTAAGAACTAACGGAAAGGCCTTTTGATACATAGAAGTTCTCGACGGCAGTTACTATCTTATTTATGCGGTCGTAGACGTTTTGGCGACGCGTCTTCATGGTAGACATAAGTTCGTCGATCTTACTTGCTCGATTTTCACAAATCTTTTTCTTTGCGGTATCTAGTTTGGAATGAAGGTCCGACTCCGATTCGGTTGATTTTGCTTTTCGGTTCTGTCTGAGCTGTTCAAGCCGAGCATCGATTTTCTCTCTATACTGTCTTTCCGCGCGACTTTGCGGTTCGCTTGTAGGGCTCGATGTCGGTTCGCTTTCGCTACTTGTTGTCGTGCTGTCGTCACTTGTCGTTATGTTGTCGTCGGCACTTGCGATAGCTGGCGCCATCATAATAGTTGTTGCGGCTCCGACAATGAAAAATCTTTTTATAGCTTGTTTCATACGTAATAATCCTTATGCTATGTGTACTATTACAATACCCCGCTACTGCTGTATATGCAATTAGTCGACTGTAAAAATCGAATAAGAGTTACATTTTTTGTATGACGTCTAAAACGACAAGGTGTTCGATATGGGGTGTGCGCGGGAAGAAGTTATAACCACGATGATGGCGAATGCCGTATTTTTCTGATAGCAGCGCTACATCACGCGCCTGGGTAACGGGATTGCAGCTGAGGTAAATTATGCGCTCTGGAGCGGCTACAAGTAACTTCTCGACCACTTTTTCGTGTAGGCCGGCACGTGGCGGGTCGACGATGATCGTGGCATCTCCAGTTATATAATCAAGGGCGTTTTCGCTAGCGGCGAGTATCGGCTTTACCTCCGTTACTCTATGTAGTTCTGCGACGTTTCGTTCCATCTCTCGAACGGCGTGTTCGTTTAGTTCTACGAGAGTCACGTCGCTGCCTCCAATCGTCAGGCCAATTGTGCCGACGCCGCTATATAAGTCGACGACCGGTTTGTCAGCTACTACCCATTCTTTCATGTCGCTCAGGGCTTGTTCGTATACGGGTAAATTGATCTGGAAAAAGCCTTCCGTGGCATAGCGAAACGGCACATCTAATATGGTGTCTGTCAAAGTGTCGTTACTGCTGGACGCAAGGCGTTTAGTGATGACGCTGGCCGGACTTTTAGGATTTGAAAAGATGACCTCCGCGCAAATTACCTCTGGGGCGATTGCTTTTTCCAGGACTGCATTGGCGTCAAATTCTTCGTCTTTGACGTAGAGTTGCCAAGCCACTTTTCCTGCCCTGTTGCAGCGTATGAGGAGTGTTTTAAGTGAGCGGCCGTCGACTTTTAAGTCACGAAGCGCCTGTAGTGCATAGTTTGCCGCGTTGTTTATGTCCGAAGTTGCTAGGCTGGTTCCCTGTACTGTGATTTTGCCATGAGTACCACGGCGGAAAAATGCCAGATCTAATTCTTCTTTTTCAGTATCATACCAAAAACTAAATTCCACTTTGTTACGATATTCGTATTCTCGGCCGTCGCTCCATACGTCTATAGGCACTGGCAGTACGATGTCGTGCAGTTCAAATGCTTCTTCTATGAGCGCGGCTTTGTAATGTTTTTCTGCGCTAAAATTCATAATTTGCCATGGACTTGTGCTCAGGAAGCTACCGGGGTCACGCGGTTCAGTTCGTTCATGCGAAGGAGTAATGACATTGGTTACATACCCTTCGACATAACTAGATTTTTTCTTAGTTAGTTGTACGGTTACTTCTTCGTCGGGCAATCCGCCCCACACAAGGCATTTTTTGCCATCTGAAAGCGTGCCAATAGTCTGACCGCCACCGATTATACGATCAAGAGTTACTGTCACCTCTGGTAGTGATTTTTTTGCCATTAGGTCATTATACCCTAGTAGCACGTTGTCGGCCTATAACATAATTGACATTTTTGAAAAAGTGTGGTAAATTAACATAAATATTATGTTGAGCATAGAAACGAGCTCCACTACTGATAACTGTAATCCAAATGAGCTTAATTTGGACTTTGATTTCGCAACCTACGAAACTTTGATTAATGATGAGCGTTCGTTAGAGATAGCTGGGCTTGAAGAGAGCTTTGCGGCACCGGTGTTTGAGGGTGACCGGAATTATGCGTTTACAGAGATCGAATTAGTTGTTGACGAAGAATCGGATGAAGAACAGCCGACATCTCGCATGGGTCGCTTACGTGCTGCAATGGGTCAGACGGCAGCTCTCGCTTTTTGGGGTGTCCAAGAAAAAACATCTAGGCGCCAGAGGCGACGTATAGCAAAGCGTGATGCGCGACAAGAAAAATACGCTGCAAGCGATGATGACAGCCGTTTTGAGCGATTATATAAAAAGGCTCGTCGCAATCAGGATCGAGTTATGGGCGCCTCTGTTATTGGCGGTCTTCTCGCTGTTGACGCTGGTTTGATGTACATGCGTATGCGCGGTATCGATGTATGGCACACCGATCCGATGAGACCTTATCGTCATTACGATGTTAGACTGACTGTTAATACGACCAACTATGTCTTTGGTGGTTTCGGTGACCCGACCGCGGCCGGCGTACTCGGTGGGCATGCGGGTGACCCAAACTATGTCGGTATTCAATACCCCGCATCGATCGCACCAGTCAGTCCTGGTCCGACACTGGATGTCTCGACAGACATCGGCGCTCAATCTGCATATTCGCAAATCGAACAGCAATTGTCTTATGATTCAAATGCACAAATTACTATAGAAGGCTTTTCTGAAGGAACCATCGCCGCCGCTAAGACGGCACAAATGGTAGCGGCAAATAACGGCGGAGCTATGCCGGCAAATGTCCACCTCGTACTGAATGGCTCTCCCGTTTCCAGTCAAGGTTTTTGGAATAGTGATTCTGCTCAAGCGGTGAGGCCATTTCTGAAGTTGGATGGTATTTCGCCAGATGAGGTGCCACTTCCTCCCGGAACAATTGTCAATACGTCACAAAACGACGTATGGGGCAACGGTGGCAATCAGACTCCGCTTGGTAATTTCGCGCAGGCGATAGACCTTGGTTACGGGCATGTCGTCGAGGATCCGAATGCGCCGCATGTCACATGGACTGATTCAAATGGCGTCATTCATAATGAGTGGGATTATGGTGTTCATCCGTTTACGCAGCTCATCCAGCAAGGTGCGGGTGTTCCAGTGATGAGTGGTTACAATGACTTCTTTAATGACGTAATACCGATCAACAGCAATACGCCAGGCAGCGGCCCGCTACCTCCACCGCCAAATGCAGCCAAAGCTCAGGCTGATTTGGCGCATGGAATTAGTCAGTCGCTAGGCGGTAGCCCTGTACCTGAGCGAATTATGGCTGCAGTACCGCAGCCGGTGACGGATGTTATTCAGGATGGCCTGAATCTTGGGAATACTGATGGAACATTGATTGCGCAGGCTATGCAAGATCCGACTAAGATTCCTGCTGCTGTTCATGCAGTAACTAATGATGTTAACAAGATGTTTAATGATATTTCTAGGGCGTTACCGAGCGAAACCAATCATCCGGTTGTTGATTTTATCAATGGCGCCGCGAGGAATAACGGTATCAATCTCAATCTTCAGCCGCCAGTACATCATACGTATACGCCGCCGGTGCATCCATATGTACCTCCTGCGCCAGCTCCCGCCCCAGTGAATACTTATACGCCCCCAGCTACTCCTGCGCCAGCTCCCGCACCCGCTCCTGTTCCCGCTCCAGCGCCAGCGCCTTTGCGTAATATCGTGAATAATTTTATCAACAATATTAGCAATCCTGCTCCAGCTCCCGCACCCGCACCTGTTCCCGCGCCAGCTCCAGTAGCTCCGCTATTGCCGAATTTTGGCAATGGTAACGGACCTATTCGACAAGCTGTTCGGCAATTCCTTGGCAATCTTCGTCAGGGGTGATAGTCTACCTGAATAAGATGTCCGCGCATATGGCGCGGATTTTTTATATCTGCAATCAAAAGTGAAACATTAGAACTATATTTTGCGCTGTCCGCACGTATGTTATATAAGTGTTGTATAAATAACACTTTGCATTTTTTACATCGGTCACATCTAGCAAAGTGATTGATGAAAGCTGCGGTTTATTTTCAGGCGCTACTTAGTTTGTAAGGTGGTGCACCTCAATAGCAATGTTAGATTTTTCATTTTGACATATTTTGCAAATTACTATATTCTGGCGCAACAATTATGTAGTACTGGTGGGCAGAATAGGGGTATTTTATGGCCAAATACGGGCCTGCTTTAGAAAAAATTACTAACAAGAACACGCTTAACCGAGTTGTTGTACTTGGTTTAGCTGGTGCGGCTATGACAGGAGCCATCCTTAACGGTATTGGTTCTGCAAACGCCGATACGAACATTTACGTAGGCGGAGCATGCGACAAAACTAGCCAACTTCCAGTTGATCGTGCTATTCAGGACGGCCGTTACAACTTTGGCGCAAATAATATTCAAATTAACTACCCTGCCTCAATGGCGCCAATTTGCGACGACGGCTTTGGTACTCAGACCGGCGCATCAATCGCAGACGGTGGTCAAAAAGTTGTTGACGCATATTATCAAAACAGCTGGGATCAAGTGAACGTTGAAGGATTTTCACTTGGTGCGGGTGTCGTCGACTGGGCCGCTATGAAGCTTGCGGCAGACCATGGTGGACAATTGCCTGGTAACGTTCACGTAACTGCCATTGGTGATGGTTGGAACCCTGTAGGAATCCAGAATCATCCAATTGCTAAGGCTATTCAGCCAATTACCAACGGTATGCTTGGTATCCCAACTACTGATGAACTACATCCAGTAGCTGGCATGACAGAGGTTATGGATGCGGGTGACCCATATGCGACCATGAACGTTGCTCCGCTTAACTTAGGTGAAGACATCACTAAGTTTGCGCGTGTCGGTCAAGACCATCGAATTCCAAACATCGGTAACGAACCAAGCGTAAATGTTCAGCGTGACGGTGTTAACTACCAGATTTACGGCGACGATCGCAATAGCGCAATCAATCAGGCTATTCAAGAAGTCGGTTCAAATCCAGGTCCTATCGGAACTCCATTCTTTAACACGATTGCTCCACAGGACGACCCGGCGAACGTATTGAACCCACCTGCTCCACTTCCTCAAAGTGGTCCAGTTGTTCCTGATTTGAACATTGTCGGTCCTGCTCCTCGTGATGTGCTGAACCCACCAGCTCCTGCTGCGGCTCCAGTTCATCTTTCAGCTCCGGAATTCTTCGGTGAGCAGCCATGTTTCGCAGAGGACGGCTCACAGTACTGGACACCTGGTACCGCTCCTTGTTAATTCGTTGACGACAATACCACGGATAACGTTGTCTCCGGATATGACACAAGCGCCAGCCGACTAGAGGGGCTGTAGATTCTGCAGTCAGTCGGAACCAAATTCCTAGTTTGCAGCATTAAGCTGCTGCTAACCATGGCAACACCCGCGACTACTTGTTGCGGGTGTTGCCATTTTGTGTCGTAGGTCACATAGATTCTATAGGCGGTTGTGCGCAATACAACTGCTTGGTTCGTGTCTGTAATTTACTATTTATTCTTTGGGGTATCGACCATGTCTTTCCTCTACAAAGAATTCTGGCGCACCTGTTATATTTCGCATGTTTGACAGCTAGTTTATAGTATTGTTGTTTAAAAAACATATCGCATATTTTAATCTGTTTCACACCTAATCCGCCATGATTTATATGAGATTTTTAATTTTGACATGCCATGCGAAATACTATATTCTGGCGCAACAATTATGTAGCACTGGTGGGCAGAATGGGGGTATTTTATGGCCGAGTATAGGCCCGCTTTAGAAAAAAATATGAACAGTGACGTCTTGAAACGTTCAGTAAAAGTCGGTTTGGCTAGCGCTGCGCTTGTAGGGTTTATTTTTAATAGCACCGCCGTAGCGAACGCCGACCCTACCGTGTATGTTGGTGGTGCATGTGACGGTGCTAGTCAGTTCCCAGTTGATCATGCTAAGCAAGCTGGTACGTATGACTATGGCGCTGACAATTACCAGGTTCAGTGGTCTGGCGCTCTGGCTCCTGTTTGTGGTAACGAGCGAATGATTGACTCGGTCAACGATCAAGCAAACCAGATCGTTGATTTCTACCATCGACATCAAGGAGACCCGAGTGTTCGTGCGTATGGATTCTCTGAGGGTGCTGTTGGTGTTGATCAAGCTAGTATGCGTCTTGCTGCCGAAAACGGCGGTCAACTACCAGCTAACTTCCACCCTGAAACTGCCGGCGATGCAACGACGCCAATTGGTCTACTAGACCATCCACTCGCAGGTGTTATCAGCCCTATTACCGGCTTAATCGGTATTCCTGGTCCGAATCAGATTCACCCAGTTCCTGGTACTGTTGTGAATCTTGACAAGGGTGACTGGTATGCAACTGGTAACGTTGATCCGTTTAATCTTGGCGACCAAATTACCAAGATGGCCAGAATTCCTCAGGACCATCGCATGCCATTTCCTGGCGAGCCGCATCAGACTGTCGTGGTTGATGGCGTAACCTACAATGTCTTTGGTAGCGACACTAACGGTATTAGCCGTGCAATTCGTGAGGCAGGTGCTGATCCGACATTTATTGGTGATGCATTCTTTAATACCATTGCTCCGCAGCCAGATCCTACGAAGAAGCTAAACGTAATCAAGAGTCGCCACGAGTCTAAGAGTAATGTAGAGTCGGCAGTGAAATCAGTCGTAAATGACGTGACGACCGCCGTTACGAATAGCGTTGCTTCGTCTGGTCAAGCAGTCCAGAACGCCACAAGCCAAGTTTCATCTGCGGCCTCAACAATAACTAAGCATGTGATTAATACGGGTCATGGAACAGTGACTCCGAATGTGCAGCTCGTGGCAAAGCCTACGACGTTTGCGCACCACTGATCCATCGCAAGTTGATCTGTAACTTAGCGTCGTATCGTGACAATAACCCATTGCCGGCTATGTGATGGGTTATTGTTTTTTATTTGTATTGAGCAAGTAACGGTGAAGTGGTGGTTTATAAAGCTTATACTAATTACATTAATATAGACTGTTGTCAAAAGTGCATCCTCCCAATATCAATCCGTTAAAAGCAGTATTAGCTGTATCGAAAATGTGATATTGTCGCATAAATTTAACACCGTAACTACCATAATTTGCCCCTTTGAGAAAATGTAATAATTATAATATTGACATTGATGCAATAGTATAATATGCTCACTTCACAACGAATAACTGGGGGGGCGGAATAGGGGTTTGTATTATGCCAAGGCAGATCATATCAGCTGGCGAAACGAATAATCTTAGCAATTTTGCTGAGAAGAGTGATAACGAAAAGAGGCTCACATTAAAGAAGTGCGTGGGAGCTCTCGCTGTTGGTCTTACCGCAGTTGGCGCAGGTCTGTTCATGAGTGAAGGTGTTGCACAAGCTAGTGGTTACGATGTTGCAATTATCGTCGGCGGTGCTGGAGACGGTACTAGTCAGGGACTTGAGCATGAACTATGGAACAACGGAACATTGTATCAGGGTGAAGAGGTTATTGACGTGAACTACCCTGCGCAGATGGGTCCAATTGTCGGTAATGTTCCAACGAATCAGTCTGTTGCTATGGGAATCAGTGCGGTTGAGGCTAGTGTCTATGCACATTCAGGTGCCGACATCACACTTTACGGCTTTTCTGAAGGCGCCTTTGTAACCAACGGAGCAGCGGCTGACTTGGCTAACCAAGGTATTTACGTCAACGTCATGAATTCTGGTGACGGTAACGGCTCTGCAGGAATTTTGGCAAGCCCTATAGCGCAATCGTTTAAACCCATCACAGATTCTCTTGGTATACAAGAGACTCCACCGGTCCCTGGTACGGTTGAAAAGCTTGATGCGAATGATGTATGGGCATCTAACGCTGCCGGTGATATCGGCAAGATCATCAACGATGGTCTTAACATCCAAAATCACCGCGTCATCAGTCCTAGCGAAGTGCCAGACGAGGCATTTACAGAGAACGGTGTCACCTACCTAGTGTATGACGGTACAATTCCAGTACCTCAGGGTGCAACACTGGTACCAATTCCACCAGAGTATCGCTAAATAAGCGGATAGAGTATTTGCCCGTGGCCGCGTGCCACGGGCATTGCTTTTGTCGAGCGTCTTGCGTGGTATCATAAAGCTAATGACTTCACCTTATTTTCCTGCCGACGAGCGTCTTTCGACGGTCGACCCATGGCTTGCTCCGTACCGTAGCAAATTGCAGGCCCGATTGAAGTACGCCGCTAGCTACGCCAAGCGGATTCTTGATGGGAGATCCGTCAGCGGTTTTGCTTTTGGGTATCAGTACTTCGGACTGCATCGTACAAACAATGGCTGGGTGCTGCGAGAATGGGCTCCTGCCGCAACGCAACTATATTTACATGGTGATTTTTCAAAATGGAGAGACGACCCTGCTTATGCGTTTGAGAAAAAAGAGCACGGAGAGTGGGAGCTGCGATTGCCCGCGATTGCCCTGAACCATCTCGACCATTACAAACTACATATGCATTGGAATGGCGGAAATGGGTATCGTATACCGGCGTGGGCGACGTATGTCGTGCAAGATCCTGCTACGAAATTATTTGACGCAGTAGTATGGGAGCCGACAAAACCGTATCAATGGCATGATGTAAACTTCGTGCCGTCAGTTGGCTTACCGCGTATATATGAAGCGCATGTGGGTATGAGTAGCGAAAAAGAAACCGTCAGCACCTATAAGGAATTTACAAAAACAATCATCCCGCGAATTAAAGCCGCTGGTTACGACACCATTCAGTTAATGGCGGTTGCCGAACATCCCTACTATGGTAGTTTCGGTTATCATGTCTCGAGCTTTTTTGCGCCAAGTTCACGTTTCGGTACGCCAGATGATTTTCGAGCATTGGTTGATGCGGCTCATCGGGCCGGGCTTCGCGTCATCATGGATATCGTTCACTCGCATGCCGTTAAGAACGAAAATGAAGGCATTAGCCGCTATGATGGAACGTTGACACAGTTCTTTCATGAGGGCGATCGAGGCCATCATAGTCAATGGGATTCTCGCGTGTTTGATTATGGCAAGTCTGAAGTGGTGCATTTTCTGTTGAGCAACTGTCGGTATTGGTTGGACGAATTTCATGTTGATGGCTATCGCTTTGACGGTGTGACGAGTATGTTGTATACGCATCATGGCTTAGAGCGGGCGTTTGATAGTTATGATATGTATTTTCAGGATACCGATGCGGATGCCGCGGCGTATCTAACACTGGCAAACGAACTGATTCATAAAGTGAAACCTGGCGCGTTGACGATTGCCGAAGACATGAGTGGCATGCCGGGTCTCGCTGCGCCAATTAAGGATGGAGGCTTTGGCTTCGATTATCGCTTGAGCATGGGTGTTCCGGATTTGTGGATCAAATATGTCAAAGAAAAAAAGGACGAGCAGTGGCATGTGTCTGAATTGTTTCATGAACTCAATCAGCACCGACCCGAGGAGAAAACGATTAATTATACGGAAAGTCACGATCAGGCACTTGTTGGCGACAAGACGCTGGTGTTTCGCTTAGCTGATAAAGATATATATGACCATATGATGGTTGATGATGAAAATATAAACATCGATCGAGCTTTGGCGCTCCACAAAATGATTCGGCTATTAACTGCAAGTATGCATCATGGCGGGTATTTGAATTTTATGGGGAATGAGTTCGGCCATCCTGAATGGATTGATTTCCCGCGCGAGGGCAACGACTGGTCGTATAAATACGCGCGACGACAATGGAGCTTGGCAGACGATCAAAAATTGAAATATCATTATCTCGCTGATTTTGACAAATCTATGCTCCGGGTTATTCAGGAAGTGCAAGGCGATGCGGAGTATGTGCTGACAAATGACGGCGATCACGTTCTTGCATTTATGCGTGGTGATTTATTATTCGTCTATAATTTCCACCCAACAAAATCATTCACTGATTACGGCATAAGGGTGCCTAGCGGCGAGTATGAAGTCGTACTCTCAACTGATAATCCGGCGTTTGGAGGTTTTGATAGATTAGATGTCTTGATGACATATGTTGCCGACGATCGAATAAAGCTGTACCTTCCTACGCGTACCGCGTTAATATTACGTCGCAAGTGATACAATAGTTTATATGAAAATTGCAATCTCGGGACTCGGACGAATGGGCGGTCAAATCGCTCGAAAACTATATGATGACGGACACACCGTCGTGGCGCACAATAGAAGCGCTGAAAAAGTTGATGAAGCGAAAGAGTACGGCGCGTTGCCAGCCTACGCGGATCAAGACGTCATCGATGCGTTCGACGGCGAGCCAGTAGTACTTTGGATTATGCTTCCGGCAGACGTTATCGATAGCAAGATTGATGAATGGCTGCAAATTTTGCCCAAAGGCAGCGTCATCATCGACGGCGGCAATAGCGATTATCGTGGCGACAAGGCACGTGCTGAGCGAGTTTCGGCTGCGGGCAGTCAACTACTCGACATCGGCACCAGTGGCGGCGTGTGGGGCCTTGAAAATGGTTTCTCGATGATGGTTGGCGGCGACCAGGATGCCTACGAAACTGTCGTACCTGCGCTCGATACACTTGCCAAGCCACGTGGCGGTCATGCGCATTTTGGCGAAAACGGTACTGGTCACTTTGTCAAAATGGTCCATAACGCAATTGAATATGGTATGATGCAGTCTCTGGCAGAGGGCTATCGTGTACTTCGCGAAGGTCCCTACCCTAACTTAGATTTGGCAGCAGCTGGAGATGTCTGGCAGCAGTCGAGCGTTGTTACTAGTTGGCTCAATGACCTGACACGTCAGGCCTTACATGAAAACCCCGAATTAGATGGAATTAGCGGCGTTGTTGCCGAGTCTGGCGAAGCTCGCTGGACACTAGAAACGGCTAAGGAGCTGGACATTCCAATGCCGGCAATTCAAGCGTCATTTGACGTTCGCCTAGAATCGCAAAACGGTGAGATTAACTTTGCGACAAAGCTTCTTGCTGCCATGCGTGCCAAATTCGGCGGCCACGACATTAACGGTAAACAGTAGTATGCAGCGGTATGAAATGCTCGAGTGTTGCATCGAGCGGCATTTCGTACGTGGTTCCATTTTCAGTGTTATTGATGACGAGTAGAGGTGCTACATTCGGGTTGAGCGCTTGAAGCGTTCTGAAGGTAACTTCTACTAAACACCCTGAAATAATATGACGACTTCGTGGGTCTTTATTTTGTTGCGTACGATTGTCGGCTTTTTTTGATAGAGCCGGGCTGTATGTGGCGTAGCGGTCTGTATCTATCAAGAGAGGCACGTACTGATTTATAAAGGAGGACAGTTCATCAGTATATCTCATTGCCATTTCCTCGATTTCTACCATTCTTTCCATTCGTGTTTTCGCCTTGAATGATTCATCTTCTCGAAAATGTTTGCTGTCATTCAATATATTTCTGAGAACATTCTGTATTTGATTCGGGTTGAAATCTGGGACTTGATGGTCTGGCAATTCAAGCTTGGTAATGTCTTCGATTGGCGCGCAATAATGGTGCGTATCATTTGACTGACTGAGCGGCAGTAATTGAAAAGCGGCACAATATTTAATTTCATTTCTGTTCTGGATGGGGGCAAAATCGATACCGCCGTACCGTAATGCTACGTTGTCGAGGGTAATCTTGTCGTGTAAATAAAACTTGTCTAAGCCGCTCTTGCCGATGGCATACGCTGCACCTGTTGCGACGGCCGGATGGTAGATAAGTTCATCGGCTTCGAGCAGCTGATTTAGTTTTAATTTGTATTCGTCAAGGTGCTGATCTAGTCGTTCCGACTTGTTTGCCGACAAGGCGTTGAGATGTTTTTCAGCGTCAATCCATGCTTGAACAAACTCAGGATTACATAAAGTCTCGAGCACATCGAATGACCTGTTGTTTTCTTTAGAGTCTATGTCTACGGAAATTGATAACGCCTCGGTCATTGAGGCTATAATACACCCTTGTCGTTTTATTTGCATAGAAAAAGGGGCTTACATGGTTTTAGCCATGCAAGCCCCGCCCGCAGGTTATGATGCTACTGGTAGCTTACTGCGGGATTGTAGTGCGGCACTGTTAAGACGCTCCAGCTTGTTCCACTTGGCAGCTGTACCTCGTAGTATCCGTAATAAGGATGCGTACAAAAGGTATGCTCTTAGTGGCTCATAGATAAGTCGATAGATCGGTACGATTAGTAGATGCCATGCTCGCTCTCGAGCTACTACTATCGCAACAATCGATATGACCATATGGAGTGTCATTACAAATACCGCGAACAGCACGACGCTATGCCAGTTACCGTTTGCCAAGCCGATGACAGCTGCGATGACCGTCGACGGTAGGAAGATTAGTGGAACGATCAAAGACAATAGCGCATATGGTAGCGCAATCATCCCGAGCATCCCATACTTTGGTCGCATCAACATCGAACGATGCTTCCAAAGTACTTGGACGTTGCCGTAAGTCCAACGCAACCGTTGCTTCGCCAGAGTGCGGATTGATTCCGGCGCTTCAGTGTAAGCAACGGCAGTGTTTTCTTGGAGCACGCTGTACCCAAGCTGATGTAGTTGAAGAGTTGCATCAGCATCTTCGGCTAACGTATCTTCTGACAACCCACCGATTTGCTCTAACGCGCGACGGCTCCAGGCGGAACATGCGCCGGGGACTATAGCAATTGCACCCATAGCTCCTTCCGCTAATCGTGTCACGCAAATTCCTGAAATGTATTCCAGGCTTTGCCATGCTGTAATGATATTACGACGATTACCGACTTTCACGTGGCCTGCGACCGCGCCAACTGGCTTAGAATCCTGACGGTGACTTTTCTTGACGAAGTGTCGCACCAACAGACGGATTGTTTGCGGTTCAAACAACGTATCTGCATCGAGAGTCACGATGATTTTCGACTCTGGCCTCGCATGTGATATGCCATTATTTATGGCAAACGACTTGCCAGCGTTTGGCTGATGAACCACTTTAAGCTGTGGCCATTTTCTCGCATAATCATCGAGCACTTTTTGAGTGCCGTCCTTTGAGCCGTCATTGACGACAACTACCTCAAGCTTGGACTGCGGGTAGTTGCTAGCGCGTAGCGTATTAAGGGTTTTTCGTATCACCTTCTCTTCGTTGTATGCTGCCATGACGACACTAACATGTGGCATATGATGGTCGAGTGTTTTAACCCAATTACGTTTGTGCTGACGACGGTTGTTGGCGAGCGCTAGTGTCAGATAAAGCACTGACATGATAGACAGCGACCCTACTCCGAACCAAAATAGCCATCCGAGCATTTTGTTAGGAATGACCCAAAACACCTGAACCGTTCGTAGTGTTGTTTGGTCGGCAGTAGTCGGCGCTACTCCGTGAGTAGGGACATATCCCTCGGGCAATAGCGGCGCAATCGTGCTAAAGGTGTAACCTTGTCGCTTCGCTTCCTGGATGAATTTTTCAAGCAAAATGGCAGTCGACGATCGGTCTCCGCCGCCATCATGCATTAGAACGACATGCCCTTTGCCGTCTAGCGGCGGAACAGGAATGTCTGCTCCAGGCGGATATGACCAGTCCTTCGTATCAAGATCGAAGTCGACATGAATGTAGCCTAGTTGTTGAGACTGGAGCATTGCTAATGCATTTTTATCCGGATCTCCATAAGGCATACGAAATAGCCGTGACGAGTAGTTTGCGCCCGCTCGCATTATGCGATCGGTAGCAATTAGCTCCTCACGATTTCGGATATCCGAGTGCTTGTCGAAATCAATATGAAACAGTGTGTGGTTGCCCGCCATATGACCTTCTCGGATGACACGCTTGAATACGTCCAGATTCTTTGCAATGTTGGCTCCAACCATAAAGAATGTTGCTGGCACGTGCTCTTTGGCGAGTACATCCAGTATTTCCGGTGTGTAACGGGCGCTGGGTCCGTCGTCGAACGTCAGCATTAGTTGATGGTCTGCGGGTTGCCCGAAGTGGTCAAGGGCGTATTTACTATTGCCGATTTCTTCATCTTCTCCAGGTTGTGCCGTTCGCAAAACGTTGCCAGTAAAGGGGTCGATGAGGTTGACTGTATCGCCATCCTTTTCGACTCGAACGATACGAGTCAAGACTTCACCGTCGCCTGTTCCGAGTATGGGAATATTTTTTAGCTCTGACGAATGTGCGAGCTGTCGCGGAAATCCGTTGCCCTGATGTAGCGACTCCTTCCAAAGGGGCGCTAATGCCTGGGGCGCAGCCCAGTATGTCGCTGCTGCTATGACAATGGTCATGATAAGCAAGCTTTCCATGACACGATGCCAGCGTTTGCCTTTGGCATCGTAGAATACTGGTCCCGATATGGTCGTTTCCGTGTTTTTCCGGAAGCGCATCAAGATACCTTTCTGATTGCGTGTTGTCGTGCTGTAGTTTGGAAAAGTACTATGTACCCTGATGATTTTTATGACACATCAAAGGTACACCTCTACTTTGTAGCGTAGCAATTCTAAGGAGGTATTACGGTGAAATATTCAACATACGAAATTATCGTATGGAAATAACGATTTTTCCTCTGATCGATTCGTTTGCGAGTGCGTCGTAGGCATCTTTGATTTGATTGAGCGACAAAGTTCTGTCGATTGTTGCATGGACAACGCCTTGATCTATCAGCTGCGCCAGCTTAGTCAATGACTCGTTGTTTATGTGTGTCATTTGAGCTGATGTAGCTACGCCGAGTTTTTTTGCCAAGTCCTCGTCAAATGGTCCGACGAGTGAAACGGCGACTCCGCCTTTTTTCAATGTTCTCAAAAGCTTGTCATTATCGTTGCTGCGCACGTTATTTAAAAGTGAGTCGTAATCATGGATAACATCTGAATACAGCACAGTTTTATAATCTATTACTTCATCGGCGCCAAGTGACTTTGTGTAATCAATATTAACACCTGAGACTGTCGTTGCTACGTGGGCTCCACGGGATTTTGCAATTTCTATTGCGATTGATCCGACGCCACCTGAACCGCCATTTATAAATACATTGTTGCCGTTTTGCACATTCATCGTGTCGATTGCTTGTAGCGCGCTGATTCCTGCCGTCGGAAGTGACGCTGCTTCGACATCGCTAAGTTCGTCGGGTGTGTGAGCGATATTTGACACGTCGGCTAGGGTAAATTCGGCGAATGCACCGCTTCCTCCGAACATGGCGTTGGCTGTACCGTATACACGATCTCCTATTGCGAAGTTACTAACATTAGCACCTACTTCAACGATGGTGCCGGCGAAATCTTGGCCAAGCGTTGCAGGAAAAACAAGTGGCGCCATAGACTTTGCGAAGCCGGCTAAAACGGCTAGATCAAATGGATTCAGGCCAGCAGCACCAACTTCAACAAGCACTTTGTCGTCTGTAACCGTGGGTTTTTCAGCTTCATTTATCTGGATTGATGACGAGTCGCCATAGTCATTAATTTGCGCTGCCTTCATGTTTCCCTCCGAACTAAGAATTATATGTATATTTTCATATTACTATACATTTTATAGCAAAGCAAATATACGTGACTGTAAATTCTAGCACGAAAAAATAGATAGTGTCGTGCGTCACATTTATGTAGTTTATAGTTAAACTTACTTCTAGTCTTTGCTGTCGTCTTGATCGTCTTTTGGCTTGCCTACGCCAAAAACATGATGCAGTATGAGTGTCGATACGATCGTGATGATGATTCCGTAAAATATAAAGCGCACGTTAGTTCCTTGTGATTATCTAATCAGTATAACAAAACGGACACGTTTATACTGTAGTTAATTGATTTCACTATGTTTCCTCAGGCTCTTCGTTTATGGCATCATATTTTTCAAAATGAAGACCTATGTTTGACCACATGAAGTCTGTTACCCTTTGGCCCTTTCCTGTGACCGACGAATAATATTCCATAGATTTTAGATTATTCGCAAGTAATTCTTTCGTTTTGTTTTTGATAATACCCGCAGTTTCAAGCGCACGTTTTGCAAGCAAATGGCTGGCGTGAGTACGACCAGGGTCGGCGAGAATTTCAATCCTTGGCACGAGCCCTTCTTCGACAATGAGGTGGTTTGTGTCCAGCCATACTGGCCCGCTCCACTGAGGCGTGAATGTCCCCTTAAATTTCTCAGGATCCGGGTCATAAAATTCGCTGCACACAGCATGAGTTGGAATGGGGTATGGCGACGCGAACCATTCTGAATCTTCAAGTTTATCGAGCAAAGCAGCAATGTGGTCGTCGGAAATATTTTCTAACAATAAAGGAAAAAGACCCGTGATTGATGGAACATGTATTTGATTTCCGTTTTCATCCAAATTGTAAAAAAACTCTTTTCTGTCGTCCCACATACGATTTAATATTTCATGTTCGACTTCATTTGCGATGAGGCGATACTTCTCGCTGTCTAAAGCATATTGTTCTCTGCTCCATTTCGTGGGCTGATGTACAGAGAGTATGTCTGCAATGTCTGCAAGGTAGCGCATATTATTCGCGTGCATAGCATTAAACATTACGTCATTAACCCAATACTTTTGCCGTACTTGTTTGGGTATCCAGTCTACTCTATGTTTTCGAGGATCACGGCCTAGTCTGCCTAGGTCCCAGCCAAGTTTTTGCATATGTAGCCATTCGTGTAGTGCGCTTTTGCCTAGGTTTTTATTTCGTGTCAGCCACGGCTTGTTTGCCTCGTCGCTATCACGACCGGTTTCGTTCGGGTGGACGATTCCGATAAGTCTATCATTTGAGCTGTTTTGTCTATGGTCGATAAAATACGCATGTTCGCCTTGAAGGCCGGTATGATTGTTTTCGTCAATATAGCCATAAATTGACTGCAGAAACTTCAGCCCATTGTCTTTTTGATCCACCCTGACAAAACTTTTGTATGTTTCTATGGCGGCCCATGCTTCAATTGGCGGCTGAGAGTAGCTTGTACCGATCTTGTTGTTGTTAAAATTCCACGCTTCAGGATAATCGCGCCATGTTTTATGTTTTGCAGTAGCAAAAATTTTATTCGGCATAAATCCAGTCAAGGTGTCGCGATAACGCTCCAGTGTTATAAGTTCTGTCGCGGCCCTACTAGGATCGTTACGTCTCGCGTTGATCACTGCTGCTTTGAGTGAATCCCATTTCCACATGTAGCGGTAATGTTCACCAACAGAAGGAATCGAATGGTCTTCGCGCCAGTTGCCGACTTCCATCATCCAGGTTTCACGCTCGCTGAGCTGCTGGTCGTTGAGCGGCAGGTCATCTTCGGTAAATGTCGGTCTTGGGTATTTTTCCACGGACATGAGTTAGTTGCATTGTACCCACACGCCAGTGATTAGTCTAGTCCGGTATTTTAAATGTATCGATTTATGAATCTGTTAGTTTGGGTTCGAGCAAGGTGGCGGCGTTGTTGTTGAACCATTTGATAGTGCCGTTGTGACCGAGCCAGGGCTTGCGGATAATTCGTACTTTATCATTTTTCTCTTGCCACGATTTCAATTCACGAATCATTTTTCGCTGCTGTACTATATAGTCCATGCCGCCAAGCACGACGGTGAACGACGTCTCGGGCGGCATTTGGATGTGTTGCCATCGCTCCTTTAAATCACCTAACGTATGACCGTTTTTTTCGAACATTTTTCGAATATCAATACAGTGCGTTGCCATGATTAAGGCGCGAAACAAGTGGTGCCTCATAACTAGCTCGGCAGCATTGATTCCGGTGGCCGCGTAAAGTCCATGCTCCGGATGTTCGTCCTTTTTTTGCATGCCTATAGCAATCGCGCCGCCTAGGCTTACGC
Source organism: Candidatus Nomurabacteria bacterium (assembly GCA_023898645.1). Classification (NCBI taxonomy): domain Bacteria; phylum Candidatus Nomuraibacteriota; species Candidatus Nomurabacteria bacterium. The sequence goes on along the minus strand of CP060232.1, from coordinate 717,509 downwards.
CGCCGTAGCGATGCCGTGAATATTCCGCTGTGCGCGTGGTGAAATCTTCGTGTAGAGTTTCAATAAATTCTGGAAGAAGATTACTTTGACCGGCTAGAAGTATACGTTTGTCATATGTGTAGACGACTGCGTCGCGGCCGGTGTGTACTATATCAATTGCGGCCTGCTCCAGATCGGTCAACGGCCCATTAAAACCAGCTACGAGTGCAACAACTTCTTCGTTATCGCCGTTACCGTATTCGTGCGCCTGATATGGTACTTCGCCATTCATTCTTGTGAATACCTTGTACCCGCAGTATACGACCCCGTTTTACTATTGGCAACCGCAGATCTTATTTGTGCACAGACAAGTTAGTGGTTTATCCGGCAAAGCGGCCGTACCGCAGGTCTGTTTCTTCTCTAGTGTCAGGATCGATCCGTTCTTCGTCTTCTTCGAGCGCGTACTCGGGAATATCAATTCTCCACCCGTTTTTACCTAGTAGTATTGGTATGACAGTTTTTGAAAGTCCTGGTTTGGTGTCGAATTTGAAATAGTGATACGCCGGTTGAGTGATAGCTTCGAACATTTTGTATATATGAATGCGTGTCTTGTCTACGAATCGGGCATTCGGTCCTATGAAAATCTCTTCTTCGGAAGCCTCGACGATGCAGCGGTGTAGTTCAGGGCCCATCAAGTGATTCTTTTTTAGATCTCTTAATATACTAATCCCGTCAGGATTTTGCATAAACCCGAATAATGCCTCGACCCCATAGATATTCTCTCCGAAGTCTGTCACCCTTATTCGCTTGTTTTGATTGATAAATGGTTGCTTTTCTTGCTTTATGTTTAGCAAGACAATATGACGTGGTAGTCCTCCGTTCCTCTTCATGAATATACGTAAGAGGACAGGAACGGTGCTGTCGAGAGAGTTCACGGGTTTGGAGACCAGAAACACAATTGACCGATCTATTTCGACTAAACGGCGCGGACGATCGGTCAGTTCGCGTCCGACAGCCAGGCGTTTTTTGACGTCTGCCAGCCAGCGTATGTCTTTCTGTGAGGCATAAGAAATGTAGCCGGTATGTGCACCGTGCATAAATGTACGTCCCCAGTGCCAGAAAGTAATGAGCGTAAAGAGGGAGACAGCGATAATAACTGGGACATAGCCGCCAGTGAGGAATTTGAGTGTGCTGGCGCTGAAGATAGTGATGTCGATCAAAAGAAAACTACCAAATACTAACAAAGCTTTATATCTGCGCCAGTTCCAGTGAAATCGAGCAACTTGAAACATGGCTAAAGTCGTGCAAACCATTACGCCGGCAACGGTCAGTCCATATGCTGAGGCAAGATTTCCACTACTCTTAAAAATGAGCACCATGGTGACGCAGCCGAAAAGCAGCAACCAGTTGATCACGGGTATGTATATCTGACCAGCATGGTGCGGGCTTGTATGAATGATGTTTAAGCGAGGTGCTCGTTCCAATGCTATTGCCTGCGAAGCTAACGAAAAGGCTCCTGTAATCAAAGCCTGACTGGCGATAATCGTAGCTGCCGTAGCCAGTGCCACCATACCGTAGAGCGGCGCATGTAAGATGAGCTCTGCCAACCAGTACGGCAATTGAGCAGATTGTGCTGCCGATAATGCAACATGAGGTACCATGCTAAAGAAAATGTTATTGTTGTATACCGTCTGTCCGCTAAGTAGATAAGCTCCCTGCCCAAGATAATTCAGCACTAGTGCCCAATACGCCAAGTAAAACCAGCCTTGTCGTATGGGACGTTTGCCAAAGTGCCCTAGGTCGGCATACAAGGCTTCTGCGCCGGTGACGACTAGCATTACCGCGCCCATGGCTTCTAGGAACGGAAACAGGCCGACGCGCTCAGCAAACATGACTGCATGTAAAGGATTGAGGGCCCATAGTATGTCGGGCGTTTTTATGATTTGAGTCAGGCCTAGGCTGCCGATGATTACAAACCATAAAACAACTATCGGACCAAAAAGCATGCCTACTTTGGCGGTCCCTTTTCGCTGGATCATAAAAAGACTGGCTAGGATTGCCAGTGTAATTGGTATGATAAATGGTTCGAACACGTCTGTAGCTATATTTAAACCTTCTACAGCCGAGAGCACCGAAATCGCAGGTGTAATTACCCCGTCGCCGAGTAGCAGCGCTGCGGCAAAAACGAGTAACAGGAGCAGTATAGGAGTGCCCTTTTTTCTAATTTTGGCTATAAGTTCATGAAGCGCAAAAACGCCGCCTTCTCCTTGGTAGTTGGCGCGTAGGACGAAAAAGATGTATTTATATGCAACGACCGTCGTTAGTAGCCAGAACATCAAGCTGATCACGCCGAGGATATTGTTGTGAGTTGCGGCAGTGTTTCCCATGCCAAAAAATACCGTATTTACTGCATAGAGTGGTGACGTACCGATGTCGCCATATACAACACCTATGGCACCGATAACGAGAGTTAGGTGTAACGGTAGCTTCGACTTTTTTTGCACTTTTTTATTTTTAGATTGCCCCCTGGGGGATCGAGTGTCTTTCATACCGATTACGCGGCCTTTCATAAGACTTAATGCTGATTAAATTATTCAGCTTTCCGAAACGCGATTCTACACTGAAGTCTAGGGATTGTCTAGCATATGCAGTATGGTCGAAAAAAATAAGAAGGTCAAGCCCTCATATCTTCGCAGTTTACGTCATATTTTATGCTTATCTACTAATAATATGTTCATTTTGTAGGTCCCCGGGATTTATTTAGACTCAAGTGCGATATAGTTAATATAATGAAAGAAATTGTACGCATTATTCGATTTAGCCGTTCGCTATGGCGATATTATGTCGGCATATCATTGTTCACAATTGTTCTAGCTATCATAAGCCAGCTTCAGCCTTTGTTTACGAAGGGAGCCATCGACGAAATCACCCGCGGTCTTGGCCATGGTCACACTAACGTGGAGTTGGTGGCGATTTTCGCAATCCTTATATTCGTGACAGACGTAGCGCAGACGCTACTAAGCAATGTTAGTGGTTACCTTGGCGACATGATGTCGGCAAAGCTTCAAAGGTACTTCAGTATACGCTACTACGAACACTTGCTTGAATTGCCACAAAGTTATTTCGACACGGAATTAACTGGGAAGATTATAAATCGCATGAGTCGCGGCATCAGTCAAATAAGTAACTTCATGCAGATGATGAGCAACAACTTTTTACAGTTTATTTTTGGCACAGTTTTTTCACTCATCGTCGTCGCCTACTATTCGTGGCCAGTAGCGTTAATGTTGTTTACGCTCTACCCGATTTTTATATTGTTTACCGCAAAATCAAGCAAGAAGTGGCAAAATTACCAGACTGAAATTAACGAACAAAACGACATAGCTAGCGGTAGGTTTAATGAAGCTATCGGTCAAGTACGAGTGGTGAAAAGCTTTGTTCGAGAACTTGCCGAAATAGCCTTTTTTCGCAAACGTTTTGACAAGATTGTAAAAACAACGAGTCCTCAAAGTCTGTTTTGGCATCGACAAGACATATACAGACGACTGGTGCTTAACATTATTTTTCTTGGCGTCTTTGTGTATATTTTTGTCGAAACGGCGAATGGTCACTATACAATCGGCACGATGGTCCTATTGATTCAATATGCGATGCTCATTCGAGTGCCTATTTTCTCCATTAGTTTTTTGGTTGATCAATCTCAGCGCGCAGTATCAAATACCAAAGATTATTTCGAGGTTATGGATTTAGAAGCGGAAATCACCGACAAGCCCGACGCCACGAAGCTTACTGTAAAACAAGCATTAATCGAATTTGACGATGTTAGTTTTTCCTATGACAAGTCGCCGGTATTGTCTGGCCTCAATTTCAGTATAGAACCTGATACCAAAGTGGCCTTAGTTGGCGAAAGTGGCGAAGGCAAAACGACGATTACTAGCCTACTGTTGCGCCTGTACGAACCGCAAGGCGGCTCAATACTGATCGATGGGCAAAATATAAATCAGGTCAGCCAATCCAGCCTTCGCAAAGCTATCGGAGTTGTATTTCAGGACGCGGCGCTGTTCAGCGGAACAATTCGTGAAAACATAGCCTACTCCAACCCACAGGCTAGCGACCAAGATGTTATCGACGCGGCAAAATCAGCCAACGCCGATGAGTTTATAAGTAAACTGGAAAAGGGCTACGATACCGAAATCGGAGAACGCGGCCTAAAGTTAAGTGGCGGCCAAAAGCAACGAATTGCTATAGCCAGAGCTTTTCTTAAAGATGCACCGATTTTGATACTAGACGAAGCTACCAGTAGCCTCGACAGCAAAAGCGAGCAGATGGTACAAGAGGGTCTAAAGAGACTTATGAAAGGTCGTTCGACACTGATCATCGCGCACCGACTTTCGACCATACAAAATGTCGACAAGATAGTTACCCTGCAGGGTGGTGCTGTAAAGGAAACAGGATCGCCACAAGATTTAGCAAGTAGTGGTGGTATATATGCAGAGCTGCTCAAACTTCAGCAAGGAAACGATACGAAGAGTGAAAAGAAGCTGAAGAAATTCGATCTTTCACGATAGATTCAATGCGTGTATCCCGAGTAATTTATTGTATACGGATTTGAAAACTCCGTGCTTGCTCCAATGGGAACGAAGCACGGAGTGGTCCGATGCAGTCATCTCAAAATAAAATGACGACGGCGTTGTTTCCACCGACGCAGCGGACAGAGTCTCGCGTCAGACCGTTGTTAAGGGTTGCAATAAATCCAGACTGACACTGCATGTTGTATGTCAAGCCCGTGACTGGACTATACGCGACGACGATTGGACCATATTGAGTAAGGTATGCTCGTCTTACGTTCATTGCGAAAGGACATGACGTAACTGTAGTTGCGATGCCCGAATGCCCGTCGGGACATATTGCGAACACGTCATCGGCATGTGCTAATGTCGGTGATATCAACGACAGACCGATACCCATAATGCCGATTGCGGCAGCTATTGACGCAAATTGTTTATGCATCTCCCGGTCTCCTTATAGATAGACAATCCAGGTAGTTTCTATAATATGTGCTATGCCTTCGGCAGACAGTGAGATAAAAGACGGAAAATACTTCGAGCTTTCCTTTCGCTTCGTTCACTGCGCCGAACCCTCCGTCTTTTGCCAGGGCAAAAGCGGGGGTTCGAGTCCTGACGGCCCACCATAGAAAAAAGTCCGAGGCCTAAAGACCTTGGACTTTTTTCATGGCTGGGGTGGAGGGATTCGAACCCCCGAATGCCAGTACCAAAAACTGGTGCCTTACCACTTGGCGACACCCCATCGGTGCCGTACTATTATACCCTATAACGGGGGTTCCGACGAATAATTTATATAGGATTTGCTAATTTTTAGTAAAAATACGGTTCCTATGAGCCTAGGAGTAGCGTCAGGTCACTCTTCCCCCAGCCGCTATAATACGGGCCTGTCGACGTGGCTTGTTTGTTGCCAAGTATAAAGTTGTCCGTGTTATTACCAACGAAGGTCGTAGTTCCTGTCTTTTGGTAGCCGGCAGCGTAATAATATATATTTGAGCCGGAATCAACTGGATCGGCAGGCATTGTACTTATATATGTAGGTACTAAATCGTCCGCCAAACACGAGCTAACTGTGCCTGACGTCAGAGCGTGTGTGGTATCTGGCCCAGTTGCGCCGCATAGTGGGTACGCCCCGTGTTCTGCATGATAAATTTCAAGTACTTTTACCAGGCTTGTAAGTTCATCTGACCTTTTGGCGTCCGCCGCGTGGGTCGTAACGCCGTTATATGCGACCACTACTATCGCAGCAAGTATACCGATGACTACGATGACAATAAGCAGTTCAACGATTGTAAAGCCTTTTTGACGATAACTTATACCCATTAACATAAGTATAACAAAAGTGGCGCAGAATGGTTATTCCTCTGATTAAGCTGTAGGATAATCTGGGTTTGATGAAATAGTGTGCTGCCACTTCCCTTTCATTTCCTGAACGGCGCGCTTTGTAGCAGCAAGTACATCTACAGGTGCGTACGCGTTCTTGTTGGTCGGGCCACGCCGGCTCTCGGCGGCGGCTTCTTCTACAGATTCGTAGTATGCTGGCTGGGGCAATTTAGTGTGCGAGTCCAGAACGCTTCTTTTGCGCTTCTTTGCCTTTTTTAATTCATCTTTTTTAACTTCGTCGATATGGTTTTCGTGGTTTGTATATGCCGTGTTTATCAATGCCTCGTCAATTTGAGGCGTTGGCTTTTGTAGGGCTAGCTCGCTGAGCACGTAGTCTCCCGCGAGTCCTTCGAATCGATTTTCAAAAGTATTTTTTAAAATCTTGGCGGCATCTTCCGGTGCGGCGTCCGTCAAAGCGTTAAGGATAAACCGTATGGCTTCTCGCCTTTCGGTGTCGTTCAGTACCTTTTCTTTGTTTTTTCCGTCGGTAATTTTTATCGAACCCATACTCTCGCCATCTGTGTGTGCGTAATAACGATTCTTTGGTACGTTTGAAGGCAGTTCAGGAGAGAAATGATCCAGCATAAATAGAATTCTTGACTCGCCCCACATGCCAATTTGGGCAGCCGCTTGGAGTTTGTAATGGTCGCCCGTTAGACTGTTCGGCCACCTGGCGAATTTGACCGATCCGCCGCTTTCGGGTGGTGACTCGCCGATTTTCTCCAGGATAATAGTAGCGATATTAATAAAACGCATTTCCGGGGCTATAGTTTCGTATATATTCGGTTCTACACGCTTGTTGTACTCACTCATGCGATCCCCCTAGGTGGTTTCACTATAGTCCTGCATAAGCGTATTGGCAATAGCCGGCGTAGAAATATGAAACAACCCCTATGATAAGGGGTTGTTTCTGGGGATAGATTTTACGTTACGATTAAGATATGCGAACTAGTTGAAGCTTGTTCTTTTTTGCGTCACCCCAGTTTACGGTGTCGGTGATTGATTTACCCATCAGGCTTTGGCCAAGCGGACTTGCGGCGCTGATGCGACCATCGCTAGGGTCTGCTTCAATGCTGTCAACGATCGTGTAAATAAATCGTCTACCGCTGGCATTGATAAGCTCGACGACTGAGCCGATGTCGACATGGCTGTCTTTGCGGTGTGGGTATGGTTTTGCCGTAGCGAGAAGCGTCTGCTTTTCGATAAGGTCTTGTTCAATTGAGTCTAGTTTTGCTAGTTTTTCTATACGGGCAAGCCGCTCCTCGTGACCATCTGTCTTGTCTTGTTCGTGCAGTTCCAAGATCGTTTGTCGACGATCCCGTTCGAGTTGCTCGACTGCTTTTTTTAGATCTTTCATACCTTTTTTGCTGAGGTATGTAGTCTTATTCGTGTCCATGATGCCTCCTCATTAATTATTCATTTCGAATTTTTTTGTCCGACTTTGGCGTCGGTTATGTCCCCAGTATGCCGTAGTGCGCTTAAAAAACAGTGAGATATTTTACAAATACTATTTTTTATGTTCGACTAGTTTTCCGTCTCGAAGTTGATAGGTGCGATTCGTCTTGCCTGCTATCTCTAAATTGTGGATTACGACGATAATTGTCGAGTCGAAACTTCGTGAAAAATCGTGTAGTAATTTAAATATCGTTTTGCAAATTTCGCTGCCAAAATTGCCTATCGGTTCGTTTGCTGGAACGGGCGAAGGTTTACTTGCGAGCGTTACGGATGCCGAGCGTAATGGTGCTTAACATATACTATTGCTCCTGTATTAATAACCTTACAAATCGACTATATATATGTTTACTGATATTAAGCTTGGTGTTTACGTGAAAGTGGCAGAGTAACCGTGAACGTAGTGTTTGATTTTGGCTTGCTACTGACCGATAGCTCGCCTTTGTATATCTCAACTATTTCCTTGGCAAGCGATAGACCTAGGCCGGAACCGCCGCCACTGTGCGACTCGTTAGCCCTATAGAAGCGTTCGAATATGTGAGGTAATTTGTCGCTCGGTATGCCGTCGCCTTTATTAGTTATAGAAAAGCTTGCTGATCTTGCGTCATATGCAAGCGTTGCTTTGATTCGTGAATCTTGCGGGCTGTATTTTAAGGCATTGTCTACTAGGATGGTTAAGAGTTCCTCTATTGTTGCGGTATTCGCCCTTATGATCACGGGCTCATTCGGAAGTTTTAGATTAATGCGCTTGGCGTTTTTATCGTAGCGTTGCGCAACTTCCGTGGCGACGTTTCCTAGATTAACGTTTTCGAGTTCAAGGTTTGCATGATCGAGCCTCGACAGTTGTAGCAGAGTTTTTGATAGTGAAGTTAATTTGTTAACTTCCTCTAAGTTGCTAGTCAGTAACTCACGCATATCATCCTTGGTCAACTTCGTGTCGCGCAAAGCAACCTCAAGTTCGGTTTTCATGGCGGCTAGTGGTGTGCGTAGTTCATGACTAGCGTCGCTGGTAAAACGCGATTGTGCGTCGTGCGACTCTTCGATGTTGCGAAGTGTGCGACGAGCCAGTACATAGCTTAATGCTCCACCGCAAAAAAAGATTAAAAGATTGACATACAGAAGCATCACCAAGATATTTCGACTAGCTTTGTCTTGCTGATTGTCGCGAAATGCAGAATATAGCCGATGATTTGGCGGCAAGAAAATATTCGGATCGGGTGATTCTAGGCTGTCTTGAAACTGTGACAGTCGGTTACCAATCTCATCTGTTGCGCCTTGGTATATGGCAAGACTAAACAATAGGCTGATGCTCATTAACAAGAGCATAAACCAGCCAGTTAGGCGTAATACAGCCGAATGAAACATGTCTTATAGACCCTGCTTAAATTCTGTGATTGTTTTCATATACCTAGACTACTATAGAGAGCTGATAGAATTCTTAATAAATTCTACGCGTCGATTTTGTAGCCAAATCCACGAACAGTTTTAATTAATTGCTTATCAAAAGGCTCGTCAACTTTGGCACGTAAGTATTTGATGTAAACTTCGACAGTATTTAGCAGTATGTCAGCATCGTAATCCCACACATGAGCTACGATTGTCTCTTTGTTTGACGGGCGGCCTTGGTTACGTAGCAAAAATTCGAGTAGAGCAAATTCTTTGCTCGTCAGGTGTATTTCTTTGCCGCCTCGTGTGACGCGAAATGTCGTAGTGTCGAGCTCTAGGTCATCTGCTTTTAGTACGGTACCTTTTTGTTCGGCGGGGCGACGTAAAAGTGCGCGTACGCGAGCTAACAGTTCGGCAAGTGCGAATGGCTTAACTAGATAATCATCGGCACCACTATCTAAGCCCTTTGTTTTGTCAGCGGTTGTGCCTAGGGCCGTCAAAAGTAATACGGGCGTATGAATTTTTTCTTCGCGCATGGCCTTTACTATGTCGAGTCCATTGTATTCGCCGGGAATCATACGATCAATAATCGCCAAGTCATACGGCTCGGTTGTAGCCATGGCATAACCTTCGTCACCATCATATGCTACGTCGACCGCATAGTTCTCTTGTTCGAGAGCTCGCGCCACTGCGCGTGCGATCTTATGCTCATCTTCAACAACTAATATCCTCATACTATTATTATATACCCCTTTACTGACAGTCAGCTTAATTTCAGTCAATCTGAAGCGACGGATATTTCTTACTCCAGGCCTGCATGGACTGTAGCACTGGCATAAGATCGCGACCTTTTTTTGTGAGTCGATAAACGCAGCGGCTTCCTTCGCCGGCAGTTTCTTTTACTATGATTTCAGAAGCTTCAAGTTCGTCTAGCCGGGCACACAGTGTGCGGGGGTTTATACCACCCACTAACTCCTGTATTTGGCAGAATCGGACAGCTTCTTCATTCAGAAAATAACGCAATAATTTAGGTGTCCATTTGTTGCCTAAGACACTTGTTGCGCTGTCGATACATCCGATTGTTTCACTCGCCGTTTTCATAAAGTTTACTATACATTAGATAGTGTTATTTGGCAAACGCTAACGTAATTTGAGTAAACTATTTAATACTAATAGTGAGTGAAAATTATCTTATTTTTAAACTCAAAACCTCCCCTTTGCAGACGATTGTATGTCTGTTTCGGGAAGGTATCGAGGACCATTTAGTTTATACCAACCAATGTCCAGCTGCCACCATGATTGTCGCTTCGCAGGTGGAAGGTCTGCAAACCGTCACTTAGTGCCAGTATCTGGGCGATTTGATTACCACGGCGAACTGTCGTGCATAAGCCGTTGTCGACGAAGTCAACTGCTCTGCCTTCAAATTCCATGCGGCGCGGGATAGCGCGTAGATCGCGACCGAAGCCCATACTTAGTATGGTAACCGGTATGTTAAATAGTTTTGTCATTTCCTTATTCCCCCTTCGGATAGTTTGTAAAACGTGCGGATTTAGGTGGGGAACTATATTGGCTGACAGATCTACCGCTTGATCTGCATAATCGCCGCTATAGCGTTACGACGTCGGCAGGGACGCTTGGCAAGCAGTATAAGTACTACTCTCGCAGCCAGTGTGTATGTCGACGTAATTGTTCATCTACGTCTGCGAGTGGAAAGGTTTCCCAGTACCCGCATGACTGCATGTTATTATGCGCCTTTAAATTCCATGCGGTCAATACCGCTTGTGCTTTTTACAATAGATTTATTACCTCTGTTAACTGTGTTAAAATAGCTGCAATGACAAAAGCACTCGAATTTGAGATTCATCATCGACTGGACGGCGCCTTGGCTCGGACCGGTACGATCACCACGCCGCACGGCACGATAGAGACGCCGGCTTTTATACCCGTGGGTACACAGGCTGCCATGAAAGGCCTGACGCCAGAGCAGCTAGCTGGAACTGGCGCGCAGGCACTGTTAGTCAACGCATATCATCTGTTTTTGCGTCCTGGTCATAGTGTCATCGACGAAGCTGGCGGTGTGCAAAAATTCATGAATTGGAGCAAGCCGACGTTTAGCGACAGTGGCGGATTTCAGGTTATGAGTCTTGGAGTGGGATTCAAAAAAGTTATCGACATGTCTGGCGAAACTGTCGATGAACCAAAATCAAAGAAAGAAAAACTTGCATGGGTCGACGATGACGGCGTACGATTTAAGTCGCACCTCGATGGTTCAATGCAAAAATTCACGCCAGAGCTTTCCATGCAGATCCAGCATGGAATAGGCGCCGACATTACGTTTGCATTCGACGAACTCACTACGTTGCACCACGATTATTATTATCAAATCGAATCACTCGACAAACGCACTCACCCATGGGCTGTGCGAAGTTTAAATGAGCATAAACGATTGAACGATGAGCGTTCACATCGACCGCCACAAGCGCTGTTTGGCGTTATTCAGGGGGCCGACTACGAAAACCTCCGTCGCCGTAGCGCTAAATTTTTGGGCGGCATGGACTTCGACGGTTACGGACTAGGCGGTGCGTTGCGTAAAGAAAATATCGGCGATATTGTGCGCTGGATGAACGAAGAGTTACCAGATGGCAAGCCGCGCCACATGCTTGGCATTAGCGAGCCGGACGATATTTTTGCATGCATCGAAAATGGCGCCGACACATTTGACTGTGTGTCGCCTGCTCGTGTTGCTCGTAACGGCGCATTATATACACGGCACGGTCGAGTAAACGTCACTCGCGCACAGTATGCTCGTGACTTTACACTGTTTGACGCAGACTGCGATTGTTACAGCTGCCAAAACTACACGTCTGCTTATTTACATCATTTGTTTAAAACCGGCGAATTACTTGGAAAAACCCTTGCTACCATTCACAACGAACGCTTCATCGTGCGCTTGGTTGACGACATCCGCGCTAGCATTGCCGATGATTCATTTTATGATTTCAAAAACGAATTTCTGAGTAACTACTACTCGAAAAAATGAAAGGAGCCCGCCGATGCGGAGCTCCATTCAAGGTGCTCGACGCGTCGACAGGCTATTGGCGTTTGCTGTGCTCGATTTTAGTTACTCTTCTTGGTGCATTAAAATTTCGACTATGGAAATCATTCCAATCCGCGCATGATGCTTTCGGATATAATGCCAGGCCCTTAATTACGCTTACATGAGAGCTACTTGGAAGTAGGTAGACGACCATGTCGCTCATTTCGATGTCTTGGCTGCATGACAACTCTTGCACGTTACGGTTTGACCGTATGCAATTATGTAGTTCGTCCGGGACATCCGATTCATCAAGCTGCAGTTCGAGTCGAGAGTCATTTTTGATAAAAACGTACTTCTTGTCGTCGCCTGTGTGTATAGTGACGTAATCACCCGCTTCTATCGAATCTAAGTACAATATGCGAATAGGTTCGTTCATCGTCTCACCTTTCTGATCGAGAAACGACAATTGCCGCCAGTATCGCAGAAGTCGTGTCCCCTTTCAAGCATAAGGTTTGTATCTGTTCAAAATACTCTATATCAGATATACTTAAAACGATGAAAGTACGCATCGAGATCGAAACTAAAACATTTGTCCGTTTTTGGCTGGTTATCGCTGCATTTTTGCTAGTAGTTGAAGCTATCATTATCGCTCGTCAGGCGCTTATTATTCTTGGTACGGCTTTCTTTTTGGCACTGGCACTTAATCGGCCGGTTACTGCACTGGCAAACAAATTACCAGGCAAAAGCCGTGTTGGCGGGACAGCTATCGCCTATGTTATCGTCGTTGGCCTGATCGGTGTTTTCCTATCATTTGTCGTACCGCCAATCATTGAGCAAACAGCACGCGTTGTCGAATCGCTTCCGTCAGTAGTAGACCAGATTCAGACTCAATGGCATGGTCTTCATAAAATCGTTGAGCACTATGGTCTGCAAACTCAAGTAAATCAAGCTCTCGATTCAATCCGCAACAATGCTACAGACTGGGCTGCCCATATCGGTTCTAACCTTATCAATAGCGTCGGTTCGTTGTTCGGCTTCCTTACCAGCTTGTTCCTCGTTCTCGTATTGTCGTTCCTTATGTTGGTCGAAGCTCCAAATTGGCTAAAGCTCGTGTGGGGTGTATATAACGACCAAGATCGTATGAAGGCTCATCGCAAGCTAGCAGTTCGCATGTATAATGTCGTAACTGGCTACGTTACCGGTCAGTTGGCGGTTTCGGGTATTGGCGCATTTTTTGCGGGATTAACCGTATTTGTCATGAGCTTCATTTTTCACGTTCCGGTCAACTTGGCACTACCAACTGCGGCTATCGCGTTTCTTCTTTCGCTAATTCCTATGTTTGGCGCGACTATTGGCGGTATACTCATTTGTTTATTACTTGCTTTTAACGACCTTACGGCATCACTCGTATTTGCAATCTATTTTGTCATTTATCAGCAAATTGAAAACAACTTTATATCACCAGCTATTCAATCAAAGACAGTCGAATTATCTGCGCTTGCCATTTTAGGCTCGGTAACGGTCGGGTTGTACTTGTTTGGTATTGCAGGCGGTATCATCTCTATACCGATTGCCGGATGTATAAAAGTGCTGCTAGAGGCTTATGTGGAACGTGCCAAAAAACACCGCACTGAGAGTGAGAAGCATTCTGGCTTACTTGTCAAAAAGATCCAAGATAACACATAGAAATGAACAGCCCCGGTCGTAAAACCGGGGCTTGTTCGTACTTCACCGAGACGAAGACACAGAGAGTGTCAACTTTCTACGAGGTGGGCGCGTATCAGCGCATCAACTCGGAGGTCGGACCCATGTGGTTGCTTTCCCAGATGTCGCATAGCGCGTCATGAACCTGCTGGCTGAAGTAGCTGCTTTGATTCTGATTGCGCCACCACGCACTGGGAGTTTCACCTCTCTGGCGCAGGCCGACGTAGATGCGTCGTGCCTCGTCATAGGCTTCGCGCTCTTCTATAGCTTGGTATGATTCGAAGGCTTGCTGTACCTTGTTACTGCTCCAGCTGAGTTCTTCGGGGGTTTCCTCGTATTCGCCGATGCTTGCGGCGATTGCCTTACGCCTGCAGGGGTCGTTGTAGCCCATCGTTCCTCTCTCGGTTGAATTGTCGATGTACGAACTTTATATAATTATAACATAAGAATAATAAAAAAGCAATATATCCAAACAAGAACAGTCCCGGTCGTAGTGACCGGGACTTAAGTTCGATGTGGTTAGTGGGGTGCGACTCGCGAAAATCCCGTCCACATATCATTTTCTTTGTAAAAATCCATGAGTGTCTTTTTCTTCGAGTGCGGTTCACGCGGTTCGAGAATGTGGATTTTCACCATAAGTTGCACCAGGAATGTGCGTAGTTGCGTCGTCACCTTAAGCTCCTTTGCTTTCGGTAGTAGGATAACGATGAATACAATATACCACCTTTTTTATATAATGTCAATGCTTACGCTTATGCGTATTCCCATATTGCGCCACTAGCACTGTCGCGAATTACTATCCCCTGCTTTGCAAGTTCATCACGAATTTGGTCTGATCTTTCCCAGTCTTTAGCTTCACGAGCGCGTTGGCGTTCCATGATGAGCTGTTTTTGTTCATTCGTAATATCAGCCGTAGTTTCAAGTAGTTGTAGGCCAAGCATATCGTCGATAGCTTCAAGTAGCTGTACTAACGAATTATGACTGATACTTTCTAGTTTATGAGCTTCCAGGTACGAGAAAGCTTCGTCAATGATTCGCAACGCTTCAGGCGTGTTTAGGTCATCGTTTAATGCTTCACGAATTTTACCAATGACTGCAAGTGACGGGTTGTCTCCGTTGCTATGCATTTCGTGAGTCTGGTGACGCAGTGCCGAGACAGTGCGCCAGTGTCGCAGACGATTATGCGCAGCCTGGGCATTTTCTAAGCTGAAATTCGTTGGTTTTCTGTAATGAGACTGCAACACTAGTAGACGAAATGCGAGCGGATCAACACCTTTTTCTTTCAGGTCGCTCAGTGTATAGAAGTTGTTGGCACTTTTTGCCATCTTTTTACCGTCAACTAATATATGTTCGTTGTGAACAAAAACTTGTGCATAGTTCGGGTCGTCATGGCCGGCTGTACTTTGAGCGATTTCGTTTTCGTGGTGCGGGAACGCCAAGTCAATGCCGCCGGTGTGGATGTCGAATGGTTGACCCAGCTCCATACGGCTCATGACTGAGCATTCGATATGCCACCCTGGCCGTCCTAAAAGATCGGTGCCGTCGAGTGTAAATTCCCAGGCAGGTTCACCATCCTTTTGCTTTTTCCATAGTGCGAAATCATGCGCCGACTCTTTGTCGTATTCGTCGTTTTGGATACGTTCGCTGCCGGTGCTTTCGTCGGTGATATCAACAAGTTGTCCGTACTTTTTGCCGGATTTTTTGTATGCATCGATGCTGAAATACACGCCATCATCTGCGATATAGGCAAAACCTTTGTCATGGAGCTCTGAGATAAGCTGGCGCATACCTTCGATGGTTTCGTCGTCTGCTGCTCTTATGAACGTTAGCGCTTCGATGTTATTGCCAATAGCCTGCATGTCTAGTAGGAATAATTTGCTGTATTCGGCAGTCAGTTTACGCAGTGCATCCATCGCGTCGAAATCGGGATATTTTTCATGGCTGCGACGAATTGTTTTGTCGTCGACATCGGTGAAGTTCATGACATGTTTGACGTCTATGCCGTTAGATGCGACGACACGCCGCAAGATGTCAGCCGTGATAAATGCGCTGAGATTGCCGATATGAACGTGGTCGTAGACTGTAGGGCCACAACTATACATCGTGACGCGATTATCACTAAGCGGACGTAGCTCGTCTATGTTTTTTGTCAGCGTATTATGCAGTCTGATTGTCATGATCTTTCAGTGCCTTGTCTGTCGCTTCTACTAGTTCCTTTATTATTTTGTCATAGTCTTCATATACGCGGAACCCGGCTGCGTACTGGTGGCCTCCGCCTCCGAAGTAGCCGGCAATGGTCTCTGATATAGGCATGTTAGACCGTAGTTTACCCGTTAGTTTACCGTCGGGGTATGTTTTAATGGCCACACCTACTTCGACACCCTCCACGAGGCGCATTTCGTCGAGCACCAGCACGCTTGGGTTGTACTGGTCGCTGTATTTCTGTATATCTCCCCATGGTATATGCACGAGAGCTAGTTTGCCGTCGAGGAAATATTCAATTCGACCGATTAATTCGCCTTTGTAGGCAAGGATTTCCGGTGCCTTTTTCATAAACTCACGACGCCGTTCTTCTATGTTGGAGTTTTTCGCGCCGAGTGCGGCGAGTTTGCTACAGACTTCATAGGTAGCGGCAGTAACGCTTTGTGTTGTCAGGCCTAAACTGTCGCTCATAATGGCAATCATCATGTTTTCGGCAGCTTGGGCATTGATTTGCCAGCTATTACTACTAGCTAGCCCATAGATAACTTCGCTAGTTGCGACGGCCTCTTGTGACAGCATGGCGTGCTCAAACGATAAGTTTGATTCAGTCGTATGATGATCGATGACGAGTACCGGGTGTGTTTCTAGAAAATGTCGTACACCGGGAGTTTCTAGTACTTTGGTGATGAGCACGTCGGCTGCCGTATCTACGATGATAGCCAAGTCGGCATTTGTGTCGAAGTTTGCAGTAACGCGATCCCAGCCTTTGATGTAGCGTAAGTACTTCGGTATGTCGACCGGGCAATAAAGCACGACATCTTTGCCAAGATCGCCTAGAATTTCTTCGAGCGCGACGGAGCTACCTATACTGTCACCGTCTGGGTTTTCGGCTTGTATGACGATGATTTTATGGGCGTCGTTTATTAGTTTTGTGGCTTGTTCGTACATTAGGACTATTGTATCAGAGGTGCGCCAAGATAACACGCTCATTGACATTTTACGATAAAAATATTATAGTAGCATACAATAGTCATGACATCCGTTTTGACTCGCACGCCCTGATCTCAGGAGGAGATATGGTAAAAATCATGTTCGTAAGCGTCAGGTCAATCCTGATTGTCGCGGCGCTCATAATGGCAGGTATATTCGCCTCCACTGGTTCGCTGTCTCTGGCAGATGCCGGATGGGCCGTCTTTGACGGGACTGTCATTGCAGGCATAATCGGCGGTGCAACTGTCGTCATGAAGCCTATGGCCGCCCTTCGAGAGAAGAATCGTCTCAAAAGGGCCGCAGCGACCAAGCAAATGGACTACCGTAACCACGGTATGCACGAGGTTGTCGATTCCGAGGGTAACTTTCTCGGCTACTCGTAATAGCCTCTGGCTGGGCGGTGCGCGTTTAACAACGCGCCCCGCCCTTTTTGTTTGACCTTTCGTGGCTACAGTGCCATAATCCGGACATCAGTGGCATCCGCCATCGATAGTTCCTTGTAGCGAATGGATGGGACTATGCTTGATTTCTGGACATATGCGCTCGGTATATCTGCCGATACTCTGATTACTAGTGTCATCGTAGGGCTGGTGATCGCTTTCGTTCTTGCAGCAATGGGCGCAATTCTTTTTTTCAACGAGAATTATCGTTCTATGTTTCTCGTTCGTTTGCCCATGCTAGTAGTCGACACGGTTACAGTTTTCGTGTTCAACTGCGTGTGGTGGGCCATTCTGCTGGCACCGACAAGTATCCTTGTGGCCGCTGGCGTCCATGCGACGTGGCCGAGCACGCTATGGGTCGTACCGTTCGTGGTAGCATTGGGCGCGCTCATCTACTACATACGACAAAGAGACCCTCGCACCTTGCGGTGACATCTAGGCGATGTCATCCCGGGAAGCGTTTACACGCTTCCCGTTTTTAATTTCTAAAGTATTCGCCTACCTTCGAGTGCATGACCGAGTGTGATCTGGTCGGCGTATTCCAAATCGATACCTACGGGTATACCGCGGGCTAAGCGAGACATTTTCACGTCTATGCCAGCTTCTTGCACCTGTCGTTGCAGAAATAGCGCGGTTGATTCTCCCTCTACACTGGCGTTGGTGGCAATGATAATCTCCTGTACCTCGTCACTGACGATACGTTCCATCAACTCGGGTATATGTAGTTGTTCTGGGCCGATGCCGTCGATCGGGCTAATTGCTCCGCCTAGTACGTGGTAGGTGCCATGGTACTGCCCTGTGCGCTCTAGCGCCACAATGTCGAGTGGTTCTTCGACGACTGCAATTGTTGTACGGTCGCGCGACTTGTCGCTATAGAGTGGCGATACATCCTGCGATGAATCGATGAGCGCAAATGTGACAGGGCATGACTTCACGCCACTATGAAGCTTTTCTAAACTAGTTGCTAGTTTGTCGGTGACGGTCGGTTTGGCACGAAGCAAATAGTACGCGTAGCGTTCCGCGGTACGCGCTCCAACACCCGGCAGGCGGCCGAGTTCTTCTATGACGTCAGTCAAGGCCTTGGGCAGCAAGCTGCTCATAGGCTAGAGTCCGAGGTTGCCTAGGCTTCCCATCAGCGGCTGCATCTTAGCTGCTGCGATTTCCTGAGCTTTTTGCATGCCATCGCGGATGGCGATTTCAACGTTGTTTTCTAGTTCTTCGATGTCATTAAGGTCAACGTAGTCAGGGTTGATTTTTACTTTTTCAACCTTCAGTTCACCGTTGATAGTTATCTCGACAGCTGGATCGTCGTCTTCGCCGCCGGCAACAACAACAACCTTTTGCTTCTTCAGTTCTTTTTGCGCTTTACGCAAATCATTGAGCATCTTCATTTGGTCAAAAGCCATAATTTATCTCCCTTTACAGTTGAGGCTATTATACCGCAAAATTCCTACTTTTTGTAGATGTAGAACCGATCGCTATTTCGGCTGTCGTCGGTAGTAATGATGCGCGTCGGTACGCTTTTAATACTAGTATGTGCCGCACGAGTGGCAGCGAACTCGGTGGTGTTATTTGGTACTTTGGTAAGAACTACGATGTTTTTATGTGGATTGTAGCGGGCTACGGCGTCAAAGAACGGTTGCTGTTCTGCAGTGACGACTATCGTTGTAACGTTTTTGGTTAGCACACGACTGTTGTATAGCGTTAAGTCATGGTTGAACGTGTTGGCGGTTTCTGGATCATAGCGGTATCCGTCTATGTAACGATATAAACCAGAGGTAACTAAACCTCCAACTAAAATCGTAAGAGGCACAACGCCCACGAAGCGCGCATAGGGGTTATGTGGGAATATTTCGTACCAGGCACGAAGCAAGTAGCTCAAACCGTTTGCCAGGAGAAGAAGAAGCGGCACAAACATGACGGTAGTGAGCGTCGGATTGATGATAAGAATTGGTATGAGAACGATTATCCATGCTGTTAGCGTGTAGCTTCTGGCCGTATAACGAATCTTAAATAATTGCCATATGCCGAGTACGATTAATGCCATCGAGCCAAGATCGAGGACCGGCGTCATTAGGTTGCCACTTTGCGGATGAATAAAGTTGAAATACTGCTGGAATATAATTTTGAGGTTTTCAAGCACGTTTGGCGGCCAGCTTGCCGGTGCGCCAACTAATTCGAGTATGAGTTCGGGGTTTGTAAAAACCAAGTATCCAAGCGGTAATGCGATGACGGTGCTAATTGAGAGAAACGTAAATAACTGTTGCCATGACATTTTTTTGAGTACGTAACGTACGTGTGGGTGAAGTAAACCAGCGCTCATGATTGCTAGTACCAAGTAGATACTCATAGGTGTATATAAACTGAGCGGCATGGCTATGAAAAAGGCTGCCTTCCAAAAAGTTTTGTGTCGCTCAGACGTCGTAATCATAGTGGCGATCAGTAGAAGCCACACTGACCACATGATGTACGTGATATTCGCCGAGCCGGACTGTGCGACGTACAGGAACTGCCCCGTCGTAATCATGATGACGGTAGCGAGTACGGCTATATTTGGCCGGAACCACCGACGCAACAACAGTACGGCACCAATGCCGGTGAAAAACGCACATATAAGTGCCGGTAGTTTGAAGGCAAAAGTGCTGGAGCCAAACAAATCGATGCTTAATCGTTGAGCGGCAAAAAACGGCATGTTTGGTATGGCTAGTGTTTTAGCGTTTTGCAAATCCATAGCAGAAGTCTGCACGAAATCTTTGGTTTCCGAGCTGCTAAATCCACCAGGCACAAACAATCCGGCCACGACTAATAACGCTAGAAACGTGACGACGATTAGTATGTAGCCGATCTGATACCGGTAGCGGTATGTGAGAAAGTTAGTCAGCTTCAGTTTTGCCATGTGGATTAATTATAACAGACATAGCGCGTACTAATCACAAGCACTTTTTTAGGTGCTAGATTTAATACGCACTTTGTCGAGGGCGTAGACTAAAAGTCTTTAGAAAGAGTACCGGTACGGTCGATGCTGTAAGCTGCTTGCTTGCCTAGTTGAAGTACCTTTTTCTGAAGCGCACTCTTTGGAAATCTGTCGTCTAGGTACGGCGTGTGTTTACCTATGTCAAATCCCTTGTCGTCACGGAAACCATCATTCACGCGGAGCTCTTTGTCGCTAAATGGACCATCTGGGATTTTATAGTTATTAATCGCCTCTTCGCTGATTATCTCGATTCGCGGAGGTTGGCCTGGCCCCAGGTGAAGCGCTACGATGGAGCTAGCGGAGCGAAGGCCTCTGTCGTACTCAAAACCAGTTAGGCCGTTGAGTGAGCCTGCGCCGACGTACAGTTTGTTGCCGCCTTGTACATATGATGCGTGGTGATAGTGGCCGAAAATTCCAATATCGATATCTTTGCGAACTTCACCAAGGCCGTTGGTTTGATTTAGCCCTGTAAATGCAGGCGGCTGGCCACCGGTACCGCGGCCCGCGCCAAAGAAGTGACTCAGGCTTACACCGATTTCACCTATGCGAAATACTGTTTCGTATGTCTTGAATGGCTCGCCACGAGATGTGATAAGCGTGTCTTGAATCTGTACGCGATTACGAATCTGATCTAGGTTGAATCCACGTGCGGCATAGGCTTGCTTGTATGGGTCGATGATAGGTTCAAAGAACGAGTAGCCGTTCCATTTGAGTGTACCGCTGTTGTATTCGTGGTTGCCAATAGTAGCTTTGATAATGAGGTTTTCCATCTGCTCCCTAGATAGCTGGCTCAGTGATTGCTCAACCATGAGACGCACAAACTCAAATTGTTGGTCCATTGCACCAAGACCTGTTCGGCCACTTTCTCGGTTGAAGTCGGAGTAATTGCGGCCTTCTACGGTGTCTCCTCCGAGGGCGACATACACGACACCCTGCCCAAGTCGTCGGTTTATCATATCGAGCTGCTTTAGCTGTAAGTCAGGGCGAGAAGCAATGTTGCCTGCTTGCCAGTCGCACTGCAGCATGACAGTAACTGGTTCGGAAAGGCTTTCAGAAACTTCCATAAGGTGCTTGTTCCATATGTTAACGAAATGAGTGCCGTCGTCTCGTCGTTCGATGGAAGTCGCGCTTGCCGGGTGGAAGCGGCGCCTACCGAGAATTTCACGCCCAGCTTGATTTGCTGGCGATGTAAGGATGTAGCCCTTTGAATTTACTGCCTTTCGAGCGTCCTGTAGGCCTCCGATTGAGTGAATAGCTTCGTTGTTAATGCCAAACACGCCAGCCGCCTCTCGCTGGCCGGTGATGATGATATTGTCGTATGTATCCTGGCCGTCGGCAGCAAGTTGCTTGCGAATTTTCGTTGGTGCACCGAAGTAGTTTGATACAGGTAGTTTGCTCGTCTGGAACCTGTGTCGTACTAGGTCGGTGTATTGAGAGCCGCGGGTTTTGGTGCGCATCTCGAAATCTTCGACCACTTGTAGTGCGTCGCTGTCTTTTAGTGCGCTCATGTCGAGGATCGTACGGTGCTTAGCAGTTAGGCGTTGTCCTTGTGCCTGGCGTTTGTAGGCGTCATAAAGTATTTCTCGTTCTGGCAATTCGTATTCGCCACGAGCTATGTCTTGCCTTAGTCGAGCCAACTGATCGCTCACGCGTGTATGTTCGTCTTCACGAAGTTCGCCGCTACTCAGTTTTTGCTCTAATTCGCTGGCAAGTTCACTGACAGCCTGACCTACTTGTTCGGTTGTGCGAAGTGCTCGCCCACTTCGGACGCAGTATGGAAACGCAACTTCTTGTGTGAAGCGATAGTATTCAGGCCAGTTTGGATTTGCTTTTGCCTTTTCAAGTCGAGACATCTGTCGTTTGACGTTGTCGCCCTCTTGGTTTTCGCGAGCGTGTTTTTTCGCGAGCTGGTGCATTTGATCAAATGCCTCGAAGGTCATCTCTTCGACGATATCGGTGTCGTTGTCGCTCATGCCATAAACAATCGGCACACCGATTTCTTTTAGCTGATCAAGCTTTGCCTTACCATGATGGAACTGCTCATCTAGGGTGCGAAGTCCGTTCTTGAGCATCCAGCGAGAATTCTTTTTGCGACCGCCAAAGTCGCCCATATAGAGACCTGTCATTACGATTTGATCAGGTTTTTGGTCCTTTGGAAGTGACCCAACTTTTTCAACTACTTCGTTAAAAAAGGTATTGTCGCTAAACCGGCTACCTACCAGAAGGTCGGCGAGAAATAGCGTGTGTTCAGATTTTTGGCGCCCAAGTTTGCGATCGATGGATTGGATGTCGTCGATGCCGGCATCTTCGGCCATGATTTCATCATAAGACATGCCGCTAAAATCATCTTTGTTCGTCAAATAACCAAATGCTTTTAGTGCTTTTGGATCAAGTGTAGCGGGCTCCTGGCCCTTTTCGTTTTCTTCCAAACCTTGTGATGGCTCTGCCTTAACAAACCTACCGTCATTACCCCTGACTTGTTCCATCACGTCCCCCGTTTTTCGTAAACGATACCCCCACTTGCATCGGATTTTGATAATTTTTTAAGCACAATTTAGTACCTGCCCTCATACTACACTGTGCTTAACGCTAGCGCTAGCGTATTGTTTATGTAAAATAAACAATGCTCCGCTATATGTGGGGTATCGTTGAATTTTAAAGGTCTATCTATACTAGTTGTTGCGTTTGTCGAGTGACATAAACCGTAGTCGCTCTGGGTGGAAGTACAGTTCAACCTTGCCGGTTGGGCCGTTACGATGCTTAGCAATGTGCAGTTCTGTGATGTGCGCCAGGTCGGGATCGTCTGGGTTGTAATAACCAGGACGGTAGATGAATGTTACGATGTCGGCGTCTTGCTCAATTGATCCTGATTCACGCAGGTCGGCTAGTTGTGGAATCTGCGGGTTGCGCGACTCAACGCTACGTGACAACTGACTCAAAGCAATGACAGGTACGTTTAGCTCGCGTGCTAGCAACTTTAGGCCGCGACTGATTTCACTCACTTCTTGCACACGGTTGCCATCACTGCGAGAAGAGCTAGACTGCATGAGCTGCAAGTAGTCGACGACCACTAGGCCGAGTGGCGCATTATGCGCAGCGCGACGCGCCTTGGTGCGCATTTCTAGCACAGACAAACCGGGCGTGTCGTCTAAAAACAGCGGCGCTTCGGCAAGCTCACCTGACGCTTCGCTGAGCTTGGCAAAATCTTCATCACTCAGGTTGCCTGTGCGAATGTTCCAGCTGTCTACGCCACTGACGTCCGAGAGCATACGGTCAATTAACTGCTCTTTACTCATCTCGAGGCTAAAGAACAGCACCGCTTGTTTATTAATGGTTGCCACATTGTAGGCTAAGTTTGTCACGAGCGTCGTTTTACCCATGGCAGGACGGGCTGCTAGGATGATCAAGTCGCTACGTTGTAGGCCGGCCGTCATGTTGTCTAGGTCGCGGTAGCCGGTTTTCATGCCACGGAGTTGTCCCTTGTTTCGGTGTAGTTCTTCTAGGCGGTCAAAGCTTTCAAGGAGGATTGATTCCACGCTGACAAGATCTTGCTTGAGATTTTCGTCGCTGACAGAAAAAAGTTCGGATTCTGCTTTTTCAAGCAGCTCTTGTACATTAAAATCTTCGTCGTATCCAAGTTCAGATATATCTGCACTGGCTTTGATGAGGCGTCGACGCACGGCAGCTTGCGCAACCATTTCGCCGTAGGTTACGGCATGCGCGGCAGTCGGCACGTAGTTTGTGAGTTCACTCAGGTAAGCAGTACCACCGATTTCTTCAAGCTTCTTTTTCTTTTTGAGCTGGTCAGTCAGCGTGAGTAGGTCGACTGGCTTGTGGTGTTCAAACAGCACCACCATAGCGTTATAGATTGTTTCGTGGCGTTTGTCGTAGAAATCGCGGGCTTTTAGTACTTCTGTTACGTCGGCTAAAACATCTTCGTCTATCAAGACGGCACCAAGCAAGCTCATCTCCGCATCGATATTTTGCGGCGGAATTTTCGGGTCGATTGCCTTATTCGCCATCTTGCTTCTCCTCGTCTTCCAACTTAACCTCTCGTCCTCCACCCATCATAGCAGTAATTTTGGCGAGTTTTTCATCGGCAGGTGGTTTTGCTATAGGCAGTGTTACGACTTCCAGGTCGGATTGGCCGCATTGACTCAGCGCATCTTGTAGTTGTGTTAGGTATTTCGGCTGGTCCAGCTTTGTTTTGTTGAACTTGCGTACAGCATAAATTGTCAGCACGTCGCCCTCGAGAACGTAGTCGCATTTACCGAGCACACTATACACTGCTACGTAGTGTTCTTTGACATATCCCACTAGTTTGCTCCAGTCGAATGGTTCGGCATTTGCCTTTCTTGGCTTTGGTGTTACGGGTGCTTTTGTCACGGGTTCTTCGGCTGGTTCCTCAACTTGTTTTTTCACGACAGGCTCGGGCTTCTTAGTAGGTTTCTCCACCATGATAACCGGTGCTTCTATAACGGTCGGCATTGGTTTGGTAGCACGGGCGGCTACGGCCGGTTTTGGTTTGCAGGCGCCTACGAGCGTTGTCAGAATCTTAAGTTGTGGCTGTGGTGACGAGCCGATTGCGATGAGCGCGTCGAGTAGTCCGACTAATTGCGGTTGTTCTACAAGCCTGTTGCGGAGCTCTCGGATTAACTGATCCGCCAGAACCGCTGGCTGGATTCCTTGTTTTTCTAGGTCGTTCAATTGCCCTACGACTTCAGCTACGTTTCGCTCATCGACAGCTGCGAGTAATTTTTCGACCGCATGGATTGGTGCCAGGCCGAGAGTCGATTGCACTAGTTCGAGCGTGATGCCTTCTTTGGCGTCGGCAAAGCTCGAAAGTTGGTCGAGCAGGCTTATGCTGTCACGGAAACTACCATCGCCACGCGTTGCGATTGCTTCCACTGCGTCATCTGAGATTTTAATTCGTTCGCTTTTGGCAATTTTTTTAAGTTGGGCAGATAAATCAGCTGGGCTGATGGCATGAAACGCAAAGTGCTGCGTGCGGCTGATTATCGTTGCTGGGATCTTTTGTGGGTCTGTCGTTGCCAATATAAATACGACATGAGCTGGCGGTTCTTCGAGAGTCTTAAGCAGTGCGTTAAATGCAGGCTTGCTCAGCATGTGCACCTCGTCGATGATGTAGACTTTTTTGCTGGCAGAGATTGGCGCCATCTGTACACGATCACGCAGTTCACGCACGTCATCAACTCCGTTGTTGCTGGCTGCGTCGATCTCAATGATGTCTAGATGTGTCTCTTCGCCACCGTATGGCAGTTTGTTGATCTCGTGTGCCAGTATACGTGCAATCGACGTCTTGCCGACGCCGCGCGGACCGGTTAACAAGTAAGCGTGAGCAATCTTTCCTTGCTCTAAGCTACGACGCAAAACCTCAGTAACCTGTGTTTGTCCGACCACTTCATCAAGTGACCGACTGCGGTATTTTCGATACAGCGCAGTATGTGCGCTTGTCTCCCCCTCTATGTGCATACATCATATTGTACGCTGTTTTCTTGCTTAAAACCGTTGTAAAAAGAGAGGACCCCCGACGTTTTATGGCGTTGGGGGTCTACGATCAAGTGTACGGACGTAGCTAGTCTGCTATACGCAACAGTACATCCTTGCGTTCTCTGTGTTGTATTTTGACGTGGTCTCGGATGATGTCTAAGACCCTTACAGACCAGCAGCTCGGTATTAGGCGCGAGAATTTTATGGCAATGTATGGTTTACAGACGTACAGTTCCGTGACAGTGCCAGCGTGAAACTCAACTTGCAAAGATTCGCAAAGTCGATCTGCAATCGTAGTGATGTTGCCACAATCTTCAAACTCGAAAGTCCGCCAATTGTTTCCAGTGGAGTGGAGCGTTACCAGAGGCACGTTACTGCCCATCCTTACTTATGTCCGAAAGTGCGATCGTACTGAAATACTTTAGCACGACCGGTCTGAAAAAAGTCTGTTTTTTACTGCAATAAGATTGTGGTTTCTACAGCGGTGCTTCAACAGCAGCCCATGTGGCGTCTGTGCTGTCTTCTGGCACGATAATTGTGACTTGGTCGCCTTCGTGGAGACGGAAGAAAGTAACACTAGCAAGCAGTATGCGGTACTCTCGGCCACTTACTTCTACGTAGTAGGCGCCATCGTGCTGCGTTAGTGTGCCGATGACTTGCTTTCGCTCGATTGGACCAATTTGCTTATAGATGAAGCTGCCATCGTCGGCGATGGTTAGCTTTAGAACGTCACCTTCTAGTAGTTTGGACTTGCTGGCATAGTTTGCAGGTACTGGGTAGTTTTTGCCGTCAGGGCCGACCATAACTTGGCCGTCGAAGACACCTTCGATTACCTTGCCGGTGACGTCTTCTTGACTTGATTTAGGTGTGAGGACAACGCCGCCCTCACCGATAATGCTAATTAAAAGTTCCTTGGCTGCTGCCAAGTTTGTCTCTGCCTCTTGGATGAGGGATGTTAGTCTCTTTACTTGTTTCTCTGGTAGGTCAGACATGCTCGCAGTTCCTTGTCTGTTTTTTGTGGTGATATCATATCTATATATATCAGGCAATACAAACACTGTCAATCTATTCGCTCATTTTTGTCCACAGCCATAACAGTTTAAACTTAAAAATTGTTGTAGAAACGACGGAATAAACTTTTTCATTAGGCAAATTAATAGCCTTTTGTCTGCAATATAAAACCCGCATACCTGTTATAAAAGTATGCGGGTGTTGTAGTGCCTAGGGCTCCTGCATGGCGTGCTGGAACGCTGGCGTAGGGCCGACGAATGAATCGTCGGCGTGCATGCTGACAGCAAAGATGCTGTCGGCATATTCGTTTTCCATGTCTGACTCTTTCATGACCGCAATCGAGACGATTTCGCCACGTATATTGCTTGGTACGGAGTCGTCGTCTGAAAAGCGAATCGCGAACGGGTTTGAGATGAGCTCGATGAAATCTTCTGTTGATTTCTCGTTGATTCCTTCGTCGAGCATTGCTAGCATTCGAGTAACCTGTATGGCCGGATCGAGCACGTCGCACTCTACCATTAGCCAACCGGCAAGCGACTGGCTGACGAGCACGTAGTCGCAATCGTCTGCTATGCCCATGGCTTTGTCGAGCCACAAGATGCCGGCAACCGTGTGTGACGGTATGACAAACGGTTGTAACCCGGGCAGATCGATGTACATACGCTGAACCATTGGGTTCGGCGGCATTTTCAAGACGAAGTCTTGGTTACTAGACAAGAATCACTCCTACCTATTTGTGTAAGCTACGACCACTTTTGTGGCTAACTAAATTATGGCATAAATGTAACAAAAAAGCAATCTACGAATGGTGTATATGGCGTGTTGTACGTCCACGTTCTTTCGTATTTCTTGCTTCCAGAATTCTCGGGCGCGCTCATTGGCGTCAACTATACCCTCGCTGTCATGAAAAATGCCATCGCAGGACGTGCTAGTAATTGCGCGTAAGCTGATAACTCGACAACGAGTAGCTTCCCAGAACGTCGGTAACCTTTTTTTCGAAGTTGTTCAGTGCCTTGTGACCGCTATTGTCGCCTACTCCTTGAACTATGTTTATCATATCGACACTTTTGTTCGGCTTGGGTTGAATTGCGACGTTGTACTGAGTATTTACTACGTATACGTCATCATCTTGTAGATCGAGTTTGTCGCCTACGAAGCTCGCCAGATTGGAAACGCATTTATATTGAGTGAATACGCCATTTTCGTCGGGTCGGTAAAGCCACGCTAGTTTAGTTGGTGGCTTGACGCGGGTCGAATATGGATCGTATTCGATTAGCTTAACGACGGTCGTTGCTACCATGTAGTCGTCGGGCATATTGTTATTTACGTAGTCTATATAGTTTTCCATATCTTGAAATCGACGGCTGTCTCGTCCGTCATTTTCTAAGATCTCTCGTCTACGTGCCAGGTCGTACGGCGTGTCGTATGTCCACGCATTTTCTGCGTTTGCAAAGCTTGAAAACTCCATTGATTTCATAATTCGATTGTACTCCCCCTGTCAAAAATATGCTATACCATAAAATAGAAACATTACCACATTCATAAAGTGCGTCAGCGTCTAGGCGCCATTGTGCTATACTGCGGTTATGTTTAAAGGCAGACTCAATCGAACTGGTTTCGTATTAGGAAATTTATACCTCGGCGTTCCTATGCTGGTCGCTATCATTTTATATGTGATTTCAATCATCGCTATACATGATTCTGGCGCGATTCATTCTATGATAAATATTGTTTTCTTCCTCTTTGGCGCCGTGTGGAGTGCATTTAACATAGTAGCGTCACTCGGCATGATTATTCGACGCTGGCATGATATGAACAAGACTGGCTGGCTGGCTTTGTTACACTTCGTTCCAGTCGTCAATTTAGTGACCTTTCTCATTCTGCTGTTTGCTCCTGGCACCCAGGGCCCCAACGATTACGGGTTTCCTAAATCGTCACGCAAATTTATAGACGTTTTATTAGGTTCTAGAAATCCTTTGCTTCCAGGCGACGAGCAACCGCCGCAAGGAACGCCCAAGCCGGGCACGTACGGCGCGGGCCCTATGTAGTTGTCGATACTTATTCGAAAAGCAATGACTAATGTATAAATACGGCCTTGGGCCTGTGCGGTGTGTCTATTTGGTCGACCATTGCCCGCGCTACGGCTTGGCGGTTAATGATACCCCATGGCAACGGCCGGTTTGAGGACAACGTATATCGTCGCGACGAACCCGACCGCATAATTGGTGATCGTACGACGGTCCAGTCAAGCCCGCTTTGTTCTAGCAATTTAATGTGGCGTTCGCCGTCGCGGAGTACTTTGCCGCCTACGACGCCGATTCCTATGTGCGCAAGCCTATGAATGATGCTTAGGCGGTCGCCCGATGCCCTAGCCTCAGAACCAGTGAGCGATATAATCCTGTCGATTCCTCGCTCTTTCATAGTAGGTACGATGGTCGCCATAGCGGCAGACAGCACGTCTTTTTTCGGTGTGCCCCAGCTACTGAGCGCACTGAGTACTACGTCTGCGTCTTGCAGCGCCTTTTGTACTTCGGACTTGTCATACACATCACCCTTAGCAATTATTAAATTCGGATGACTAGGTAAATTATGATGACGGTGCACGAACGCCGTCACCGCGTAACCATCTGCCAGAGCGTACTCTACTAGCAAGCTGCCGACTTTGCCGGCGGCGCCAAATATAACGACCCTGTCTTTTGACTTCATGAGTTCATTATACCCTGAACTACTACTTAAATTTGGGCGGTTTTTTCTTGAGAGGCCAACGTGGCGTTTGTTGTAGCATGTATACAAAAATGGTATGGTATATAAGATTTCGCACAGCGCGAGACGTACATATAGAGAGGTAGCTTCTTACATGGGGCGAGTTAATTATCGCGAGTTCTCGCTGCAAGAGTTCCGTGACAACATGAAGCAATCAACGCAGGAAAAGTCTGGGCTGAGCCTGACTATCGATGCCGTTGCGAGTGTGTTCCGTGCGTTGCACATTTCAAATACGCTGCTTCGGCAACGAAACTTGCTGTATAAAGACAGCCAGTCGTTGACGTTTCGCGACAACTTCGGTTATGTGATCAGCCTTGCTATGGCGGGCGTCAGCCTGTATGCCGCCGGCATGGAGCTTACGCGACGAGCCGAAAACGGCCAGTCGCTACTTGCTACCGAGCATAACGAGCAGGTCGACGCGACGTCTACGATTACCAGTGCCGTAGCGATTGGCTTCAACGCAGCCGAGGTCAAGAACGGCCGCACGGTTTTCAAAAAGCGTCAGTATTCGACCTACGGCCGTGTATACGTGGCGTTTACAAGTACCGTTTCGGCGGCTCAGCTCGCACTGAGGCTCGCTACTGCCAAGTAGCTACGTGCCCGATTTTCTGTGACTACCACGGAAAATCGGGCATATTTTTTAGCCAAAAACGTCTGGTTAGTTTTCGGACTCTTTTACGTCTACGACGTCTACAAGTTTTTTTAATTGCAGTGTAATTAGTTTGATCACGTCTGGTTTGCCAAATGCCGTAATTGTCATGAGCGACAAGTTTGGCGAGTCGGGTGAACCGGCAACGTGCAATGCCTCGATGTTGTGCCCGCGCCGATTAAATATCTGCGCGCAACGCACCAAGACGCCGGCATTGTTGCGGACGGTCAGGGTCAATACGTATGTGTGGTCGCTATCTTTTTTCATCTTACGTACTCCCCTTTGGTGCTTCTAGTTTGGTAGTCGGCGGACCGAGCAACATATGTGAATAGCCGCTGCCTGCTGGGATCATCGGGTAGACGTTGTGCGTCTTGGCAACTTCGCAGTTGATTAGCACGGGGCCGTCGTTGTACGCGAGTGCTTCGGCTACCTTGGCCTCCACTTCGTCGGGTTGCTCTATGTTGATTGCCTTTACGCCGTAGCTTTCGGCTAGTTTTACAAAGTCCGGGTTGCCTTCTAGGTCGACGCCGCTCAGGCGCTCGTCATAAAAAAGTTCTTGCCATTGGCGCACCATGCCTAGGTAGTGATTGTTCATCACAAATATCTTTACGGGTAGTTTATGTAGCGCCGCCGTTGCTAGTTCGTACAGTGTCATTTGGAATCCGCCATCGCCCACGATTGTCAGCACCTGCTTTTTTGGTTCGGCAAATTGTGCGCCAAGTGCACTTGGGAATCCAAAGCCCATAGTGCCTGCTCCGCCAGAGCTGATCCAGTGGTTGGCGTGCTTTACGCGGTAAAACTGCGCAGCCCACATTTGGTGCTGGCCTACGTCCGTGGTTACAATCGCCTCGCCTTTCGTTTGTTTCATGGCTTCGTCTATAACGTGCTGCTGGGTCAGGCCGTCGCTATCGTCGTAGCTTAGTGGCATTTGCTCTTTGTATGTTTGCAGATGCTTGTGCCACTTGTCGTGAGTAGCCGCCTGCTTGGTAGCGAGTAGCGCACTAAAGAAATCTTTTGCGTCTGCTAGTATGGCAACGTCCGGCATCACCATTTTGCCTAGCTCGGCTTCGTCTACGTCCACGTGCACTATGGTTGTGTTTGCCGTGAAGCTTTCTACATCGCCCACTATCCGGTCGTCAAATCGCGAACCGATGTTTATTATGAGATCCGACTCTTCAATTGCTTTGTTGGCGTAACCGGTACCGTGCATACCGAGCATGCCGAGCGACAATTCGTACGTTTCGTCGATTGCGCCCTTGCCTAAAAGCGTAGTGGTGACAGGCATGTCAAACTGAGTCGCTACCTTTAACAGCTCGTCTTCGGCGCCAGCTATCAACACGCCGTGACCAGCCAGTACGACAGGGCGCTTGGCGTTTGCTATAAGTTTTGCGACTTTTTGGGCGTCTTTTTTGTACTGTGCTGTTTCTTCTTTACGCACGAGTGGTGCAGCGTCGGTTAGTTTGCCGGTAAATTTTCCGGAGCTGACGTCTTTTGGCATGTCTATCAGCACCGGCCCCGGCCTGCCGGTCGATGCGATTTCAAATGCTTCGTGTACCACGCTAGGCACATCGTTGGTTTTGAGCACTAGGTAGTTGTGTTTGACCACTGGCATACTCAGGTTAAATGTATCCGCTTCTTGAAACGCGTCCAGGCCGAGCATCGGCGTGATTTGCTGGCCGCTGATGATGATTATCGGCACGCTGTCCATGTGCGCGGTCATTAGCCCGGTGATGATATTGCCAACTCCGGGGCCGCTGGTTACCAGTACAACGCCCGGTTTGCCGCTGGCGCGTGCGTAGCCGTCGGCCATGTGGGCGGCGCCTTGTTCGTGACGGGTGGCTATGAGCTTGATGTTGGTTTTGGTGGTGACGATTGCGTCAAATATGGGTATGGCAGCCCCGCCGGAATAGCCAAATATATACTCGACGCCCAATCGCTCGAGGCTCTTTATCAGTGCTTCCGCGCCTGTCATGATATTTGTTACTACCCTCTCTGACGAAAAACCCCGGCTTGTGGCCGGGTGCTCGTTGTCGTTTAACTGTCTATTGGTATGAGCAACCGGCGCCATGCGATGGCACGAGGACGAGGCTCACAATGATGCTGAAAACGCTACTCATTTGCTCCATTGTAACGTGCTTTGTCTAAAATGAAAACCGCCCCGAGTTGGAGCGGTTTTCGTATAACAATCGGATCGAATGATTTTGGTGAACTGTCGGCTCGATTAAACGAGTTCGACAGAAGCGCCAGCTTCTTCAAGAAGTTTCTTAGCGTTGTCAGCGTCGTCTTTGCTTACCTTTTCAACTACGTTGCTAGGAGCGTTGTCGACGATAGCTTTAGCTTCACCAAGTCCAAGACCAGTGATTTCTTTAACAGCCTTGATAACAGCAACTTTCTGCGCACCAGCGTCAGCTAGTTTCACAGTGTATTCGCTCTTTTCGTCTTCGGCAGGACCAGCTGCAGCAGCAGGGCCAGCAGCAACAGCTACAGCAGCAGCTGCAGGCTCGATGCCGTATTCGTCCTTAAGGACAGTTTTTAGTTCGTTTACTTCGAGAACTGTCAATTTTGTCAGTTCTTCAGCAAGTTTCTTTACATCAGCCATGATTATGACTCCTTTATAATTCAGTTAATTGTAGGTTGCTTGAAGTTAAGCAGTAGCCTTGGCTTCTACGCCGTCCAATAGGGCGTGTAGGTTGCCAGAAAGCGCGTTTGTGACGTCGTTAACTGGTGATAGCAACATAGATACAACTTGGCCAACAAGCTCGTTTTTGCTAGGCAAGCTAGCAAGAGCAGTGACTTCGGCTGCGTCCATGAGTTCACCTTCCATGCCAAATGCACCGACGAACTGCAAGGCCGGGTTGGTCTTGGCAAAGCCGTCGAGTACTTTTGCAGGAGCGATCTCGTCTTCGCTGCTCATTGCGTAAAGCAATTGACCAGTTAGAAGGGCGGTATCGGTGTTTTTGTACGTATCGTTTGCGCTCATTGCTACGCGGACCAAGCGGTTTTTGACCACCTTGATCGTTACGCCAGCTTCGCGAGCCTGACCGCGAAGTGCTTGCATGTCTGCAACACTTAGGCCGTCATACTTTGCGAAAACTGTTAGCTTTGACGTCGCTAGAGATTCTGAAACTTCAGCAACCAATTCGTTCTTTTTCGATTTTGAAATCGCCATAAGATTCTCCTTGGTTAATTATTTTTCGATCCGAGTTGTTAAGGTATTCATTACACCGTTAGGTCCTTGCAACTTTGAGAATAAAAGAAGGTCTTTGATACTCGCAGTTGTAATCAAAGACCTTTCGGGTGGATAAAACAATGGTGGTAGTTTTACGCCTCGGTAGCGAATTAAGTCTTGCGACAGCTACGGTCTTTGGTGTAATGCTGTATGAAGTATAGCAAAGGAGTGGGAAATGTCAATAACTCTAGTACTTTTTTGCGTAAGTACCAAAACGCCTTCATTTTTTGTGCCGGCAAAAAACGAAGCAAAAAACCTCGTGACGGCTTCGCCACGCGGTAAAGCCATGCGACGTCAAGCAATCAGAACCTGCGAAACTCACGCCGACAGGCGCTACTGTCGGGTTCAAACAGTCCTCGGTTCATGACTGCCCGCCGCCACCCGACTTTCCGGTGTCTGCAGATGTCACCCTTCGACTTCGCGCGAATGGATAATATTTTATTACCAGTGTTAAAAGCCAAATAATAAAACGATTGTTTTTACGGTCTCAAGGCTCATCACTCGTACGTGTTATTCCGTGTAAAGCGATATTTTACGTGCTATTATAATTTTGCCAATGAGTATCATAAAAAGGAGTGGTGGCAATGTTTACGACATGGGCAAGTAATCTGGACAGTCTTTCCGTATGGATGAGGTTCGCAATCCTCGTTGTGGTCATCTGGGATCTTACCTGGAAGGGCTTGGCGCTGTGGCGCGCTGCTAGTGTGCGGCACGAAGTCGGATGGTTTATCGTCATTCTTGCGACCAACACGTTTGGTTTCGTACCAATTGTGTACCTGCTGGCTACCAACAAGTCCAAGCGTCTGGGTGCAAAAAAGTCCTGACGACAAGGGCGAGTCCAAGCGACTCGCCCTATTAAATTTCAGACGATCTACAGGCCTGGCCCTATAACCCTGAGTAACCTACGCGTGTATACCGGTTAACACCGACGTGCTACTATCGTTGATATTATTTATTGATAAATTAGGATGGATAGCAAGATGCAACCAGAAAATAAACAAAAAATTTTCAACGTACGAACCATTGTTGGGCTATCTATACTTGGTCTTTTGTGCTTGCTGGGTCTAGTCCTTGACCCGCGCGCGAATACGGGTAATGTGATTACAATGGGTTTAGTTGCTGCGCTATACATTGAGTCAAGACGTAGAATGGTAAATGGCGGTATGTCGCATGGTGATAAGACTTCGATTTCATTGAATATGCGGCGTCTTTCTGTTGCTACTTTAGTCTTGGGTATTCTTGGCTTCATATTTAGTTTTGCTGTGCTGGGGGGCGTTTTCGCTGCTATTAGTATCGTTACGGCGTGTGTATATTTATCTCAAAGGGGCTATAGCTATAATAATCAGCACCCAAATATCGCAGCTTCGATTAACTCTTATGACGCGATGGGAATCATTGGAATCCTCCTAAGCGTCGTGGCGATAGTAACCATCGCAATGATGATAAGTCTTTCCTCTTGGCCCGTTGATCCCATTATGATCGTAAGGTTTATTTCCCCCAATTAACATATGCGTGAAATATCACGAGTTGTGTGCTCCAGGGTTCACCCCTTGCAGGTGTTATTTGTTTAAAATGGGATTTTGCGCCATCAAAGTTACTGGATTTAAGGGATTTAAGGGTTAAACCCCGAAGATTTAAGGGTTAAACCCCGAAAAGGTGTAAATTAGTATATAGTATACTTATGCCAACAAAAAACGTCGTGAAGGTGTTTGTTCCGAACTCGTATTATCACGTGTATAACCGTGGATGGAATCTGGGTAACATATTCATCGACGACGCGGATCGTTATTATTTCGAGAATCTACTCGCCCGCCACTTGTCGCCCGAGCAAGGCAAAGACGACACCGGAAGATTGTTTAAGCACTTCTACCCGGACGTTCATCTAATCGCTTATTGTCTGATGGGTAATCATTTCCATATGCTGTTTTATCAATATGACGATGAATCGGCCATCACGCGTTTTATGACCAGTCTCATCACGGCCTATACTGCATATTTCAATAAACGACACAAGCGCCGCGGCTCGCTGTTTGAATCAACTTATAAGGCCGTATGGATTGAGAATGATATTCAGCTGATGCATATTACTCGGTATATTCACCTAAATCATTCGAAATACAGGACATGGGAGCATAGCAGCTATCAGGATTATATGGGTATTTGCCGAGATTGGATTGATGCGAAATCGATTCTTGGACTATTCTCATCTAGTGCTGTCTACGAAGAGTTTGTGTCAGATTATGAAGACGAGCAACGCGAGCGTGACAGTATCAAACGGGAATTGTACGGAAGATAACTATACAATAATTTCTTACTTCTTGGGGTTTAACCCTTAGCTCATGCGACGTCAAGCAATCAGAACCTGCGAAACTCACGCCGTCAGGCGCTACTGTCGGGTTCAAACAGTCCTCGGTTCATGACTGCCCGCCGCCACCCGACTTTCCGGTGTCTGCAGATGTCACCCTTCGACTTCGCGCGAATGGATTCAGGGTCTAACCCTGAACAGATAAGAAAACTCCGATTTTACGCATAGTCACCAACCTCCGCAATCAGCCGGCGCAAATACGCTATACTAAGTATATGGCTTTATATAACACAACGACCAAACAGGAATTTGAAGAGAAGGTACTAAAGAGCGACAAAGTCGTACTGGTAGATTTTTGGGCTGCTTGGTGCCCGCCATGCCGTGCGATGTCACCGGCGTTGATTTCACTAGCAGATAAACTCGACGACACTACAGATGTGGTAAAAGTTAACATTGAAGAGTCTGCCGACAACAACGCGCTTGCCGGGGAGCATGGAGTGCAGAGCATCCCAAACATGATAGTGTACAAGGCCGGCAAACAAGTCGACAACATCATCGGCATGGTACCGGAGTCGACGCTACGGGAACAACTGACCGCTGCGGCAGCCAAATAGATCTAGTACCCAGCCAAATAAAAAAAGCTCCGCGGTTAGTGCCGGGAGCTTTTTTGCTCAACCGGCCACTTGGGCGGAGCTATTTGTCGGTTTTTTCGTCGCCCAGTACGTCGATTGGCAAGACGTCTCTTCCTTCGACTCCCGCGCTGTTGCGGATGCTGTCAGCGAGCAAGGTCAGCAGGGTTTTGGGCAGAGAAAGCACAGCGACAAGAAATTTTATCATTTGTACATCCTTTTCCTGATGGTGGATAGGTGTCGTGTCGCTAGCAGTTGATGCTAGTAACGGTACGGTATTTATAGCATACGCATGCCAAACAAGCAAAGTTGTTTTTGGTAAGAGTCGGATATTCTTGCAGGCAGATTTTGTTTTGCTTATGTTTTAAACTATAGTGTTTATCATGAATACGAATTACTCAAATCAACGCGGAAGTGTCGTACCTATAGTCATCGGACTGGTGGTTGTCGCCCTTGTTGGTGTTGTCGGGTATATGCTTGTGTCGTTGCTTACCGACGAAAACAGCAACTCAAATAATTTTGTCGGTGGACTTATTGGCGATAGTGCCAAATCCGAAAGTACTGATACTCCCCCGCTGAAGCTCAAAAGTATCGGTATTAATCTGGGCGAGTATGACCCCGCTACCGGTAAGGCTGGTGACATGGTGTTTACCAAGCTGCATATCGAGGGCTACAAAGACGTTATCTTTTTCGACTATGGCGCAGTGGCCGAAGCAAATAGCGTGGCTCAGCGTCGCTTGAATCCGCAGCCGACATTTATATTGCCACTGGGCACCAAAGTTCATTCGCTAGTCGACGGTGTTGTAGTCGACGTGCCCAAGTTGTATAGCAACGACTACTCAATACAGGTTGGCACAAACAAAGATAGCCAGTGGCTATACGAAACCGAACATGTGATCAATCCGCTCGTAAAAGTCGGCGACAAAGTAAAGGCCGGACAAGTTATTGCCGAGGTCAGTACGCATGATTCGCAGTATCACCCTGGTTTTGGGCTATACGAAATCGGCATATTGCATGCAGGCAACCCGCCTACTCACGTATGTCCGTTTAACTATCTAGATGATTCGATCAAGGATTCTGTATGGAAAAATCTGACGGCGTTTTACAAAGCATGGGAAGAATACAGGGGCGACACCAAGCTTTATGATGAGTCAAAACATGTCGTGCCTGGCTGCTACACGCTCGATCCAGTTGAGGGGTAGTCGAACGGGCGTATACGAACGGCCGCTTTGAGTCCTTATTTCTCGCGTAGTTCGATATCTAGCTCGCAGCGTTCGATGTCTTGCGTAATCGCAAGGTCTGAACTGAATTGCTGCCAGTCTGCTTCTTGTTCGTCGGTCATGTCGTCGACAAAGTTCGGATCAATCTCGGGGTGTACGATAAGGAATTTGGCAAGTGCTCGCCCGGATTCTTGAATGTGACGAAGATTTAGATCTGTAAAACGAGGGTTCGTTTCTTTCATAAATATATTTTAACATAAATTATATAAATAAGCAAGTTAGCAGGGCTTCGTTGCTCATCCCTAAATGAGCTTAGAATAGTGGTAATTGTGAAATAACTTGGTGAATCGGCCGAAAAATTCATTCATACTATAGGTGAGCATTCATCTGTACCCTAATTGAGAGGATATGAATGTCGCAACGAAAAGAAGTGCTACGCAAGTTTGCCATACTATTCGTACTGGTCGCCGTTGTCATATACGGCGCAGTTTTTGGGATTATGCGGGCAGTGCGGACGCCGTCTGTAGCACGTGCGTCAGGTGGCTCGGAGATGTCTGGCTGGGTGACGTTTTATAGCGTACCGGACAATGACCCTCCGGGTTCTCGCAAAATCTCCTACTCTGGGCCGGCGCCAAGGCACGCGCGGGCTGGCGGTACCGGTACGTATGACGATCCGCAGACATTTGCCACCGCACATCCGGATGTATACCCTACTGGTACTCGTATATATGTGCCGAGGTTTCAGCGCTACTTTGTCATGGAAGACCTTTGTGCATGTTCTCATGGCGCAAATCATGTAGATTTGTGGCTAGAACCATCGGGTACTAATGCCGAAGTGCTGGCTTGCGAGAATGCGTTGACGGCCGCTGGCAAGAGGCAGGAAACTATCATTAAGGATCCTGACCCAAACATGCCGGTCGACCTAAGGCCGCTCATGAGTAATGGCGCTTGTCGAGTGCCGTAACTAAGCCCGCTATGAAGTTGAGTTCGCTCCTTCTGGCGGGCTCTTCTTTGTTTTAAGTAAATACTTAGATTAATTTTTCACAGTCTTAATGTGCCCAGTGCCATAAAATACAAAGAAGTGGATGTAATATTATTTCTGAAAAAGATCACATAAAATTATGGTAATAGCCGAAGAGACTGTTCGAAGAAGTATCAAATTATTCATCATGAGACTCATACTTTTGGAGATTCTTTTAGAGTTGGTGTATTTTTTTATAACAGGATTGGTGGAAGTGGCAGAGAGGTCGAATGGCGTTGACTGGCGGGGTGTGCCGCAAATTGTTCAGGTTTTGCTACTGATGTGCCAGCTGTCTCTACTCGCTTATCTATGGTTTAAGTGGTCTAGCGAATACTACATCATTAAAGTGAGTGAAGTCGTGACCGTCACGGGAATCCTTCAGAAACAGGAAAGAGCGTATCCATATAACAACATTCAGTCGGTGACGGTGCATCAGGGCGTGCTGAGTAGGATTTTAAATACGGGTACAGTGGTGATATACATACCGACACTTGGTCAGGAGCTAGAATTTACAGATGTGGACGACCCAAAAAAAATTGCCGATAAAATCAAAGAAGCGTTGCCATACCCCAGCAAGGGGCAGTTTATATTAAGGAAATAAAAACTCTGCAATCAATCAACGGCGGAGTTACGGTAGTGCAAGAACTATGTCTGTCAGAAATATGTTAGTTTAAGCAGTCAACGGCGCCGGTACCAAATGGATTTTCTGCCGCAGATAATTTGTATCCCATGCAGGCAGGGAATCTTGGGCCGTGTGGGTCGTTGTGGATCTCGTCTACGCCAAACGATCCCCAGTGATCATGGAAACTGTCGACAACTGATTTTGTAAATATGGCGGGCGCATAAGTCTGACCGTCGCCGTCTTTGTTTAGCTGAAAGTGAATGTGTTCGTTTTGGCCGCCGCCGCTGTCTTTTGACAGGTACATATGGGCTATGACTTGGCCTTTGTGTACTTTCTGGCCCTCTTTGACATCTATAAATTTCGCGTAAAATCCAGGTGACGGTTCTTTGACGAATGGTTCTAGACTATAAAGGATCGACCATGCCTTACCGTCACTTTTGGCAAATGCAATCTGCAGGCCATATAGATCAACGGGATTTTTTGAATAGTCCGAAAAATGACTCTTTACGTTAAAAACGTAGCCGTCGACCGGGCTATATACAGGTGGATAATTGTTAGGCGAGGCGCCACCTTGTGGCCATCGTTTGTAGTCGTCGCCAAATTGGGTGTGCGCACCGGTATGCGGCGCGGCTGACCGTTTGCCCTTAAATGGGAAGCCGGTTTGAACCAGATTCATGTCGACTATGAACTGGTCGGATTTATGGTCTTTGAAATAACTAATGTCTGGCAACGAAGAGACTTGCTCGGCAGATAAATCGATGCTGCCTCCACTATGATGGTTTAAGCGATCGTAAACGAAAAAACCAGCCATGCCGGTTAGTACGATAGCAACGAAAATGAGGACTAACTTAACCAAGCTTATACCTTTTTGATTTTGCTTAAGCATATCTAGAGTATAGAAGGTTAATTGATACAGAGCAAATGCGGGGCCACCGTGAACACGCGTTAGCTAGCTTTGTTCGTATTAATCTTTCAAATGATTACTTAGCACGATGTACCCCACTGTGATAGCAATGAGCATGGGGATGAGTGTCACCGTAACCCAAAAGTGAGACGAAAACCAATCAAAAACTTCTGGCGGGAGATGTATGTGAGGAAATGCAAATGTAGTAAAAGCAGGCATGATGTATATGGGAATTATAGCAAAGTGACCTTGCCCAAAAAGAATAGCCCCGCCGTAGCGGGGCTGTGGGGCCGAAGCCCTACTGGTGGAAATACCTACCTGCCGGCGGGATGCCGATGAGGTTTTGGACAGTCACCATGTAAAAACCACGTGCCTGGAGGTTGTCGAGAATTCGAGACACCGCCGCAGCCGTGCTGGAGTGAATGTCGTGCATCAGTACGATTCCTCCGCACTGCGCATTTGCAGTAACGTTACTATACGTTGACTCGGTGTTGTGAGTTGCGTAGTCTAGCGAATCGTACGACCACAAGATCTCGGGCATACCTACTGCGGCGACAATTGCGTCGCTGGTGTCGCCATATGGCGGCCGCATGACAAGAGGTGTTACGCCAGTGACACCAGCAATCATGCCTTGAGCTTGTCGGATATCTGCCGCAGCGGCGTCGACACTCATGCCGAGTAAATCGTCATGTCGGACGCTGTGATTGCCGATTTGGTTCCCGTGACTTGCCACATACGATGCTGCGCCCGGCCATGATTGTGCCATGGTGCCGACCATGAAAAAGGTCGCCACCGCGCCATGTGCTGCGAGAGCGTCGACGATTTGATTGGTGTACGGGCCTGGGCCGTCGTCGAATGTCAGAGCGATCGGACAGTTGACGTCTGCGTGAGCAATTCCTGTAGGCAGAATGGCTGTTGCCATGGCCAGAATAGACGTCATCAGTAGGCTCAGTCTCTTTTTCATCTCACACCTTCCAGTGTAGTGTTTAAGGTACATTTGAAACTTGATTCAAATGGTAGCAGTACAATAACATAAAAATTACAAAAAAACAAAGTTAGTTTGCTCTATGTATGCTATTCAGGGTGTCTACTTCGTGATGATTTCTGCTTGTGATTCATCAAGCTGCCACGATTCGCAGCTGCTCTCGCCTATTTTAGTACCACAGCTACCTATGGCGCCGAGTGCTCTTTTAGCAGTGTATCGCGCTTCGCAACTACGCTGAATTTCGTCGGCATCTGCCTGGCGCTTTTCGTCGTTTGAAATGTCGCCGCCAGCTTTTTCGACAGCCTTTACTAGCAAGTATGACGCTGCCTTTGCTGCATCGCTTTCGTCGAAACGTGCTGGTTTGCAGTTGCGCGGGCATTCAACGCACGGTGTGATTTTGCGTATATCCATGACACGATTTTAACGTATTCTTTGCTAAAAATGACAAATCCTTGATTGTTCGCACAAATCTTTGCTACATTGGTGCTTTTTTAGGGTGCAATTTTGTATGAAAGACCGTTTGCCGTAACTGAACTGCACCAGTCCATTACATTGACATATTGTACGATTAGTATATAATATATATATCAATGTCACCCCATGAATTCGAAAGAGTCCCCGCTCCTGAGCGGCTGAGCAGCGATACGTATCCGGATGTACGGATGAGTATGCTTCATGGTGGTGCGGAACCCGCCGATAGGGCTGTCGGTTCCGAAAGTTTTACTCATTACCTGCACCAATTTTTAGCCTTGCAGCCCGACGCAATGTTTTTTACGGCTAACTCTGCCGTGCCGATTGCCGACAGTATAAGGGGTGCATACTCAGAGCTCGGTCAACGACCGCCGGAATTATTTGCTATTCGTGCAAATAGCGATTTGTCACTGTCGTTCGACGAGCGAGCAAGTATGTTTTCGGCGAGTAAGCGAACGGTAAAAAATGAAATCAAAGAAGTAAGTAAAGTAGCCAAGGGCATGCGAGCGGTTGTTTTTGATCAATATGTCGAAACAGGCGGTACGCTCAGCTTAGCGAATTATATGCTTGAAAAAGCAGGCGTGATTAACGTCGGTGATACTCCCCTGGCTCGATGGTATCAGGAGACGACGATGTTTGATGTTGACTTAAAACTCGTCACGTCGCGTCATGCGGAATTTATGCGCGATATTGGCCGCGAAGCGATTCGGGCAATTTAACTTCAAAAAGTATAGGTAGAATAATCCTAGAAGTTTGTGATAGAAAATGTAGATTATTGTAACTATGTAAATCGCTATACCTCAAATAGTGCTAAAAAGGAAAAAGCTCCGGTCAATGACCGGAGCTTTTGTTGGAGCTCGTGCTTGTTAAGATGCTTTGCGTCTTGTCTGCGAGTACTACCCCGATGGATAGTGACGCAACAAATATTATTGCTGCAAAAATAACAGACAT
This sequence comes from Candidatus Nomurabacteria bacterium, assembly GCA_023898645.1. Taxonomy (NCBI): domain Bacteria; phylum Candidatus Nomuraibacteriota; species Candidatus Nomurabacteria bacterium. The sequence continues at coordinate 675,129 of CP060232.1, read as the reverse complement.
GACGAACGCTAGTCCGAGTGCTGTCAGACATAAAAAAGCAATGAGTGGCGGCACGAGGACGTAGGTGGCGATGAATGCTTTGCGGGCCATTTTCGCAGATTCTAGCCCGAAACGTAATGCAAAAGCGGTAGTACCTACCGCAAGTGCGATTGAGCCGTAGAATACGCCAAATGCCACGAGCAGGGAGCCTGCCATAAAACCGACGATTTGAAATGCGAAGACTATGAGGTCTCCCCATGGTAAAGACGGGCTGACTGCGTCCACGATATCTCCTGAATTGTGAAAGGTGCGGTATGTTGTAATTATGTCATATAATAAATATTTTGTAAATACGCGAGCGTCTCTAACGGCTCGTGTTTACTTGTTGCGGCGCGCCCGCATGTCGGCTTGTTCATACATGCCGCCTAGCGTTGCCCAGCGCTTTGCTTCTTCGGCGGTCCAGTTAGTCGTTCCGGGTCGTATGAGTAGTCGTATAATCTCAGTATCTTTTGCAGTAATCGGTAATTCGCCGTTGTCTGCGCACCATGCGCCTTTGTCTGTGATTTGGCGCCAGGCATAGTCACCGGCACTTCCTATGACGATCAAGTAGTCCATTCCGTTTTCGTCGATTCTTTGCCTGATTTGTACGTCGACGTCACGTCCTTCGCTTTTGCCTACCACGTGGTATGTTCCGGCTATAACAACCTCGGTTGGTAGTTCTAGGTCGTCGGAAGTCCATAGTTCTGCTTGGTCGGCGTTTGCTTGAAAAAGCTCTGCCAGCTCTGACTTCAGAAGTACGATTTCGGTTTCGCTAGATGAAGAGTTTTCTGGGTTGTTGTTTTTCTCTGACATAATGACAGTATACTTCATTGTTCGACGAGTGGTCGAATTACGATTTTATGACTTTTTGCGACGGAAGCTGTCGCGTATGCGTTTTGTATTATCCACTGCAGCAGTTGCAAGGAGCGCCGTACCAGCTGCCGCCACGGCAACGCCGCCTGGTGCAGTCGTTGTAAGCTCCGATGCTCCCATAGCACCAATCGCAATTGCTGGAGCTAGAGCAACTTCACGAGTCCAAAGAATTGCTTGTTCTGGTGATCGACGTTTTGTTATGACTTTTTTCAGCCCGCCAAAGGCTAAGATTGCGGTGCCAGCGGTGCCTAGTGTGATAAGTTCTGCTACCGATAAGTTCGTGTTGGTTGTGGCGGTGAGTATACCTGCTTCGGCGCCTTCAAATCCGGCGAAAAGACCTACCGCAGCGTAAGGGACATCTTTGATGGCTTGCTTTAGGCGATTGCCTGTTTTTGTTTGTTGAACCGAATGTTGCTTTCGACGGTTGTGCCATAGCACAAGGCCGCCTATGGCAACTGCTGGCAAAAAGCTTACGCCGCCGTTACCGATGTATGTGTCCAAAGGTCCCATTAGCCCTTCGCCAAGCTGATTTCCGAGCGCAACGCCAGCCCCAGTCGCAGCTAGTCCGATTCCAATTGTTTTTCCTGTGTGATTTTCTTCGCTAGATGCCGAGCCGCCAATTACTAGGCCCGCTTCAAGGCCTTCCTGTATGCCAACGATTCCGCCAAAATTGCTCATCTCAAACACTCCGTTATTAAGGTTATTATATTGTAATTTGTAAAATATGCAAAAAATGATACGTAGTGCTTGCTATCGTCATATATATTTGTCTGCCCTTTTTACACATGGCCTCAAATGAAAACCCCTCCGAAGAGGGGTGTTGAAGGTTTAGAACAGTGCGACGACCGATATGGCGACAAGTACGAGGCCGATTATGGCTAGCAGCCTGGCATACCATTTTGGTACGAAATGACCCTTGTCGACATTGAACCCGCCAGCGACTGGTGGCAGGTGCAACAAAAACGTCCGGACAAAGTCTACTATGATAAGGGCGACAAGTCCCAGCCATATGACGTACGCAACCGAACCGAGGATGTTGTGGCCATGTGAGGCGCAGAGTGATTCAGCGACGTACGCTAGTAGTAGAAGGGCTATCCGTTCAATATTGAACAGAAAGTTGCCGAGTCGGAGCGTGAGTATTCGCGGCAAGACGACCATGTCGTCATTTGACCCGCTAAACAGGCTCCTTGCTGTACCATTTGCCATGGTTTCTCCTTCATATATTTGGGGGCCATGTCGGCCCCTTGTGCTTCTCCGAATTCTGAAATTCCCGAAGATGTATAAACTATATAACTTTTACATTAAAACGGCAAGTTCATAAGCTGCGACAAACCCCCTGTCTTATCGAACATAGTAAAACCCCACGTCTGTAGTCGCGGGGTTTTTACGAAAGGAAGTTGCGCAGTGTTGAGGGGCGCAACTATTCTCTATTGTTTTAACTAGTAGTAAAGTCTGGTGCCACAACCAAGGCCATAGCCTCCGTAGTAACCGCCGTATAGGTTACCACACGTGTTGGCGTAGCCATAGCCACCATAGTAGTAAGGATTTGCTTGTACCGAAGCAGTGTATGATATGTTGCTACTGCTCGAATAGTTATAGCTAGAACTAGAACTATAATTGTTGTTATAGCCGTATCCTGGATTGGCAACTACTAATGCCGAAGCACTATTGCCCGTGGTTGTTAGTCCGACAGCAGCGGCTGCAACGCCTGCAACGGCGAGTCCTGTTAATTTCCCAATCATTTTCAATCCTCCTTAGTTTTTAAACGCATAGTTCATGAGCAAAGATTCTTCTTTAATAGCCCCCCTTTCTTGTTAAGATTTCAACTTGCCGGCCGAATGTGGCAAACAGGCTGATAACTACACATTACTGTAGGAGTATTGATAAATTTTTTCAGTTAAATCATTAACAGAATAAAACGAGGCTTATCTTTTGGGGTATGTAATTACAGCTTATCTTCCGTTGTAGTTAGTCCAGTCGGTTGCTAGGTCGAAGCCGTGTGGGTATCGGGCTACGAAACCGCCTGTGTCGTACACTTTGCCAAGGCCCATGCTTGTTTCGACTACAGTGCATTTTGGGTAGATAGCGTAGTCTGCCGCGACAAGTACGTAGCCGTTTTTGTCGATCTTGGCGCCGTCTGATCTGATAGTATAGTCGCCGGGACCGCAGGCCGATATAACGATATTCATAGGCAAATCGTAGTACGTTTCACGATGTGTCACGCCGCTACTGTCTGTATATAACTGTGCGCCCTTTGATCTAGTAAGTGCAAATCGAGTGGGTTTGTTGGCGATAGGTCCGTTGGTACGTGGCTGGGCTGCACGTTTAATTGTCAGCACCGTGATGGCACCTTCGGTTACGAAATCTCCTTGTTTGAGTGTCGTCTTGTCTTTGGCGCTGATTTTAGGTAGATTTGCGGCGGCGAGGATTTCGTTTGGTGATTGCGCTGGTGTGACTACTCTTTCGTGTAGTGCCCCATCGTTAATGAGTACTGGTCGTGCACGGTAGATGATTACCGCGGAGTCCGTACTAAGTAGTTCGCTGTTAAGCGCAGGTTCTACGTCGTCATGAGGGTCTACGTCGATGCCCGCGTCGTTGAGTGCCTCTTGAACCGAACCGACATGAGTCAAGATTACTCTGTCTACGCCACGGTCATGAATCGTGACCAGCCGACCCGTACCTGCTGCGTGGTCGGTATTTTTATATAAATACCCTACCAACGCAAAGCCGAGTACGATAAACAGTGCGTATGTGTGTAGTAGCTTCGGTCGTTTCATGCGACGCAAACGAGTTGATTTTTTCATAGTAGATTAACCGCAATGGGCTAGCTTAAGCATAAGCGGTACAAAAAGTTAATGCAACCGCCCTGCTAGACCGAATTATTTATGCGGTTCTTTCGCTTTATACTGCTTGGGTGTAAAGACTACTTGTCCCGGGTCGGCCTTTTCTGCTAGGTCTAATAATTCCTCGGGATTTAAATTTTGCATATCGCTGTCTTCGGGAAAGATAATCTGGCTGGGGCTTCGCTTGTCTTCACTGTCGTGGATCCTCAGGACTATGGCGAAAGTTAATAGTATTACCAGAAAAGTGATAAAGTACGCCACCATTTCTTCCCCGTTTAGGTCGTAGCCTGGAGGTAGCGCCGCATCGATCTGTACTAACGTGCCGAGCGCGGGAAAAAAGACGACGTGCGTGATGTGGCCCCAGTGCATTACTATGTGAAACAGTTCGTGCAAAATCACACTAAGAAGTGCCCCAATTAGGCTGACCACTATTTTGGTCCATAAGTATTTTCGTGGTTTGTATGCGAGTTTAATCACAATGATATAACTATATAGTTTTAATAGTGTTTAGTCATCTATGAAAAACTCCGCGACATTTTAGTCGCGGAGCTGTTGCGTTATACGCAAGCTGTTGAAATGGTGGTGTCTACTCTTCCTCTTCGCTACCGTAAACGACATACGTATGGTTGTAGGCTTTGCTGTGCCCGTTTGCTGCAAATTTGACGTAACTTGAGGGATTGGTAGGGCTGCTGCTGGCAAACCAGGTGCAGTCTTGGCATTCTACGCGAATAGCCATCTTCACTCCTTGTGTACGAGTCACCGAGTATGACTTTATGTTAATACTATAATATAATTTTTAGAATAATCAATATTTCCGAGGTTTAAGCCAAAAAAGTCTTGTCGTTGAAAATATGTGGTAGAATATGCGTACACGAGACGCAAAAGCTAATCGAGGGTTGTGTATGAGTAATAGGGAGTCGCTTCTGATCGACATGGACGGTGTCATAGCTGACACGATGGGCGGGCTTTTTGACTATATGGAACATCATCACGGACACTCAATGGCACATGAAGACGTCGTTGACTATTGGTTTTCTGGACTACCTAGAGAAAAAATCTTAAATGCTATGCGCAGCAAAGGTTTCTTTAGAGACCTCGACGTTATAACTGGTGCCGTTCGTAGCATTAATAGACTGCGCGACGAATACAACGGCAACGTCTATGTATGTTCGGCACCTATGGAGGGTTCTATAGGCTGTGAAACTGATAAACGAGACTGGTTGGCCGAACACTTTGACGACGATTTTGCCAGAGAGGCCATCATTACAACTGACAAATCAAAGGCGCTTGGGCGTGTCATTATAGAAGACAATCCTCATATTAGCGGTGGCATATGGCAGCCAGTCATGTTTGATCAGCCATATAATCGTAGTGTTACTCACCCACGCATGTATGGCTGGCACGATCTATGGGTAGTGCGCGATCTAATGGACATTCAAGCGATTAACGACCCGTCAGTTTGACGGATTTTTTACTAGTTTTAGCTATTTGCCGTCGGGGCTGTCTATGCCCATGAGTTTCCAGGCGGCGCGACCAAGGCGACCTCGCAGTCCTAGATTGTCGGCGAGTTTCCGAGCGTCTGGAAATAGCTCCTGTAGATATTTTTTGCTACTTTCAGAGTCCCACCATACTTCGTCGGCAACGTCTTTGGGTATGCCCATTTCATTTAGAGCTTCTTCACTGGGGCGCATCATAACATTTGCGCCAATGCGTAGAATCATAGGAAAGACGACGGAGAGCGCTTTGCGTTGAGCGGGGGTTAGCTTGGGGATGTGCTGTTCGAGATATGAATGTGCGAAGCTGATGTGCCGAGCCTCTTCGGCCACGTGGACCTGCATGATTTTTTTAAGTAGCGGATGAAGGTTTTCGTGCTGTCGGAGGATTGCTTTTTGCATGTGATCAATCGGCTCTTCGCCAGCCAGAATAGTAGCCCAAAAGACGACAGGTAGTTTACCTGCAGTGGGCATCAAGTAAGGCGAGATATTGCGAAACCACGCAGGTGCGCCTTTAGTATCGACTTCGCTAAGGTTCACGAATTCCTGAAACATCTGGATGTGGTGAGTCTCTTCAGTGGCTTCGTGCATAGCGTAGCGAAATTCTTCTTTGCCGTTTCGTAAGCCTAGGTTGAAATTCATGATGCCTGAGACTAATAGCTCTTCGAACTGAGAACCAACCTTAACCGTGTGTGCAAAACGGTAAAGCCCTACTTCGATTTGCCTCTCTTTTGGTAGAGATTGGTACCACGGGTGAGCGCCTAGGTTGTCTTCTGGGCCTAGTATCCAACGTTCGTCAGTAGGGTCCATGGCGTTGTCTGGACTTTCCCAGTCTATCCAGTCGACGACTACATTCTCAAAGGGATTATTGTATTTTTTTGCGGACGCCTTAGAGAGTCTATGTATTCTCTTTTCGTAATCATCCCTACCGTTGCCGCCCCCGCCTCGAGTGTTCGGCGTGTTATTGTCATTGTTTCTGGGTGGCTTTTCCATGAACGATCTCCCGTTTTACTTACTGAGTATCTTATCCCTTGATTAAAAATAAATCAATGGCTTAGTAAAGCTTCTGATACTACGTGCGCCTTGAGAAATACAGACTATATATGGGCAGTGCGCAAATTGCTAGCACCAGTGCCAAGCCAGGCAGGAATGCTGGTATAAACTGTAGATTCGCTTCCGGATGCTGTGTTAGTAGGAACCAACTTGCCTGCAGTACAACAACAACGAGTAGTAGTGCGGACACGACGTGACTTAGCGCAAACAGCCAGTCAACCCACGAGATTTTGCTAGAAGTTCTGACGTAGAATATATAAATATAGAGAGCCGCCCTGACGGCAAGTGCGCTTGCGGCAAGGAACGTTGGGATAAAAATCAGGTCGGAAATACGATCGATACTTTTGGTAAAAAGCATCAGTAACATCACGACTCCAAAGATGAGTAACGTATGAGTAACTTCCCAGGTGGCATCTACGTAGTGGGTGCGTCCTTTTTTGGGAGATTTTAATCGCACAAAGCTAAGCCATGTTTCATACAGAAACGCGACGACAAACAGAATAATCGGCGCATATATTAATACGTATGCCCACAACATTTACAGCACCCCTTTCTTATTTGCCTTTTCTGCATGTACGATTTTTATAATTCCCGCTATGGTGACAGTAAACAATACTGCGTACGCCAGTGGGAATAAGTAGCCGAACGTCGTTATGTCGTGCGTTTTAGTAAATGCTTCGGCTGTCGTGACGTAACCGCGAACAGCCCACGGCTGGCGACCAATTTCTGTCATCATCCATCCAAGTTCCACGATTGCTAGTCCGAACCAGCTAACTACGACAAAGCCTAACAATAGCAGTTTGTTTTTTAACAGCTCGGGTCGCCAGCGTCGGATGACGAAATAGAGTGGAATGACGATGACTAGTATAGTGATGAGAGTCATTTTAATGTCGAAGAATGTATGGACAAATAACGGTGGCTGTAGTTTCTCTTCGGTTTTGTCTAGGCCTTGCACCGTGCAGTCTGGTGAGTTGCAGGCTAGTATGCTCAGGGCGTTGGGGATGATGAAATGCGGTCCAGCGATATCGCCCTTGCCGTCTGGGACGCCGCCAACGATTAGTGGTGCATTTGTGCCAGTTTTGTAATCAAGCTCGATTGCGGCAAGCTTTACTGGTTCGTGAGCTGCCAGATATTTACCCGTCAGATCCGCAGTAATAGCAGAACCGGTAAATGCTATGAGTACAAATATCATCAGTTTCTGCACTATAGCGTAGTCAAGTTTATACTTTGCCGTGTTGAGTTGCGATGAGCGAGCTCGGAACAGTCGAAATGCGTATAGCCCGGTTATGAATAGCCCCGCAGCAACGTAGTATCCGGGCATCGAATGAAAGAATGTCACGAGTGCTGATTGTGAAAACATTGCGCCAAGTACGTCGATATTTTGGAACTTACCATTAACGATGTCGAAGCCTGTTGGTAGGTTCATCCAGCCGTTAATGCTGGTGATTGCGTATGCGCTCAGGGTGCTGCCTATGACGACCATGATTCCGAAAAACCAATGTAGCATCTCTGGCACTTTTTTGTTGTCCCATGTAAACATGTAGAGCCCTAGGAACACTGCTTCAATCATAAAAGCGTATGTCTCGAACATGAACGGCAGCCCGATTACTTCCCCGCCGAATTTGAGGATGCCGGGCCAGACTAACGACATTTGTAATGCGATAACTGTGCCTGACAGAACGCCGGTAATGACAAGAAGCGCCATGATTTTTGACCAAAAATGGGCTACCTTTTTTAGATGAGTGTCTTTGCGACGAATACTCATCCACTCAAACCACACAACAAGTATGGGTAAAGTTAATCCGAACAGTACGAATATAATATGAAAGCCGAGACTGTCGCCCATTAAAACTCGCGCTGCGTGAATTTTATCTAACATAACTACTTATGCTTATACACGATTGACCGCTGGCTGTCTATACTTTTACGAGCCAGTTTGGAACTCGACAACTAAGGCGTATACGTTGGGTCTGTTGATGGATAAGATGTCGGTGTAGAAGTAGGATTAACGGTCGGCGATGGTGAAGGAGTCGAAACTGGAGTTGGCGTCGGGGTCGATGCGGGGGTTGGTGCTGGTGCGGGCGTCGTGCTACTTGCGGGTGCAGAGATGATAGGTGCGGCTGGCGCGGTGCTCACCTGTGTAGCGGAGCTATCGTTTGTAGCGGGAGCAGTTGATTCCTGAGGCTTCTTGCTCTGTTTAGTGTCGACACTTTGTGTTACCGGTCTGGTGTTTTCGATTTTTACTGGCGATGGTGAGCTATGCGGTCGAATGTATGAGTCGGCGGCTTGCAAGTGCATGGTTGTGTCGGCGGTAGCAATGATCGCAAGGGATGCGATTCCTCCAAATAATATAAGCTTCCGACGCGCTAAACGTTTTTTGATGACTAACACGTATTCCCTCCTTAAACTAGAGCCCACTCACATTTATTGTGTATACAATATAACAAAGTTTACTAAAAATAAAAAATATTAATTAAAACTTATATGGCACTGATTGGCGCCATATAAGAAGAATAAGGTTTACGCTTTTGATGGGTTTCCGAGAAGTGTAGCTAGCTGTTCGCGTCTATGAACTTTGCAGTCTATTGTATGCGTCGGTTTCTTTTGAAAAGGTATGTGCCTATAAGTCCAAGTGCGCCGACGTAACCTAATAATCCTAGCGGTACATAGATTTGGCTCAGGAAGTAGCTGACAACAACACAGACTACGACTAAAAGTATTACTGTCCAGATATTATTCACAGTGTCTCTTTCTGGTTATGTTGACTGCACGGAGTATAACACGCACGAGCGAGGCGTGCCGGATGGATTGCAGAAAGCTAGTCATTAGGCTTGTAAAACAAATAAACTTATGTTAAACTATGTCTATAGTAGTTGAACAATCTCTACTGGGTGAATACTTGCATTACTAGATAATCTTGTCGTTCATCATGCATAAACGTACAAGAAAGGTATCTAATGCACTATAATTCCCGGTTTAGCGGCAATCGCCGCAGTAATTTTGCGCCGCATAAGCGTCGTAATTCATATCAATCTAAAACATCGGCTATCCCCTATAGTCGTTACATTAACAAGGCAGTTGAAATTGCAGAAGAGGTGCCGTATGTGCCAACGCATAAGTTTACCGATTTCGGTTTAAACTCACGCACTACTGCAACTCTTGAGCATCTTGGTTTTGTTAACCCTTCCCCTATTCAGGATCAGTGTATTCCGCCTGCCCTAAACGGCCAGGACATCATTGGTCTTGCGAATACTGGTACGGGTAAGACGGCTGCATTCTTGTTGCCAATCATCGAAAAATTGTCGACTGATCCTAGCCTTGTAAGCGTGCTTATACTTGCGCCTACGCGTGAGTTGGCTCAGCAGATCGACCAAGAGTTCCGCCGTTTTTCAGCTGGTCAACGACTATTCTCTACTCTAGTAGTGGGCGGGGCGAACATTAGCAGGCAAATTCAGCAGGTTAAACGTGGGCCGCATCTTATCATCGGTACACCAGGTCGTATTAAAGATCTAATCGATCGCCGTGTTTTGCGCCTGCAAAACGTGACAACATTTGTACTCGACGAAGCTGACCGTATGTGCGACATGGGCTTTGTGAAAGATATTCGAACTATCGAAGAGGAACTTTCAAAGGACCGTCAAACATTCTGTTACAGTGCGACCATGACCAAAGACGTTAAAATGATCGTTGAAGAGTTCATGCGTAGTCCAGTAACAGTGTCTGTTGTTAAGGGCCAGAGTAACGATCACATTGAGCAAGATGTCGTGCATGCCCGCGACAAGGCTCACAAGATTGAGCTTTTGACTGAACTTTTGCAACAGCCTGAGTTTGAAAAAGTTATCGTGTTTGGCGAGACTAAATACGGAGTTCAGCGACTTGCTGATAATTTGACGAACAGTGATCTTCCGGCCGTAGCGATTCATGGCAATAAGTCTCAGTCGCAACGTGAGCGAGCCTTGAGGAGTTTTAAGAACAACGAAGTAAACGTACTTGTTGCTACTGACGTTGCTGCGCGCGGCATCGATATCCAGGGAGTCTCGCACGTGATCAACTTTGATCCACCGAAAGTGTATGACGATTATGTGCACCGCATAGGCCGAACTGGTCGTGCTGGTAAATCTGGTAAAGCACTGACGTTCATCCTAAAATAATATAATCTTATGGTTATAGTAAACCGCACCGTCATAACGACGGTGCTGTTTATTTTATATACAAAGATAGAGTCTATGCTCTGCTTTTATTTAGTGCGCCCAACAATTTATAGTTCCTAAATCACTACATTTTGAGGTTCGTTGTCAGTATGCGTGACTTCAGGAGGTGCTTGCAGCGGTTGTTGTGAACTTACTTGCGGCTGATTGGCTGCAGGTGAGGGATTGCTTTGGAGGGGCGTCACGACGGTATTTAATGGTTGAGCCGGTTGAACCGGTAGACTTGGCTTGGGCGTCACCGTTGCGGTTGTTGGTTGAGTCGGTTGAACTGTTGGAGCTGTCTGCGGTATTGTCGTTGCTGGAGTCGGCTGAGCTGGCTGCGGTATTGTCGTTGTTGGAGTCGGCTGAGCCTGTTGAACTGGCTGAGGAACCGTAGAGGTCTGCACGGGAGTTGTCGGTTGGGCTTGATTGAGCGACTCAGCTAAAGCCCTTGGCAGTTCCCATGGGGCTGGGTTAACAGGTACTGGTTGTGGTGTGAAGACTGAGATTGCAGGTACGGGCCTGAGTGTATGCCCTACAGGGCTCTGGCCTACTGAGCCAGCAATGACGCCATGTATGGCTGTAGATGGAGCAACGATTAGTGTGCCATTAGCCATACGCTTAAGTCTCAGTATGAATATTGTACCGCCGGTTATTAGTATGATGGCAGAAACAACGGCGACGGTAACGGCTACTAGATTGAGTGGTCGTTTTACTGCCGGAAGCTTAACTGCTACGACCTCGCCGATATGATCTACGCCTAGGGTTACATCATGGCTTGTTGTTTGGCCGTTGTATGAAACAAGTAACACGTGACTACCTGTCAGCACATTAGAAAACGTTCCTAATCCCTTGGAATCGGTCGTAATTTTTTGTGATCCATCTAGTGTTACTTCTGCGCCGTTTACTAAATTGCCGGAACTATCTTTTATCTCGATGTTTAGTGGTACAACGGTTGCATTTTGATCGATTTGCTGGCTTGACGCTGAAGTGTTTTTCGACTTTGACGTACTTCCGGAAGTGCCTTTGCTACTAGTAGTCGTTTTGGATGATCCGGAACTGGAAGTTGTGCCAGAGGATGAGCTTGATGAGGACCCGGAAGAGGAGCCCGATGAGGTGCCGCTTCCTGTTGATGGTGATGGTGACGAGGATGATGTTGGGGTTGGAGTTGGAGTTGGATTCTGGGTTGGATTCGGAGTTGGATTCTGGGTTGGATTCGGAGTTGGGTTTTGGGTTGGATTCGGCGTCGGCGTTGGTGTCGGTGCGGGCGTCGGCGTCGGCGTTGGTGTCGGTGCGGGGGCTACGATTGGTACTGTGGCGAGCGTTTGCGTAAAATTACATGTGACTGGACTACCGCCGTAACCGGGTATGGTCGTAACGGTTCTTACGAGTTTGATAACAACCGAGCTGCCTACGGCACCAGTGGCGTTGATTGACCAGTTTGGGTAATATGCCGTGTAAGTGCTGTGACCCGTTGTAGGACTTGGCGACGTGTAGAGAAAGTTTTGGCTATAGGAACTTGAAGAAGTATTGGTGGCTGACATGTTGAAAACAGATGACGTCACGGTTAAGCCGTAGCTATTTTTTGGACTGACGGTAATGTTACTTACCGTAAAGTATTTGCCGTGTTCGACACTACTTGGTACAGTCGCGGTAAAGGTTACCTTTACTGTACAAGTGGCTGTGACAGATACGGTAGTTGCGGAAACTGGAGCACTTGGCACGAAGAGCCCTAATAGGCTGACTGCCAAAATGCTGAAGAATATTATTCTACTCCGCATGTCTTCTCTCTTTAAATCCTTCTACTCATTCTATTAATTACTCATCATCTTCATCCAGCGATTCAATCACTTTCGGCAAGTCTTTGGGTAAGACGTCTGCTTTGATGATGAATCCATCGGCTCCGTTATCCATGGCGTTGTCGGCGACGCTTCGTTGGGCTAGGTTTGTCAGCACGACGATCTTCGTGTCCATACATCCATAAGCCGGGTTAGTGCGTAATTCTTTGAGTACTTCTAGCCCGGATGTACCCGGTAGCATGACGTCCAAAAATATATAATCGGGGTGAAAATTTTCGAGTTTTGCATAAAACTCATCGGCGCTGTCTGCCACTTCAACGACGTATTCGTTGTTGGCGAGGGCCATTCTGTAAAGGTCTCGGATTGACGCGTCATCCTCGACTACTAGGACGTTTTTTAAACCAGCCACGTATGCCTCCTGATGTTTTCTTAGCTATCATGTCGTCATCTCTGACGGGGTCGTAAATTGGGAGAGTGAAGTAAAATATTGAGCCCTTACCTTCGTCTGGCTCTATGCCGATCGTACCATGCTGTAACTCGATGATTGTCTTAGATATGAAAAGCCCTAGCCCAGTGCCGCGCGTGCCGGTGATAAGGCTACGTTCGGCACGATAAAACTTCGTAAATAGCCTATCGCGAAGTTCTTCTGGCACGCCTGGTCCGTTGTCTGAGACTTCAACGCGCACTTCTTTGTCGTGTATCGTCAGGTTAACGTCTACCTTGCCGCCCTTGCCTGAATATTTGAGCGCGTTACCTATGAGGTTGTTTACTACTTCCACTATAGATGCAGTATCGGCAGGCACGTAAACAGAGCGCTGAGTATCGCAATTGTAAGTTAATGATTGTTCCTTCTGGGCTGCGACCGATTTATGCTGTTCTACGTTTTCTTTCACAAGTTTTGTCAGGTTTAGTTTCTCAATAAATATTTCCATATCACCACGTTCGATACGAGCGATATTTAGTAGTTTGTTAATTAGTTGGCGTAGTTGGTCGGCGCCATCCATAGCTTTGTGAAGGTTTTCGAGATTATAAATAGTTAGTTCGTTAACTGCCGTGGTATTAAGTAGATCAAGGTATCCTCTGATGACGGTCAGTGGCGTTCGCAATTCGTGCGCAGCAATGGCGACGAAGTCTAATTTCATGAAGCTGAGTTCGCGGCTTGCCGTTTGGTCGTGGATGGTTATGATGGCTGCAACGTCGCTTTCCTGGTGATCGAGTACGGCGACCATTACGTCTAAGTAAACTACAGATTCCCCGTTGTTGAGTACAAGATCAGAATAGCGGTAGATGCCGCCATTTTTTAGGTCGGGTGTAAATCGGTTGCCGTCGTGTTCCCAATTAAATTGTTCGTCCATAAGCGTACCTTCGAGCGACTTCGGACTTTTATTAACAAAGGCGGCGGCAGGAGGATTGATAGAGATGATTTCTCCATCACTGTTGACGGCCACGATGCCATCGTTCACGCTGCTGATGATGTTGTTGAGCTTGATTTGTTCAATTTTTAGCTTAAGGTTGTTTGTCTTTAGGTCACCAATTAATTTTTTAATACCCTGACCCATAGCGTTAAACGTTTCTGCCAGTTCTTGTAATTCGTCTTTGGTGTGGATCTCGATTTTTTGGTCAAAGTCTCCACGCCCCAACCGCTTGGCTCCGAGAGACAATTCTCTTAGGGGGCGAATAAGCTGCCTACTAAAGAAGAGGCCTACAAGGACCGTAAGAATAGTGGCTATGACGCCGGTCGTGGCAGATAGTTTGATGAACGAATCTATACCGGAGTAGATACTTTCAACGGGTTCTTCCACGATGACCGCCCATCCGGTCGTGGTTCCGCCCGGTGTGCTAATGACATCTTTACCGGTTTCAGAGACGGTTTGAGTAGTACGCCCGTTACCGTTAATGAACTGATGGACCGCCTCGGTCTCGGCTAAATCTTTGTGAGTATCAAGGAATTTCTTGTCTGGATGCGTAACTAAATTACCGCTTCCATCGACGACGTATGCGTAACCACCCTTTCCAACGGTAGTTGAGATTACTGATTGCCAGAGATCGCTTACATTGAAATAGCCGATGATTGCTCCGGCGACATTATCAGTAGTGCCTACGGGCGACGCAAACAAGCTGTTGCTTGGTTCGCCGTATGTTTTGAGAATCGGAAGACCGACAGCAATCTGCGGGTTGTTATTGTCGTCGCGACCAACAGAGATAAGATATGACTTGCCCACCATGAATTGCAGGGCGCCGGAGCTTACTAGGTCTACCTTACTGTCTGTTACTTTTATTAAGCCTGAGCTCTGAGAAGTAAATGTTCGCTGACGACCGTCTGCCGTTTGGATCGATACTTGTTGTAGGCTGGCGTTTTGGTTGAACAGCGCAGACAGACTTTGGTCTAACCTGTCGTTGTCGAGCGTGTGTGTGGAAGACAGCCTGGCTTCAAAGGCTAGCATGTTGATGTCGTTGGCCAGGTAGTTATCGACGCGTCGAGACAGGTCGTTGGCTACTACTTGCTGCTTGACGGTTGCGTCGTTAAGTAGCTGATCTCGGGCGTTGTTTACGAGTACATAGCTTACAGAGATAAGGGGTACGAGCGCGATATAAAGAAAATAGACGAGAATTTTGGCAGAAATATTCAGTCGCACGGCATGCCTAACCTTATACAGGACACCCTTCCCAACGGGACTGTTTTTTCCACCAGTCATACCTTATTATGCTAAAGCTATTTGCCTTAAAACACAAGCATATAACTAGAGTAATGGATGGCAAGGGAGATTATTTTAAGTTCTATGCTTGCAAATAATTTAACCTGGTAGGATAATATAGAAAATTATTGGAGAATCATATGGCACATCCAAGGTACGGTATACAAGCAAGCGAATCAGAACGACAATTCCTGATTGTGGACCGCCATGGAGATCCAGTCGTTAACGACAGAGGTGAGGAGCTTATCGGCGCCCCATTGGACGGCGACTCTATCGTAAAACGTAAATTTGGCAAAGTTGCCTATGGTACTCAAATCGGCATAGGTATAGAGCAATTGCTGCATCCTCAAATTGGAGCGGCGGTTGAACATACAGAGAAATTTTGGAAGAATCCGTATAACCGCGTTGCCGTGTCGATGGACCCTATTATGGCCGTTGTGTATGCCGACGATCCTTATGCTGCCGGCGATCGCGTACGACAGTTTCACGAGCGTATTAACGGCAAGGACTATATGGGCCGTAAATTTAACGCGTTGGATCCAGAGGCCTTTTACTGGGCTCATGAGACGTTCCGGCGTGGTGTCCAAAATCTTGCCGAACAGTATAGCTTGGAAAGCTTTACCGACGCTGATCGTGAACAACTACAGCTTGAATCGGCGACATGGTTCAGTTATTACGGCATGCCTATGAACATGGTGCCGGCGGACTACGGGGCAAATTTGGAATACCGTAAATACATGATCGACAACGTATTAGAAATGAATCCTAGTGCAGAGCGAGCAATTAATTTAGCGCTAGATCGTACTCCACCGCGACCAGAGTCTGTGCCGAAAGCCGCATGGCCTCTTGCTAAGTTGGCCTTGATGCCAGTTACTGAATTAATGAGTTTGCTAACGATTGGCGAATTACCAGCAGACATCAGGACTAAATTCGGCATCCCATTCACGAAAGACAACCAGAAAAGGCTAAATGAGCTTCGAAATATCATCAAGACATTCGAGGGTCCGCTGCCTGACCCGCTTCAGTATTTGACAGTATACGACGCGGTAAAGCGCGATCGTGGCGGTGAACATAAGAATATGGTCGATCACGTGACTCATACAGGTATAGCCGCCGGCAAGGAAGTTGTGAAAAGGATCGTCTTCCCTGTATTTAAAAAAGCTCAGCAGTCCGCAGAATCAATACGATCGTTTGTAGCTGCGTAAGAATCCAAAGCTTATCCTAGCCTATATTCGAGGCTCTACGATGCTCCAGATTTCATCGGTAACTTCAGTTATGCTTCCGGAAGCGGATACGATTGGGATTTTATAAGTACTCGCTATATTTATATAGGCATCCTTAACTCGCTGTTGAAAGTCACCTCCTTTGCTCTCGAAAGTGTCGGGGTTTTCAAGCTCGCCTCGAGCTTCAATTCTTTTGAGTCGTACTTCCTCGTCGTCAAGGTCGAGTATGATGGCGATATCAGGGTTCATGTAATGATTGTCCGTAGCGGTAGCGGTCATATTATGAATAAGTTCAAGATCTAGCCCTTCTCCGTATCCCTGATATGCGAGCGTGGAATAGTAATTGCGCGCAGCTACTACCCATTTACCTAGTTTAAGAGCGGGAATTGCTTTTTGGTGCCATAACTCATGCCTGGCTGCGCTAAAAAGAAATAAGTTTGTGGTTGCGTCACGTGTCAGGGAGCCATTTTTCAGAATGGTTCGGATAGCATCCGCAATCAACACCTCGTCAGTTTCTCCGTCTGCAGGGTCTTTGGCTGGCTCAGAAAGTTCAACGGACGCAATGCCTTGTGATGCGAGCAGCTTTCTCACCTTATTTACCTGTGACGTTTTGCCCGTGCCGTCATGACCTTCAATGACGACGTATTTTCCAACTTTTTCTGGAGCTTTCATAGTCTATAGGTAATTCGGATTTATACCTTCGGGTACGGGTGGCAATACGATTTCGTCCTTGTAGGCGCGCGGGAGCATCTGTTCAGGAGTCCACAGGCGTTTGATCTCGGCCAGGTCGTCGTAACTAGTTGCCTGGTATTTACCCGTAGCTTTTGAATATTCGATGTCGACCGGTCCGGTCATAGAGAATACGATTTGGGCTATGCGATAACCAACCGGTATGGGTACATATTCGTTTTCATTGAGATTGTTGATTTCCATGGTCCAGCGGTTTATGTAGCCAGGGTCTCCCCAGCCGGCACAAAAGCAGGCAGCCACGCCAAAGCGGCCGGTTGTGCTGCGCGATTGCATGCTGGTGGTTCCTGGCGGTTTAATGCCGATAAACTCATTAGTGTGGCCAAGTATGCGTTCGCCGGGACGAAGGATGACTACCGGGTGATCCTCGGGGATGCCATCGAGCTGATCAAGCCCTTCAAATCTGTCGTAACGAGCGCTGCCCTCTTCGCGGCTGAGCCGACCGTCCTTGATGAGTAGCAAAATTTCCTTGCCAATTTTCTTGCGCACTTCAGCAAGTGGCAAGGCTTTTTTGGCTTCGCCAAAGTAACGATCGACGTCGTCTTTGTCGAACGGATTAAAGATGCCGCCGAGCTGTCGAGCGGTTCCTGCATGATAAAAGTAGTGTCCGAGGGTCACGTCTATACTAGATCCGTTGATTTTGCGTGGTTCAGGATCGCAGACGATGTGACCCAGCCCTAGTGCTACCTTGAGTTCAACGTCGCTAAATGTGCCGTAGCCAATGACTCGGTCGTTCATGACGCGAACGGGAGTGTGGTTAAAGTCAGTGTCGCCTTCCGTAGGTATGTATTCTACGTTAAAACCGGCAATTTTATCGTATTCTGGCATTCGTTAATCCTTATTGGTAATTTGTGAAAAATCTTGTTCGTACGGCACTTGCTTGCGGTGTTGAATCCAGCCTCGGAAATTACCCAGGAATTGGACGTTTTCGGAATGCTTTGCCATGTGCGCGCTTCGGTATGAGCGAAGGCCGCTGATGGCTACCATGGAATCAATGACTTGTTGCTGCGTCTTTACAATCTCCCAGTCCGCCCAATTAAATGGCGTCGCCTGATGTTCGAGCGGAGACATGTGGCCACCGTTACGAAGTTGCTGGTATCGTTTTGCCTCTGATGCGAAATCCTTTTTTTGGTGGCGATTGTAGCTGACAGCTGCACATCGCGCAGCGGATGCTTTGATGCCATCGTGATAATTTGTAAATTCATCATCTTCCACTAATGGCAGATGCCAGTCGCCTGGGCCGATAAGTTGCGGTTCTGATGCTTCGATTGCTTGCTGAGTGAGCCTTGCTGAAGTGGCTATTTCACCCTGGGCGTCTGGGTGGACACGAAGACCATAAAAGTTGTCCCATTCTGTGGCAGTAATGATGACAGTGTGCCACATGTAAGCTTCTAGGCCTCGCCCGGCAAGCTGCTTGTGTACATTGAGTAGAGACGTTTCGTTTAGATCAATTTCGTCTGTGCTTTTCGGTAATACATTCTTGATTTCTTGAAATTCTTCTTCCAGCGTGGTGCCATTCACGAATTCCTTTGTTGGATCGTAGTCGAGCAAGTCAGCCGCAACATCACGGCCAAGTATGAGTTCGAGCGTTGTAGTGAGGGCGCGGTCACGACCTGCAAGCCATACTTCTACGGCTTGGTCGTGCTTCATGCCTTCAAGATTCTTATACGATTGCATGCCTGGCTGATTGATGCCGAACTTTTCAGGTATAAAAGGATTTTTAATTAGGTTTGCAAGGTGATTTGCGAGTGGGATTGCGCGCGTACTTGCCGAGTTACGGCTAAACACGCGGTGTGTCATGAGTTCAGAGTGAATCAAACGAGGATATGTCGCCTCGACGGTCGTCAGACGAATTCCCTTGTCTGATATTGAATCAGCAAGAACTTTTGTTTCAAATGCCATATTCCCTCCTTAAAAAACTCCTAAATATGTCTATTTTTGCTCACCCCGTTGCCACTATTCTACCTAGCATTTTAGTCTTAGGCAAAGTTGTATATACAACATATTTCTACAATCAAAAATAGCCCTATAGCGGGCTATTTTTGATTGTTTTACAATTAACTAGTTGATACCAGCATCAACCTTGATGCCAGGACCCATAGTTGTAGTAACGCTGGTTGATTTAACGTAGCTACCCTTAAGGCTGCTTGGTTTTTGAGACTTCAGGCTGTCTACAAAGGCAGTGGCGTTTTGTACTAGCTTTTCAGTACCAAAGCTTACCTTGCCGATGCCGATGTGAACAATAGCTTGCTTGTCGACGCGGTATTCAACACGACCGGCTTTTGCTTCTTCGACGGCTTTGCCGACGTTTGCTGACACGGTGCCACTCTTAGGGTTTGGCATAAGACCGCGTGGGCCAAGCAATCGTGCGTACTTACCAAGTTTTGGCATGTACTGAGGAGTTGAAACGAGGATGTCGAAGTTAAGTTCTTCCTTTTCTAGTTGCTTTAGGAAGTCGTCGTCACCTACGACGTCTGCGCCAGCTTTTTTGGCTGCGGCATGTTCAGATTCAGGTGCAAATACTGCTACACGGACGGTCTTGCCGGTACCGTGTGGCAGGCTGACAGTCGCACGAATGTTTTGGTCGGCCTGACGAGGGTCAACGCCTAGGCGTACGTGCAATTCAACGCTAGCGTCGAATTTGGTTGGGTTGGTTTTGGTTGCTAGTTCTAGCGCGTCCTGAAGACTGTAAACTTTGCCCTTTTCAACTAGTTCAGCTACCTTGCGGTAATTTTTGCCACGGCGTTCGAGGCGTGAGCGGATAATAGGTGCTTTGCCCTTTTTAACGTGAGCTTCGGCGTCTTCAGACTGAGGTGTTGTGTCGCCAGATTCTTTGCGAGCTTCTTTTTCTAGCTTTTCAGCTACTTCTTTTTGAGCTTTTTCACTGCGCTTGCCGGCTTTTGCGGCTGGCTTGTCGGCTACTACTTCTTCAGCTACGACTTCTTCGACCTTTTCAACCACTGGAGCATCTACTGTATTGATGGCAGCTTCGATCTCGGCGATTGTGTTTTTTTCGGTGACTTCGAGTTTGAGCTCGGCAGCCTTTTCTAATAGTTCGGCTTTTTTAGCCATAGGTGTAAACCCTTTCTGTGGTGCAAGCGGTAGTTTTGCTACCTCCCAACATTGATTTGTATGGACTAATCATAGCAAAACAGAGGTAAAATGTCTAGACTCATTGACCTATAATGCAATAAAAAGTATAGTTATGCCATCTTCGTCACCCGGCGAGTGTGGAAATTGGTTTTTTCATATGTCGGGGCGATGAAGCCCTTTGACAAGTGAAAGCAAAGCAGAGAGGTTGCGACAATGAGCAATTCTCAAGATGTATCGGTGGGTTTGAGCCATCGGGCGATTCTCACAGTTTTGTTTGGTCTTATCGCCGGGATGTTTCTTGGCGTGCTCGATCAAACAGTAGCTGGAGCCGCATTGCCGACGATTGTCGGTGATTTGAATGGCGTTGAGAGTATGTCGCTAGTAATAACGGCATATATGTTGGCTTCGGCCGTTGTGCTGCCCATATGCGGAAAACTAGGCGACTTGTTTGGTCATAAGCGCATGTTTATCACTGCAGTCCTGGTGTTTTTGGTCGGGTCAACAATGAGTGCGCTAGCAACGAACATGACGCTGCTGATTATTGGGCGGTTCGTCCAGGGTCTCGGTGGCGGTAGTCTGATGGTACTTGCTATGGCGGTAATGAGCCACATTGCTCCACCAGACAAAATGAGAAAGTATACGCCGCTTTTTGGTCTGACATTCGGCGTTTCGTTCGTCGTCGGTCCGCTTATCGGAGGCTTTTTGTCTACGGTTCATGACACGCATATTTTTGGTGTTATGACGAACTGGCGATGGGTATTTTGGTTAAATCTGCCGGTTGGCGCGCTCGCGTTAGCCGCTATTGTGGCATTCGTGCCAAAGCTGCCAGTGCCAAAGGTTCGGCCGAAATTCGATACGTACGGGATCATCCTGCTGAGTTTAGCGTCGACTTCAATAGTTCTCGCGACAACCTGGGGCGGGTCGAAGTACGCATGGGGCTCGCCGGCAATCATTTGGTTGATTGTTAGCGCAGTTGTAAGTGCTATCCTGTTCGTTATTGTTGAACGCAGGCTGGTAGAAGATCCTGTCATGCCACTTTTTTTGTTCAAGAACCGTAACTTTTCGTTAGTGACGGTAGCGGGTCTTGTGCTGGGTGTCGTGATGATGGGGACGTTGGCGTATTTGCCAACGTATCTTCAGATGGCAACGGGCACTAGTGCGACGATGTCGGGTGTTTACATGCTGCCGCTAGTGGGTGGCATGCTAGTAGTCTCAAATACAGTCAATATCATCATCACTCGCACGAAGCGTTATAAGTGGGCGCCGCTTTCGGGTATGGCAGTCATGGGTGTTGGTTTGGTTCTGCTATCTACCCTTACGGCAACGACAGCGATTTGGCACATCTGTGTGTATCTTGGCGTCATGGGAGCCGGCATGGGTATGACCATGCAGACTCTGATGGCAATCGTGCGTAACGAAGTGCCGCTCATGATGTCTGGTACGGGAAATTCGACGAACATATATTTCCGTACAATCGGTTCGGCACTGGGCGCGTCGTTTATCGGTTCGTTGTTTGTGACAAACTTGAAAGATCAAATTGCAGAAAGGTTACCCGGAGCGTCAATTGGCAGTGGTGGACAAGGTTCGCTAACTCCAGCGGTCGTCAAAATGTTGCCAAGCACGGTTCGAAGCGCCATCCTGGAGTCGTATAGTGATGCGTTGACGCCAATTTTCCTCTGGATCACACCTCTTGTTGTAGTGGCGTTCATTGTACTGCTTTTCCTCCGGGAAACGCCGTTCAAAACCACTCTAGATTATGGAAAGACAGGCGAAATGGCGAAAGTCGAGGCGATGGTTTGATGCCTATACTCAAAGGCACTTCCTTGTTTCGGTCAAGAAATGAAGTCAATTCGTAGTCATCCTAGGGTGTTTTGCGACAGGACAGTCCGGTGTGCATTGCGCGCCGGACTGTCCGCTCAACTCATGCTTTCACTTGTCTATAACCACCTTACGGGGTGGTTTTTAAATACCCTGATGTAATTGACTTTTCAATGAACTTATGCTATAATTCTGGCAGTTTCGTCAAAGACGGACGTGAAATCATTTCATTGTCAGTGTCGGGCGAAATCGACATTTGACAGTGGAAGCAACTCAACCAGAAAGGGGCTATCATGCCCAATAGCGACGCTCCGGAACAGCTCGAACTGTTTCCGGGTACGAAGTTCTCGATCAAGAAGGCTGTCGTTCTGGATTCTGACGACCTCAGCTGGGTCAGCAAGCTCAACGACATCACCTACGTCAGCGACGACGATTTCGTCTGAGCTAGCTGGGTGTCCCGGTGCGAGTCATGAGACCGCACCGGGACGCCACCCGCTTTATGCTTCCACTGTCATACTTTTCCGCCTTATGGCGGATTTTTTATGCCGATTGACCAGACTTGGCGATTATGCTATAGTAGCTAGCAGTTTCGTCGTTCGGAATCAGATATTTTATCTGTTCTGGCTGCGAACGAACTTTTAGATGAGTGAAAATGTGGAGATACTACGAAAGGACGGTTCATGACCGACCAACGACGTACGCCAATTTCGGCCGCAATCGATAGAATCGGTGCCGCCCTCGATACCATTGAGGAAGAGCCCGCTAGCATGACCGAGAGTGACTTCATTCGTCTGAAGGACGAGCTTGCGCGTATGGTTATCCTGAATATCCTGCTGGAGCCTCGATTCAATTCGAAGCTAGCAGAGCGTCTGAGTTTGAACGGCATCGCCTTCGACTCTGCCGATTAAATCCGGACGAAACGTCCACCGAAGACCGCCGTGACAGGATAGGATTCCCCGGTGTGCCGTTTCGGCACGCCGGGGAATCCGCCCAATTTCACTTATTCCACACCCCTTCGGGGGTGTTTTTTCATATCTGGGCATTATGATTGTGACGCTTATGCTATGATTGACTTATGGAAGAAATCAAACAAGCACTTGCTCAAAGTGGCTTTAAGGGTGATGTCGATGACGCCCCTGCCACGCTCGACGCATATTCGCACGACGCTAGTATGTTCGAGGTTGTACCAAAACTAGTCATTGCTCCTAAAACAAGTAAAGACGTTGAAGCTGCGGTCAAAATTGTCGCGGAACGCAAAGCACACGATCCTCACCTGTCGCTGACGGCTCGTAGTGCCGGTACCGACATGTCTGGCGCTGCCATAAATGAATCGATCATCGTTGACTTTCAAAGGCATCTCAACAAATTTATCGATCAAAAACATGACAAAGCAACAACTCAGCCTGGAATTTTCTTCCGCGATTTTGACAAAAAGACCGGTGATTTTCTTCTGCCTTCCTACCCTGCTAGCCGTGATTTATGCTCGGTTGGCGGTATGGTCAACAACAACTCTGGTGGCGAAAAGTCGCTGGAATTTGGCAAGACAGAAAAGTATGTGCCACACATGAAGTTTGTGTTTGCTGACGGCGTAGAGCGAGTCGTTAAGCCGCTTAATAAGAGTGAACTCGATGCCAAGATGAAGCAAAAAGATTTCGAGGGTAAAGTTTATAAAGATCTCTACGAACTGATCGAAAAAAACTACGACAAGATCAAGGCAGCCAAACCAAACGTGAGCAAAAACTCAACCGGCTACAATTTGTGGAATGTATGGGACCGAGAAACTGGCGTGTTTGACCTAACGCAAGCTATCATTGGCGCACAAGGTACGCTTGGGTTTGTGACTGAAGCGACGTTGCAGTTGGTTCCGCGTCAAAAGCACTCAGGCCTGCTGGTGTTATTTATGAAAGATATTGATGAGTTGGGAGAACTGATACCAAAGGTGCTCGAACATAAACCAGCTACGTTTGAGAGCTTTGATGACCAAACTCTTTGGCTTAGTATAAAGTTTATGCCGAGTTTCCTGAAAATGCTCGGTCCAGTTAAATTCATTCACCTGCTCCTTAGTTTGATTCCTGATGGGCTGCAGCTTCTGCACGGTATACCAAAGCTCATCCTCATGGTCGAGTTTAATGGCAACACTGAAGAAGAAGTTCGACATAAAGTGCGTCAACTACACAAAGATTTGTCGCACCTAAAGGCACGATATGAAATCAATGGTTTTGAAGAAGACCCTACGGAAGGTTCGAGTGAGAAGTTTTGGATTATGCGTCGCCGAAGCTTCCAGCTACTTCGCAGCAAGGTGCGCGACAAGCACACGGCTCCATTTATTGACGATTTGGTTGTAAACCCTGAATATTTGTCAGAGTTTTTGCCTAAGATACGCCGTATTATAAAGAAATATAAGTTGTTCGCTACTATCGCTGGGCACATGGGCGACGGTAACTTCCATATCATTCCACTTATGAAACTTGAGGATCCAAAAGACCGCAAGAAGATTTTGCCTGCTATGAAGGAAGTTAATACGCTGGTACTGAAATATAAAGGGTCACTCAGCGGCGAACATAATGACGGACTAGTGCGTGGCCCTTGGTTGGAACAGATGTATGGCAAGGAAATAATGCAACTTTTCCGTGACACTAAAAACATCTTCGACCCGCTACATATCTTTAATCCGCACAAAAAGGCGAACGCCAAGTGGGATTATAGCTTCTCGCATATTCGCGATCACTTCTAGAGTCGGCTCGTGCATCCAAATGCGCGGGGCCCGTTGGCTGTGCTACTTGATAAGAATGGGCGGATCGATGAATGCTGCTACGGGAAGCGACAACGGTTCGGGCAGACGAGCAGATATTTTGTCCTCTATGTTACGACATTCCAGTTGTTTTGGGTCGAAAAGCTGCAGGGATAGAATGTAGTCAGCGTCTGAAAGCCCTTGGAGCACGTAATATCCGATTCTGCCTATGAGTCGCATTTCTCCGTAGTGTAGAGTGTGGGCTGGATCTTCGGGTGCTTTTGGGCGCAAGTGAAGGTATGCGTGCTGGACATGTACCGCAAAGTCGCGATGTTTTAGATTGTTCGGGTGGCCGTTAAGCAGTTTGAGTGCCTCGATCCCCATGTCTTTACGGAAGTCGGGCGGCTGATTGACGAGGTTTAGTTGGAGCTCCTGTGCTAAGTCGAGTGTATGCTGAATGACTTTTAGTTCTTTGTCTCCAGCTGACTGTTCCTTTTCCCATAGGCTGAAATCTGATTCTGACATAGCGTACTCCTTTTTTTTATGATAATCCTCGCTGCAACTATAGGCAAGCACCTGCCCTATTGAACCAGTCTAGCTATTTGCTATTTCGTCTGGTTTGAATTTGTATTCCTGCACTTTTTGTATGGGGAGTAGCAGGTAGTCGGGTAGCTCGTGGTCGGTATTTATATCGCCATTTGCATTAATGAGATATGGCTCAGATAGGCATAAAGTTATAAGGGTGCTTTCAACGCCTGTTTCTCCATCACGAAAGTCAATTGTTCGGAAAGTCGCCATGTTGCCACGAGCAAAGATGGTGCCTGAATATTGTGACGTTTGAAGTATTTCACGCTTTCGATGTGTTTTGTCGGTTTCAGGTACAGCAAATGCTTCGTCCGCCACTACTGCAAGTTGTTTCCCGTGGTATTGTCCGTAGTATTTGTAAGCTAATTTAGCAAGGCCGCGTCGCATGAGCGATGAATGTGCGTCCTCCGGATTTTTATACAAGTATTTATGGATTTCTTTTGCGCATTCTACTGGATCGGCTGTGTAGTCAACGATTGCGTCAAGTGGATCTTTGGGCATTTCCGGTAGTTCGAGGGCGTCAAAGGACGATTCCCAGAGTTTGAAGTGGTCGTTGTTTTCTATGCTCACGAAAATACTCCTCTTATTTGAGGAGTATTTTACATTATATTTGCAAATTTTGCAATATTAGTCGGCTATTTCGACGCCCATGCTGCGTGCGGTTCCGGCGATGGTTTTGACTGCGCCATCGAGGTCGATTGCGTTCAACTGGTCCATCTTTGCCTTGGCGATTTCTTCGAGCTGTGCACGAGTAATCTTACCGACTTTTTCGGCATGCGGCTTGGCGCTACCCTTTTGGATGCCGATAGCGGCGCGGATTGCGTCGTCTACAGGCTGACCGAGGCTCTTCCATGCGAATGTGCGATCTTCGAAAACCTGAATGTGAACGATAACATCTTTACCCATGTCGCCTTTAGTGGCGTCATTAAAAGGATTGATGAAATCCATCATGTTTAGGCCCCATTGACCGAGCGTGCTACCAACAGGAGGACCTGCGGTTGCGCGACCAGCTGGGATGCGAAGTTTTAGATTACCAATAATTTTCTTGGCCATAGTGATATTTTCCTTGTACTAAATACTATTTTGAAGCGTAAATATTTAGTGCGTAACTTACTGAATATAACAGATGTAGCGATATTTAGCAAGATGACGCTTGTGATAGCTGGGTTTTGCTTACCAATGAAAATGGGGCGACATAAGCCGCCCCATGGGGTGGTCGTGTGACCTACGTCTTAAGTGCTGCGGTCCACTTCGACCTCCGGCTCGCTGCCATCGTAGATGACACCGAGAATTCGGAGCGTCTCAATTGTTGCCGATGGGAGCCTTCCGACCGATTGACGGTCGAAATAGTGCTCTAGCTGGTCATCGGCGGTGATGCTGATTGTGACTTTGACCGGCACCCCGTCGAGAGTTGACCTGGTCGTAGTAGAAAACGAAACCGTGTCCGTTGCGGTTTGCACTGAATACACTCTTGTCACCTACTCCATAGTTCCGAGTCGTCAACAATGTCGTTGCCCGTATTGGCCACGATGTGCCATGTAGCAACGACGACGAATGCTGCAGCTCCGATAGTTACGCCGAGCGTTACACCGAGCGCGCGCTTCATAGATGTCCTCCAGGTTGATTGACTGAGACTTGATTATTATACCATATTACTGCAAAAAAAGAGTCCGGCTGGCCGGACTCTCTGTAGTGTAACAGTGTCTCTATACTTTTTTGACTTGGAGTGCGTCAAGCTCTACAGGGGTGTCGCGACCAAACATGCTAACCATGACCTTGATCTTGCCCTTTTGTGTGTCAATTTCGCTGATTGCACCATCGAAGCCTTTGAACGGTCCGTCTGTGATACTGACGACTTCGCCTTCAGCGTAGTCGATATGATGCTTTGGATCTTCAACTCCCATGCGTTTTTTGATTTTGGCAATTTCTGCATCAAAAACCGGAGTTGGCTCGGTGCCACTACCTACGAAACCTGTGACGCCAGGAGTGTTGCGGACGATGTACCAAGTTTCGTCTGTTAATTTCATTTCAACAAGTACATATCCTTGGAAAATCTTTGCTTCGACAACTTTTCGTTTGCCGTTTTTGATTTGGATCTGCTTTTCCTTGGGCACCATTACGTCAAAAATTTTGTCTGCCATGTCAACAGCATTGATACGCTGACGAATGCTGTCAGCCACCTTCTCTTCATAACCGCTATACGTGTGAATTGCGTACCATTTGCGGGTGCTGTCGTACCTGTT
This sequence comes from Candidatus Nomurabacteria bacterium, assembly GCA_023898645.1. Classification (NCBI taxonomy): domain Bacteria; phylum Candidatus Nomuraibacteriota; species Candidatus Nomurabacteria bacterium. The sequence goes on along the minus strand of CP060232.1, from coordinate 647,727 downwards.
TGACATAGTGCTCCTTTATCTTACTTCTTTAGAATTAAATCGAATAAATATTTGAATCCGGCGTCTAGTAGTAGTACGAAGACGACGAAAAATGCGCTATAAGCTATAACTGCCAATGTGAGGCCCCAAGTGGCGCGGCGGTTTGGCCAGCGAACTTGACGTAGTTCAACCCATGCACCTTTGAAATAGCCGCCAATAGCACGTAAGACGCGAGGAGCTTTGAACTTCGTGTGAAGTTTCCTTGCCTTTTTGTCTTTTGTGACGACTTTAGACTTTTTCGCTGGAGTCTTTACGGTAGTCTTTGCTTCTTTAGACGGTTTATCGCTACTTGAAGCGTTCGCACGGATACGGACGACATTCGCGTCGTCTTTCACTTTGCTTTTCGATGACTTTTTGGTCGTATTTGCCACGTTGTTCTTTCTGTACTTAAATAGCCTGCTTGTCGCAGGCTGTCAATACAAAGTATAGGTGTAGTCGGCCGTAATGTCAAGCACCAGAGAAAGGGTGCGGGCAGAGGCGGACAACATGTATAAGGATATGTTAGTATAGTGGTAATGATTGACCTGTTTCTGCTTGGGGTTGTCGGCGCACTCGATATATTCATTCTCATCAGACTGCGTGTTGCGTTTCGAAGGTTGACTATGCCCGTAGATCTGCCTGTGCAAAAAGACTTGCCAACAGTTAGTATATGTATAACCGCGCGCGACGAGACGCACGCTATGACGCAGTGTTTAGAGCGAGTAGTTGCTAGTGACTATCCAAAACTTGAAGTTATCGTGTTAGACGACGGCTCACGCGACGACACGTCTATGCTTATAAAATCTTTTGCTCATGCCGGCGTTCGTTTTGTCGAAGGTAAGCCGTTACCGGAAGACTGGTTAGGCAAAAATTATGCCCAAGCTATGTTGGCAGATGAAGCTAGTGGTAAATATATATTATTTATGGATGTCGATACGCTCATTGAGCGGCACACTGTGGCGCGTCTTGTCAGCTACCTATTGTTTTATAAGGCAAAAATGGTGTCGGTTGTGCCATTAAGAAATAATCGCTGGGAGTCGAGCACTCTCGTTACTACAATGCGATACTATTGGGCGATGGTGCGATTTACGCCGACTCGTCCGCGCGCTGTGTCTAACGCGTGGTTGATAGAGCGGAAATTGATGTTAGATGAGTTGCAGAATGATACATCGCTTCAAAAATCTATGCTCATGGAGACGACAATTGCTCGTAAATTGGCGGCAGAAAAAGCGTATCGGTTGGTAATGAGCAGCTCGTGGTTGGGCGTACGTTTTGAAAAGAAATGGTCATCGCAAGTCGAGACAAGTATCCGCCTGCTCTATCCGCAGTGCGATGCGTTTTGGTTGCAGGTTATTTGGCTGGTCGTGCTTCTTGGCGTCACGCTTATACCGTATGCAGTTGTATGGTGGCAGCCATGGGCGGGGGTTTTGGTCGCACTGCAATATTTAATCGCCTACTATTACTTAAGCCGAGTATGGGTGCGTTATCGATTTGTCGGCGCATTGCTACTTCCATTCACTATAGCTCAGGAAATCGCGTTACTCATCGTCAGCTTGTACCAGTATAAGTTGGGCGTGGTCACCTGGAAGGGCCGACCTATACAGGTTTATAGAAAATAAACAAAGAACAGCGTGCTTTCATAGGGGTTTCAAAGGTCATCGAGTCTATACTGACGGCGAGTGAGATTTGAGCATTTTTCGGTGAAGCTTATACGAGGGGTCGGCCGTTTCGACAAGCGCCCAAAATTTTGGTGAGTGATTCATTTGTTTGGTATGACAAAGTTCATGAATGATAACGTAATCGATAAGTTCAAACGGTAGTTTCATGAGCGCTATGTTGAGGCTAATTGTACCGCTACTGCTGCAACTCCCCCAGCGGCTACTGGCATGCGAAAAACGAGCCTTCTCATAGTTGCAATCTAGTTTTTCGGCTAAGTAGGCCAACCTGCGCGGAAGGTAATTTTTAGCTTCGACACGCAGCGCTGCTGCTATAGTGTCTCGTACTTTTCGCTCGATTAACGGATCATGCAAATTGTCCCCTGGCGCTAGCGCAACTACGATAGACTGGCCGGTGCGCCGTACGCTTGTGCGGATGGACTTGCCTACGACGAGTTTATGACTTTTTCCAACTTCCATGCCGTTAGCCAAATTATAAGTGGGCGTCTGTTGTATTAACATTTTGCGAAGCTTGCTGCGAGATGATTTGACGAGCCGTTTTAGCGTAAATAGTGGCGCATACGGAGGTAGGGATGCGCGTAGCGTGCCGTCCGGAGCGACGCTTATGCGAATAGAATGCGCGCGCACACTTCGGCGGACAGTGATCTCGCCGAATTCCTCGTCATGTATTGTCGCCATGTTATTCCTATCGTATGAATCGTCCGCGTACAGGCGTCTGTCGAGGTGGAGGGGTGGCGATTCTTGGAGTTTCTTCGACGGGTCGATCCCCGGCTAGTCGTTTGAGAACCGCGCGCGCCTGAGAGGCGTACGTGTGTCTGCCACTTATGACAAGTACGGGTTCGCCTTTTGCTGGGTTCTGGAATTGTAGTATGCCTTCATCAAATTGTTTGACTGTCATCTTTGCGCCTTTGCCACGAGCGACTCGCTGTTCTGCTGTCGCGGGCTCGGTCTGGACCCAGATGAAAAGTGGTATATAGCCGTGCTTAACCGCCATGTCTATAATTTGTCGCCTGTCGGCTACCTTTTCCCCTCGTCCGTCTAGGACGATTGTCTGTTTTGTCAGAAATAATTGCTTTAGCGTATAGTTAGCGACTTTGTGAAATGTCGCCTCGTCTTTGACGATGCCGGCAAGTTCGACGTAGTCGATAAACGGCGTATTGAATGTTTTTGCAAACTTCGAAGAAAAGGCGCTTTTGCCTGCTCCCGGTATGCCAATCGCCAACAACAAATATGGTCTGCTCAGATGAAGTGACTTCATATTGTTGCTAGTATAGCAAAGAGAATACACTCTAACAAAAAAAAGTTAGTACATAGCAAATACTCCTGACAGTGGTCTCATCTAGATAAAACTTATGTTTTATATTAAGATGCTTATGTAATGATTGATGATACTCGCGTACTCTCAAAGAGGCTGGCCCTTTCGCTAACGGGCATGTTAATCATCATTGCGGTGGTTATAATGCTTTTACTCGCATTTGGTAATGGCGTGCCTCAGCACTACACCCCTCTTGTAAGAAACTTCTTTTTTCTTTCTGCCTTTCTCGTGACACCCATACTCACATACATGGGTACGAAATCTTCTCATTTTAAATTACTTACCATCGTTTGGTATCACTTTACTATGGCAGTGTTGCTGCTATGGTTCTCTGAGATTTTTAGTCCATATACCGTGCTTTGGTCGATTTTGATTTTATGGGCGTCTATTTACTTTGGCTGGACGGGGTTTGTTATGAGTAGCTTGTCTCTTGTGCTTACGGGTGCGGCGTATTCATTGTTGTTTGCTAACGACCTTGAGCCGAATGTTCTTGTGTATTCTGGTAACTCCGTTATGGTCGTTCTTATGACGATTTTGCTTTCGTATATATTTGTTAATATCATTTCGCATAGTCGCAAGAAGGCCGTTGATTTACAGAGGTCACAGCATTCAGAACAGCTACAGGTGAACCGCCTGAATACACTGCTAAACAGTATTAGCGACGCAGTTATGACGCTTAATCGCTACGGTCGCGTCACCTCTCAAAATGCAGCCGCTCAGGTGTTTTTTGATACTAACGAATCTCTCATTGGGCGTAATATCGATCAGATTTTGGAACTTACAGATATGAACGGTCATCCCGTAGGTGTGACGGAATTGGCGCGAACGATTAAAACGTCAAGTACGCGAGACGATCTGTCTACTGGTAAAGGTGAAGATATAAAGCATTTGAATGTGCAGATGTCTCGAATTCGTGGAACCTTTAATGACGAAGAAGAGTACGGAGTTGTTTTGATACTGCGTGACATTACGAAACAAAAAACACTAGAAGAAGAAAAAGACGAGTTTATAAGTGTTACTAGTCATGAGCTTCGCACGCCGGTTGCTATTGCCGAAGGCAGCTTGAGTAATCTTATGCTTATGCAGGAACGTAAAGCTTCTGAAATTAAAATTCATGATGCCGCCGAGGCTGCGCACGCACAGGTCGTGTACTTGGCTAACATGATCAACGATCTTTCGACATTGTCACGCGCCGAGCGCGGAGTGGGAGACTTCGTTGAATCGGTAAATGTTAACACGATGCTGCATGACCTTTACGGTAGGTATGAAAACGAAGCACACATGAAATCACTACAGCTTAATCTGGACGCCGAGACCAACCTGCCGTCTATCGAAACAAGTCGATTGTATCTGGAAGAAATATTGCAAAACTTCATTACTAACGCCATAAAGTATACCAAGGATGGGTCAGTTACCTTTGGTGCAAAGATGGAGTCGGATAGTCGAATCCGGTTTTTTGTTACCGACACCGGAATCGGTATGAGCAAGTCGGACATAGAACATATTTTTGAAAAATTCTATCGTAGCGAAGATTATAGGACACGCGAAACTACCGGTACGGGGCTTGGGTTGTATGTGGTCGCTAAACTTATCGACAAGCTTGATGCAAAGATTAACGTAGATAGTCGCCTGAACAATGGTTCGACGTTTAGCTTTACACTTGCGACCAAGACAAACAGAGACGTAGATGCTCCCGGTATAGACCAAGTTGGCGCAGTATCGGATGGCTCTGAAAAGGAATTTGAACCAATCTCGTAGATAGAAGCGTGCGTGAAAAGAAAAGACCCGCCTTGTCATGCCAGTGAGGCAAGCACAAGACGGGTTTGAGAGTGGTTAGGCGGTGTCTGGGCGTAACGGATTGCCGATTTCGCGGATGGCTTGACCCTGGATCTCGGAGTCAGCCAACGCGTTTTTGTTGACCATCAGCTCGGTCCATACGACGCCGTGAGTGAGTAACTCTTCCTGGACGGCCTTTGTCCGGCTGGCCGTAAAAACTCCAGCAGAATTTAGCTCTACGGCGGCTGGGGTGTTTTCTAGATAATTCAGAATCGCATCCTGAATCTTACCCCTCGCGTATTCGCCGATGTCCGTGAGATGCCACTCGGACGCCTGATAGACGTAGCCCTTTTCGATGTGCCATTTGATTGTCGCGGATAGCTGCCATTTTTCGCGATGACCACTTTCCGTCGGGCGCATCACACCGTCGAGTAAGATAAGGTCCACATGGTCTTTCATGTTGACGACAATGACGCGGTATAGTCCAGCTAATCGGATCAGGACGCCCGTATATTCCTTGACTTGCCCCGTTTCCTTGTCTCTTATGACGCTGCCGCCACGAGGTTTGGTCACGATTGCAAGTTCGTATTCACGGACGATATGAAATGATTTGACGAAACCGGCGATGCCACCGGCGCCACCAAGTACACTCAAAATCACAGGCCAGTTCGCACTGAACCATGCAAAGATGCTGCTCACCTTACTCACCTCCCTCCAAAGGTGCGATTGTCAGCGTGATTTACGCCGGCGTTGCTGACAGTCTACCACATCAGGCAAAGCTCGTACAACTTACATGTAGTTGGGCAAGATTAATGATAATACTTATAAAATTGTCCATACGACGAAACACCTTGCTACATGCATTGTATGAATGTAAATGGTCGCTATTTCAGTAAATTTGCCCTATCGAGAGCATAACTATTTTGACGTTACAGGCACAAGTGGTACTGTGGGAATATTATGACTTACGGTACGACCGAAATTATATCTACGACCGATCACAATAATTCTGGAATTATTTTGGACTATGGTAATTGTAATTTGTCTTATGAACAGATGGCGATTGAGATGCGTGAGAAGGCAGCTGAACGACTCGGTGAATTTAATAGTATGTGGGAAAGAATTCAACTAGATCTACAGTGGCCCGTTCATGCCGATGCCGAAGGCCGACTAGACGGCTATAGCGGTCATAGGAATGTGACATTCGAAGACAGAATGGGTCGTTGTGCGCTTGGCTTTCATCTTGTTACTTTTGACGGCGATGACTACAGGGCCATTACCGCCTACAGACGTAAAATCTATGCCGACAATCGACGAAGAGTAAATTATACTTCCGATGAACTTAGTCTGCGCGCGCAAGACATCATAAATGATCCGAAAGACCCTGCAGTGGGGCACCGAATTGGCGTTATGCGAACTTGGGTTGAAAAATATTATTCAGCAGAGCCATATTTATAAAATTTTGATGGAAGTTTTTAGTATGTATACAACACGTCATGACAAATTGACTGCTATAATGATTATGTCGTGTTTATACATAAGTATGTCGTAGAGGACGCGGAGCAGATCACTGCTTCTACTCTGTTATTGTCCTTAAAAAGTAAGGATAAATTTCCTTTTACATTTCAGCCTGGGCAGTACGCGGCAATAAGTTTTTCGCATAACTTTAGACCGACTCCAGCTCGTTGCTTTTCTATCGTCAGCTCACCTACTCAGCAAGAAACTTTGCAGTTTAGTATGCGAACGCGCGGTCGTTTTACGACAGCATTGTCGAAAGTAAAAAAAGGCGACATCGTAAAAGTACGTGGACCATTTGGTGGTTTCGTTTTCGATGCCGAACGTGATAAAGACGTTGTTTTGCTGGCGGGTGGCATAGGAATCACCCCATTTATGAGTATGGTACGATTTGCTTCAACCATTCATGCAGACTGCGACATAGTACTTGTCTATAGCTGTGCGTCACAAGACGACGTGCCTTTTAGAAGTGAGTTAATTAAGATGCAGGATCAAAATCCACGGCTTAAAGTAGTGTTTGTGATTGGTCATGGTCCAGTCGATAAGTTCGAAAAACAAGAGGTTAAATCAGGCCGCATCACTCCTGAGTTGCTCGACGAGGTTACTGGTCATCATTACGGTGATAAAACGTTCTTTTTGTGCGGGCCGCCTCCATTTATAAATGCCGCAATTAGTACTTTGCGCGCTAAGGACGTTAGTCGAAGTCAAATTATGACCGAGGCGTTTAGTCAGGGCTCTCGCCGACAAACGGGGCAAATTCGTAGCTGGCCGTACAATATGTATGCCTTGAGCGCTGTTGGGTTATCTTTGGGCAGTGTTGTTGTAATGGCAAGCGACTTGCTGAAAAGTATGCCATCTAGTTCGCTGCTCGACAATAATACCACCGAAGGTAGTACGCTAACGAACGGCAGGCAGCAAGATTTGGATAAACTAGTAAATCAACTACCGGCATTGGACAGTCACCTGCCAGTATCGAAGGCAGTATCCGAAGCTTTGGCAAAAGTGGCGGCAGCTGAATCACAAATCAAAGCGAATAGTTCTACTGGTACCGTGTCGCAGACCGGCTCGAGTACTCAGGGAGCCTCGGCGCCAACTACACAGTCAACGCCAGTCGTAAATACTACACCGACGGCAACCGCGCCGCAGCCAACGCCAATATGCACGACGACACCAAGCGGGGTAACTACATGTTAAAGCAGCATTTTCAGACGAAGCGGGTTGTAGGCTCTGACGTTACTTTGATGATTGTTTCGGATATGCCTGATGCAGTAGCTGAGCAACTGCTGGAGATTCTTTGGGGCATTGCGTTTCGGTTTGAGCGTCAGTTTAGCCGCTTTATTCCAGAAAGCGAACTGTCTTTGTTTAATCGGACTGGTGGCCGTAGGCGTCACATTAGCCCAGCATTTCGTGAGCTGCTACTGGCTGCAAAAAGTATGACTGAAGTAACAGGGGGCTTATACAATCCGTTTATCTTGCCTGCTCTGCAACGCGCTGGTTACACGAAATCATTTATGCCTGGGCATGAAAATGATGTCCAAGACGATTATTCAAATAGACTTGTTGTGTCAGTTGATAATTTTGAAGTTGGCGATGAATGGGCGAAGATTCCTTACGGCACATCGATTGACATGGGCGGTTGCGGCAAGGGGTATCTTGCGGATCAGCTCGCGGCATGTTTGCCTGACGAAGTTGTCGGTTTTTGGTTTTCATTAGGTGGGGATATCGTGGCGGGCGGTCATGATGAGAATAGAAAGCCATGGACGGTGCGTATCGCGGATAGTTCCACATTAGATAATCTCAGTCCTTTTATATTCCAGCCGATTAATTTTGATACGTTTGCTGTTGCGACTTCTGATACGAACGTACGGCGCGGAACTAGTACCGACACAAAAGACTGGCATCATATCATTGACCCGCGCACGGAACGGCCATCGATGTCTGATGTCCGGGTGGCGTCGGTTTATTGCGATAAGGGCATAGATGCGGACGTACTGGCATCATGCGCGGTAATTTTGGGTAGCGAAAAAGCAGTGCCTTTTTTGAAGTCACGAAATGTAAGGGCTGCGCTTCTACAAACTTATGATGGAAAAAACGTAAAATTCGGCCGAAGTCTAAGGTTGAATAAAAACGTAAAGGCGGTGGCTCATGCGTAAGTCCATATTGGCGTTATTTTTTGCTCTGGCAGTGCTATTTGGATTGTTTGCAGACGTCCAGCCTGCGGCAATTGCAGCTAGTACTGACAATAGTATCAAAGTCCAGACTATACCTGGACCAACGTTAGCTGAGCGTATGCTGGAACGAGCCAAGAGTTCGTGGCCGTGGTACATAATTCGTGCCAGCGGTATTGTCGCAGCGGTTGCTCTGCTTATCCTTATATTATCGGGAATTGGTCAGGTTACGGGTTATACATACCGATTTCTTGAACCGCTGACCGCATGGGCTTCGCATAGAGCGTTAGGAATTGCTTTTGGAGTATCCGTATCTATTCATATGTTCGGACTACTCTTCGACCATTTCGTACCATTTAATATTTGGCAGATTTTGATACCTTGGCTATCGGACTACAAAGTAGTGACGTTGTTTGGATTGCATTTAGGCTCCTTGTACGTAGCTATGGGTACCTTGGCATTTTATTTAACTATGATCATAATAATCACTTCGTTACTTTGGGTAGAAAAAAAGCCGATTATTTGGAAGTGGGTACACCTACTCTCCTATGTAGTTATACTATTCGTATTTGTTCATGCGCTGTATTTGGGTACAGACTTAGCCGACGGTTTGTTGCGCATACTTTGGGTTGGTATGGGTGCGGCAATCGCCGTAAGTATCTTATATAGACTTTGGAGAGCAAAAACGATATGAAAGGTGAACTTTTATATGCGTATAGCCCGGTACGTTGGCGCATTATGTGGGCGATTGTTTATGCGGTTCTGCTGGCAGGAGCACTGTTCGCGCTGTATCAATTTGGCAGTCAGATAGGCACTCATAGCGTTCCTGTTGGTGATGTGCGATTATCAATTCCCTATTCTAAGTTTTTAGTAGGTGAAACCGTGCCGTTTACTGTACACAATGGTTTCAATAGTACTATTTATGTAACCAACAACTGTCCGTCCGAGCCGTTAGAAGTATTTAAATTAGAAAGTGGCACCTGGAAACGGATTCACGATACGGTCGCTCTGAGCGATTGTCCCTTGGAGGGTCGTCAGATAGCCGTGCCGGCAAATGGATCAATGTCCGGTACGTTTAAAGAGTGGCGCCATCTATTTAATAAGCCGGGCAAGTACCGAGTAGTGGCGTATGTGGAATATTACAATGCTCTGCCGTATCAGGATTTTGAAGTTATATCGAAGCCAAAGGTGCCTAGAGTTCCTGTCGCACCAGCAGTGCCTACTATCTCGAATATATTGAACAGAAATAGTGCTACGTCACCATCGTCGACGGTTAGCCCTACTGTTAAGCATCCGGTAACGAATCATACGGATGAAGACCGATTTGAACCTAATGATGACTAGTTGAAGTAGCCGTATATTACGGAAAGTATCACAACGCCGCCGAGTAGTCGACGAAAACCACTGTCGCCCATTGCGATCTCTAGATAGGCCCACGTAAATAAAAATGCATTGCTAAGAGAATGGACGCTACTTTTCAAGTTGCTGTCACCTATGAAAAAGAGTGAGATATACAGCAGCAGCCACGCTATAATCGGAAAGTTTGGAAATTGAGCAATTGTCCATTCGCCATTTTTGTTTTTGAAAAAGTTGAGACTCTTGTTGTTCTTCACCTATCTATTTTAGCGCAGATTGAGAATGATGGTAAAATGCATTGATATGGCAAGTTTTGAAGATGGTGTTTTTACAACCTCTGAAGCAGATAATCTTGACGACCAATCACAAGAAAATCGTACAATTTATCGTCGCGCGATCGACTATCTGAAGGATGCTAAAGTAACAGTTGCCGCAGCTTTAGGACTAGTCGCTGTAAATTTGGTGTATGGCGATAGTTTAGCCGTACACACCAGCGACCCGCTGACAAAACAACTAGAAATGGCAATCCCTTCGGCGTTTGGAACACCGGATGGTATTGGTATTAAGGAACTAGATTTTGCCGGAGCGACCGGGCTTACTCTCGCTACTCTCGAAGCTGCCCGTCGAACGACGCCGTTACGCGAGCTGGCGGCCACCGCCATTAGTGCGCAGATGATTAGTTGCGGAACAGATGCGCTGATTGATCAAACTGGCCTCATTGGCAATACTGTGGACGTGGGCTCGTCGTCGATAGCGGCTGCTTGGGGGACAAAGTTTTTGCTTGATCGTGCAGTAAGTGCCGAGGATGAAACAAAACGTCGACGATGGAAGCTTGGTGCCGCGGCATTTGCTTCAATAATGACGTTTGGTGCCTATGTATTTTTGGGTGGAGATGACGGTAAAATTGATATGATATCGCATGGTAGCGCACTTGCAGTAGGAGTGGCTGCTTATAGGTTTGGTACGTGGCGAAATACGCATCGAAACAAAGCAAACGCGCCTCCCCTGTCCTTACGTTTAAATTCTGAGATTGCTTGATTTGCATGAAATAAAATATCCCGACATTATCGTCGGGATATTATATAGCTATTCTGATGGATGAGCTCTATGGCTACTTGTTCAGAGCTGCCAGCTTCTTCTTTTTCATGCGTCGCTTGTGCGAAGCTCCGTGCTTGTTGCGTTGTTTAGCCATTTTATAGGTCCAATCTTTATTGATACTTTGTCAATTTTAGCACACTATTGACATATACGGCATTATATTTAAATATCTAGCTGTAATTTTCTTGCATATTGTTGTTACGAATTTTGAATTGGCCTATTCCAAATAGTTATGTAATGTGTTATAATATACATATCTAACCTTGTAGTTGGATGTGCCTGACACGACAATAGTAAGGAATTTGATGAGCAACAACATTGACCTGACTATCCGCTCTGACGCTCGCCGTTATGTGCAGGAAGCTTGCACTGATGCGGTTTGGCGTCAAAGGGCTGATGAGGTACGCGCTGCGAATGGTGGCATGTTGCCACGAGAGTGGGGATGCTTTCCTCCTATGCCAAGCCTTGTCTCACGTGTTTCTCGACAATTAGTCGACCAGGTATAACTCCGCGTCGGACGCGCATGTGCTTTACATAGAAGTACTCCGCGTCATCAGGCGCGGAGTATTTTTATGTTTTAGTGTAATAGTGAAATTCTCAATCTTGGCAGGGGCATGAGTCCGACGCTTGGATGTCCTCGCTATGCTAGCGAGGAACATCCGCTAGGTACTGTGCAAATCAAAGATTTGACAGTACGCGTATCTCAATCTTGCGCCTGCTAAAGCAGCCGCGACTGAGGTTCGATCCTCATGCTCGATTGCCAAGAAGAAGAGCCAGCACTAGGCTGGCTTCTCTTCTTGGCAGGGGTACATGGATGAAGATAGAACTTTTTACTCTGTTAGCGAAAACGCTATTTCAGGAGGTAAAAATGTTTAGGCTATCATCATCTTCACTCTACAATCAGTCTACATTTTATGACAGGTTTTACAAAGACCTTCGGAGTGCAAGACATCGTGTAGTTATAGAAAGTCCGTTCATTACTCAGCGTCGTTCTATATCCTTGCTTGTCGTCTTTGCAAAACTTAAAAAGCGCGGCGTTGAGGTTATCGTGAATACGAAACCTATTGAGGAGCATGATCCGCAGTATCAAGATCAAGTGATCAAGGCTATCGAAATGATGCAGAGTATGGGAGTTACTGTCCTAATGACGATCGGCCATCACAGGAAACTAGCTATCATCGATGATATCCTCTACGAAGGTAGTTTGAACATACTATCTCAAAATGATAGCTGTGAGTTAATGCGTCGCATAGACGATGCTTCGTCAGTACAAGAGATGCTACGCTTCATAAAACTGGAAAAATGGTATAAATGATATGATAGATAGTATGGAATATCTAGCGTTAAGTGCCGGAGTTTTGTTTGGTCTTGCGTACCTACATTTTTCACAGGCTATCGATTGGATCCTTGTTGTACTTCACTATGCATTCTTTAGGTCAAAAGATAGCTTCTACGGATTGTATGATAATACTGAGCAAGAATCGGTTTACGAGCATCTGAAGTACACGGAAACAATAGCCGTGAAAGACTACGCAGATTATCTGCGCATACACCAGTCGGCTCGCCCCTCAGCGTATAAGCGATTCAGGAAATATTACGACACGTTAGTGCGAGTAATCTTAGTTCGTGTTTTGCCTATCACACTGTTACCGGCAGTCCTATTTTGGTCAAATTGGTACTACTACATTGGAGGCGTGCTTATAGCTTTAGGCGTTTTAGCGCTCTATGCAATTATCGTAAAACCACGTGGTGCTGGTGCTCGTAAGAGACTCATGGTCTTTGCGGTAATGCGCGACTACCTAAAAGATCATAAAAAGACTAAATAATCTCGGCTATATCTTTTAGTTGGTTTGGGTTTTTCTGAAGGTCTATTAAGATAAAGTTATCGGTGGCATTGTGTCGCTCAAGTACCTTTAGCTCATCCTGCCATAAGTCATCATCGAGCCATATAAACTTCTCAGAGAAGTTTATTCCGTCCGTCTTCATTTCATTCCAGACGGACGGCTTAATTTTATCCAGTAGTGGCACGGTTTCCGGTCTGAGGTGTGGTGCGAGCACTTCTTTAGTCCTGTTTTCGCCTCTCCAATTGTGTGTAGTCAGCCAATAGGTAGAATCGGGATATGTTGCTAGTACAGCCTGTAGAAACTCATCTGCATAGTTAGCCGCGTTACTCTCGTTGGCTAGCAATACACCGTCAATGTCCAGATAAACATTCATGTCCTTATTATACCTGAGTCGTATTTCTATAAGTTGTCAGCCCAAACTACGTTACGTATAGTTTGCGAGAGTCTGTAGGCATTTGCGTGGGAACATACTCCAAGGTAAGACGAGTAGTTGGCGGCATTAACTTTTGAATGTACTCTCTTTTGCGTTTTTGTGCGAACCACGGTAGCGTGTGGCAGTAGGACGTAGCCAAGAAAATCTACACCTTGTCTCCATGATCGAATCGACACTTTTGATGGATGCAAATCAAGTTGTAGTTCGGTTTTTAGAAAATTGCGGATGGGTGTGATGAGGCTTTCGAGATATGCTCTGTCCGATGAGACAATCACGAAATCATCGCAATAGCGAATATATTGCTTAACGCCAAGGGTTTGTTTCATGAACCAATCCAACTCATGGAGATATATGTTCGCAAACAACTGGCTGCTAATATTGCCGAGCGGTATGCCTTTACCAGTTTCGGGACCATAGCTCAGAATAATCGTTCGTATCAGTTCCAATGTTGCATCATCTTGGATGTGGCGAGCAATAAGGCCCAATAATATTTCATGGTCGATTGAGGCAAAGTATTTTCGTACATCACACTTGAGCGCATATGCTCCTTTTGTGTCATTTTTGCTTGTACCGGCAAGAAAAGTTTTCAGGCGCAGTACACCAGCATGAGCACCTTTATTGACACGACAGGAGTAGCTGTCATATATAAATCGCCTCTCGAAGAGCGGCTCGATAGCCGTAACGACTGCCTGGTGTACGATTCTATCGGCCACCGTTGCTTTATGTATTTGGCGTTGTTTTGGGTCATGAATGGTGAATCGTTGGTAGGACTGATGTCTGTAGAGACCAGATGAAAGCGGCGCGTGTAGGTCAGTGAGATTTTTTTGAAGATACTTTTGGTACAAGGCCACATCTTTTCTCGATTTTTTACCTCGCGAGAACTTCCGCCATGCGGCTGACAATGCTTTAATAGATACAATGTCTGTAATTATTACTTTGAGAGGGTTGGTTTGAGCGTGGCTATCGAGAGAGAGAGAGAGAGAGAGAGAGAGAGAGAGAGAGAGAGAGAGAGAGAGAGAGAGAGAGAGAGAGAGAGAGAGAGGTTCCGCGCTGCGGAAAGTTCCCATTGTCAGTAGCGTCTACCACCTATACGAATCCTTTCATGAATGTTTGATTGCATTTCCAAAATCAGAGCGCTACAGTCTCGGCGCGACGTGTCAGAGCGAAATACTTGAACTCCTGCGGCTATCACTGCGGGCTGCTAGTAGTACTAAACCGTCAGATAAGGCCGCTTACATAAACGAAGCATCCGTACGACTCGATAGCCTCCGCTTGCTCCTCAATTTGTGTAAAGACTGTAAATGCGTTTCTAACCAGGCCTACCAGCAGCTCGATTCCACTTGTAGTGAAATTGGACGCATGCTGGGAGGCTGGCTGAAATCCATCACGAGCAGTCCCTGACCGACGGAGACGACCAGTTGTCATTCCGGTTGTCAGCCCAGTTGTCGTTCAGCTTCAGCTGGCGGTCGTCGTCCCACCGGTTGAGGTACGGAACGTTCGACCAGTCGGTATAGCGCGATCCACCATCCGGTGCCACCGGGTCCAGACGCATCCAAACCCTGTATTTTATACGAGATACATATCTCAAGCGGATTGCACGGAGTGCTCGATATTCTGCCTGCACGCTTACCTGATCCGTAAATAAGGTAATTCTGTCAGTTTCAAAACACGGAATCAGTGACGCATATCCGTGAACATACGTTCAGTAACCAATTCACTTCCTATTTTAGCAAAAATTAAAAACGCCTCTGCTAAAGCAGAGGAACGGTTAAGGGACAAATTCAAAAGTGAGTGCAGGTATCCGGAGAGGTAAAAAGTTTTCAAGGATCAAGATCCAAGAAACCAAACCCCTCCGGATACCAAGGAACCAAGGTTCCAGTGTCAGCACTCCCTGACCGACGGAGACGACCAGTGGGCAAGCCGGTGGGCAGCCCAGCGGTCGCACAGCCGCAGCTGGCGGTCGACGTCCCACCGGTGGAGGGACGGAACGTTCGACCAGTTCCCGTCGTACTTGAGCTGGTAGCCCGAGAGGTTCGGAGCCGAAGCACCGTTGAACCACGCGAGTGACCACTCAGGGAACTGGATCAGCGCCGAGAAGACCTCGCTGGCAGCGGTGTCGGCCTGACCCCAGAAGGAGTCGGGACGCTCACCCTTACCGCGCTCGGGGTCGAAAGCCAACCAGACGGGCTCCGTGTACTCACGCTTGTTCGGCGAGAGACGCAGGTTCCGCTTGTCAGACTTGACACCCTCCCACCGGTACTTGGTGTAGTCCGTGGGGGCGACGACCTTGTCCCAGAGGGAGTCGAACATGTCCGGCACGTGGAGCAGCAGCACCTCGGACTTCGTCCGGGGCGTGAACTCCTTGGGCGGCTCGGGCAGAACGGCGTTCGGCCAGAGCTGGCGAGCACGCTCGAGCTGCTGCTCGGGGGTACGCCACCAGGTGGGCGGGTTCCAGGTCAGCGTGGGCAGCTTGCCCTCGATGATGTCCTGGAGTGCCCGCTTGACGGCGGCGGGGTCGAGCGAGCCGTTGCCGACACGCTTGACGATCTCGTTGTGCTGAGCGGTGATACCGGCCAACTGCTCGATGGTGGTCATGATGACCCTCTTCCTTGCCGTAGACTTCTCCGATGCGACTTGCAGCGGTGATCTCAACTGTCGATTGAGAACGGCGTATTACATGCAAGATTTGTATATAAAACGCCGCTCTCAGTAGGGAGTGCTAAACTGTTAAGGTTCGATGACTATTATAGCACGAAATAATAAAATAAGCAATAGCTTGATCTGATTTGGTAATATCTAAGTCACCGACTTCATCGTGGATAGCTCGTCATCTGGCTTTTTGCTCGCTCGCTTCTTCTTCGGTTTTGTAGATTTTTGAGATATTTTAGCCGTATCTTTTTGTTTTGGTTCATTAGGTTCTTTTTCTTCTAGTTCAACTTTCTTTGCGTAAAGTTGACGTGATGTCTCGATCACTTTTCGAGCTATAGATTCATCTCCAGTTTCTTTAACGACCACTGTTACACCTGACATCGGTTCTTGAGCATTCACGGCTGAGATGCGCACATAGTATGAATAAGCTGGTAAGTTGGCTATCTCGCCTTGCTGAATGAACGGCATGAATAGCGGCAAGACAAGTCGCTCGTCCGACGGACTACCTGAGCGGAAACATACCACTGTACCGACGTTAGCAAGAATTATATCTACGAGGCGTTGCTCATCTTGCTGTGAGGTAGATTGTTCGGCCATAGTGAGGAATAATTTATACTTTCGCGCCTCCGATAGCATCTGTACGAAGCTCGTTGTAGCGAAGTTCTGAAACTCGTCAACATACAGATAGTATGGAGTGCGTTCGCCTTGTCCGATGCGTGCGCGGCGTAAGGACGCAGTTTGTAGCTTCGCAAGAACAGTCGTACCAAATAGTGCCGAGGTATCTTCTCCAAGAAGACCCTTAGAGAAGTTGCATACCAGTATCTTGCGACCTGCTAGGATATCCTCAAAGTTGATTGTAGATTTTGGTTGCTCAATCATACGGCGAGCAGATGCGGAGAACAGGAAGCGTCCAATTTTAGCGGTAATACCTGCGGCCATTTTAACTTTCTGCATATCACCAGCTTTGCCAAGCTCGTTGTTCCAAAAGTCTTTCAGGTTTTTATCTTCGAGTGTTTTTACTACCTTGCGACGATATTTAGCATCATTGAGCAACTCAAAGATGGTAAATAGAGTCGGATCTTCAAGCGTTAGAGCCGTTTGTATGGTGTTACGAAGTACGTACTCGATACGATGGCCACCACTGTCGTCCTCGGAAAATATCTTACGCAATACTGAAATAGTAGCCTCAGTAATAAGGTCTTTTTCTCGCAGAAGATCATCTCCTTCAAGATCGGGCGATAGTTCAAGCAAATTCATACCGATTGGATATGCTAGGTCATCAGGGTTGAGGTAAATAACGTCATTGATACGCTCCTCTGGTATGTACCGCAAGATACGCTCGGCAAGATCACCGTGGGGATCTAATACTGCTACGCCATTGCCTGCACGTATATCCTGCAATATCTCATAAAACAGCATTGTTGTTTTACCGTTGCCCGTACCACCAATGATATACATGTGCCGTTCTCGTTCTTCCTCGGTAAGACCGATAGGTGTGATTGTCTCATGATGGTAGTTATCACCGATTAGAATTGATAACTTTTTGCCAGATTTGAGTGATACGGGTGCTGGTAGCGTACGACTAAGTGACGTAATGAGGTTATCAGTTTTACTTACTTGGCTCGATGGGAAGTGGTAAAGACTTGCAAGCTCCGTTGAAGCCAGGATCATTGCTGACTTGCGGAAGAGTGATGGCAGTCGATTTGTCGCGTTACGCTGGCGTAGTTTATCAATAATCGGTAGGGATAGCCTCGCCTTGATAGACTGATATGGCAGAACACTATAGCCGTCAAGTGCTGATCGGAGTGCAATGATATGTTGTTTTGCATCGGGGCTTTTGACAAGTACGCGCAGGTTTACTTGAAATAGCGGTCGTGTGACTTTTTGATGCATTGTCTCCATCAATTCAAGTTCAAATGTGCTCAAAGTTCGTGCTGGCCTATCATGAGTAGTGATACGTGCTTGCTGTTGGACGGCGCGTGATTTGGAATTGTAATAGTCCTTGTGGCCAAAAGTTGTACCCATATACACCTCTCCGGCAAGATCTGTAATGCCAGATGATGCTTTGCTAAAGATATTCGTGAAACGTCCAAGTAGTGTTAGTTGCTTACCGCTTACTTGTTGCAAGATATTCTCATTACCAAGGATTTTATGAGAGAGTATATCGGCTTCGCGTAAGCGTACAGGTGTTGCTACAATTTGCAGTGAAATCTCTTCATCGTCGCCTAGCTTTGTCATCGCGCCCGTTACATAGGATAAAGGGTCATGTTGCTCAAATACAGAAGTTAGCGTGAGCGGCAATACGTAGTGGCCGGTCTCTTTGAACTCAATAATTCTATCTACTTCACTAATCTCGCGTTCAATTTCTTTAACTTTTGAATCAGGTATATATGATGTAATAACTTTCTGCGTATTCTTTGAGCGTGTCTTCTCGACTTGTAGCAAGTAGCGGATACCGTCTCTCCGTGTTGAAACAATCTCAAAACTCATCACTGGCGAGCGATTATATAGCCTATCTTTTAGCTGTCGTGCAGCGCGTGCGCCATGTATGACCGAAAAGAGCTGCTCAGTAGCCTCTGGGGTTTTCGCAATTGTCGATGGCGGTGTTATTTCTAGCCACGTCATCTCGCGTACATGTAGGTGGCGACGATTTAATACAGTTCGCACCGCAAGGAATATAAGTACAGCGCATACAATAGATGCTAGCGTGATAGCGGCTACTGGCCAATACTGTAGGGCGGTATCGGCGAGAGAGGATTCGGAACCCATACGTTATCTCCTATTTTACTGTGAATGAAGTTATAGCTTTCGGCTGCTTCCTTGCTAAAGGTACGTGTTGACACAACATTGATCGTTGGTGCATTCATTTCTGATATTTTCCATTCTCCGTTGGTATCGTTAACACCAATGACATAAGCGACGTGTCCATACTCACCGGCATCGGTTTGAAATACTGCTCCTACTGCAGGTGTATTATTAACCACGTAGCCATCACGTTTTGCATAATCGTCCCACGTATTTGCATTACCCCAAGTTGTCGGTATTGGACTACCAGCCCACTTACGCATTGCGTACGACCACCATGTACAGTTGCCCCATGCGTAGGTGTTATCTGGCATCGGTGGCCCCATGTAGAAGCCCATCGTTTCGGCTGCCTCAGCATCAGGTGCATTGGCTAGCCAGCTCAGTGTTGGCGTACCGAGTGAGAAGACTGCCATCACAGGAAGTGACATGACAGTAAACATCGTTACTATGATTAGCAACAGTAAGCGTTTGGCCTTGAAACCAATCGCAAAAACACTCACTGCATTGTTCACACGTACAGCTCCGCAGGGTTAGTCGTGATCAGCGGATGCTCTTTATCCGAAGCTACGACTTTTACGGCGACGTGATTTTGGTCGGCGATAATCAGTGCGTCGCCACGTTCACAGGTCAGTAGGAAGCTCTGTTCGTATTCACTCAGATTAAACTCACCGACCACACCCTTGATGGTCGTGGTGTCTTGTCGCATCAATATTCGCAGTGCCGACTGAGACGCTATAGCCCGACCATAATCACTCTTTAAGAAGTCGTTAGCTTGCTGGGAGATAATTGATACGCCAAGATAGTATTTACGCGCTCGACGAACAAGGCCGGCCACGAAACGTGCTGACTCTTCATGTTCGAGTAGTAGCCAGCCTTCGTCAATGATTAGTAGTCTCTTCTCTGGTTTTGCCATCACCTGATTCTTCACGAAATTAGAGATAATAAGCATCATAATTTGACGTAGGCTCTCCGGTAGATCTTTTATATCAAAGATAACCAGTCTATTATCTAGCTCGATGTTAGTTTGCGAATTAAAGACATCGGCTAGTGATCCTGAGATGTACTTTTCGAGCTTTTCACACAGCTTTAGTTGTCCTAGTTTATGTAGCTCGGTATACAAATCTTCAAGGAGTGGTTGATTCTTTTTAGCTTGCTTATATATCTTTAGAATAGTCTTATCGACAGCAGCTTTTTCGCGTGAGGTCAGGCCTTCGGCCATCAGCCCGATCACTTCCATGAGATCCTGCGTGTGTTCCGACAGGTCGGATGCCTTTGAGAAAGTGGTCGCAAGGTCGAATGGGTTTATCTTTTGCTTGCTCTTAGCCGATAGCTTAATATACGTACCGCCTACCGATTCAGTCAGTCGCTTATACTCTCGTTCAGGATCGATCACGATAACACGCGTACCCTGCATGAGTTGGCGCAGTATCTCAACTTTTGTCGTATAGCTCTTGCCAGCACCAGATTGAGCAAAGGTAATTGAGTTGGCATTATGCAGGCTAAAACGGTCAAGAATCACCAGTGAATTATTCGACTTATTAACACCATAGAGAATACCACTCTCCTGTACTAGCTCAGACGACATAAACGGAAATGTTAATGCAGCGCTGGAGCTATCAAGGTTTCTCTTTTGCGCTAGCTGATCTTCGGCTCGCGGCAAGATAGACTGTAGTGCTTCAAGCTGTTGATATCGGGCAACTTTTGAATAAAACAGTCTTGCCGACAGAGTAGCTTCGAGCAGCTTGGTGATCTTGTTTAGTTCCTCTAAGCTTTCGGCTCTGATACAGATGTAAATTGACATCTGGAATAGTTTTTCTTGACCGCGCTGAATTTTGTCTCGCAGCTCCATGGCAGACTCAAGCGGGTCGGTAATTTCAGAACCGACAATCTTACCAGCTCGCATCATGGCACGTTTTGTACTCTCAAGCTCGGTAATCTTGCGGTGTAGTTTTGGCAGCGCAGACAAGGCGCTTACTTCGTGGACGTGGTAACTAATATCTGTGTCGTGATTAAAGTTAATCAGACTATCCATCCAGCCGGAATTGGCAACGAACGGATACCCAGATATATAGAGTGTGCGCATATATACGCCGTCTATATTGAGATAGTCGATATTTTCCTCAAGTCCTGCGTATGACAAGATATCGACAGTATCTTGCTCACCAAATGTGATATTTAATTCTTTTTGACGCTCCAATCTTGCCGCTTTTCTTTTTTTGACGGGTGCAGTGACTGGCTCAAGAATCTTGGTTCTCATAATAGTAGCTATCTTACTCATTACACTTCTCCCCTCTGCACGAGTGCTATATGGATAATAGATAACGCCTGCTCGGTAAGTGGTTGTAGCTTTGCCTGTGTCGGGCTATAGAAGCTGTAGAATAGATCAAGCACCTCAAGGCTATGTAGCTGATCTGTGTGCATGCCAAGTCGAGCTATACCCTTGGCAACGATGTCGAGTTTTATCTTCATCTGTTCACTCACTAGGTCGAAATCTGTTTTGCCATTTAATTTATATGGCACGATGATATAGAAATGACGAGTCAGAATCTTGTTGTCGGTAATGAGTGAGCGGATAAACTCGTCGTAGTTTTGTAGCTGCTGTTGATAGATCGGTACGGTTTCATTCTCATAACGCTCGTTAAGATCATCAAGGTACTTATCCATATCGATCTCACGAGTGCGTACCAGTATTTGTAGACTAGAGCCGACGGAGTTAAGAAAGCTTTCATACGTTTCAATAATTGCGTCCTGCTCTTCTTCGCTGCGTAGTTCAAAATTCAGCGATGACACCTGTAGGATTGCTCGATATTCGTTGTTTGGTAGCATCAATATGCCGTCACGAACTCCTTTGATGGCAATTTGCCCTCTGGAGCTAGCCTTAGTCTTCGATTTCTGTAAAGCGAACATGTAGATTTCCTTTCTTACCAGTTTCTAGCCGAAAGTTAGTGGCTGGGTTTTCAATTGTAGCTAATATTCTAGCGGTGGTAGGTATATCAAGTTGTTGGAGAATAGACTTTTTAACCGGTTTCTTTTCTGTCGATTCTTTAATCTCAGGCGTTGGGATTTTACTGTAGTATTCCTCTCGGCTAGTCGTGACATTCTTGTTAAACAGGTAATATTTTGGTCGCAAATTGTAGCGAAGTATAGTTACGAGCCATGAGGCCAGAATCTTGCCCTTGATACGGATTGATAGCAGGCCGAATAATAGTGCAACCACACCCATCAGTACGTACTTATATAGTGCACCGCCCATGAACGGAGGAAGGAGTGTGAAGATGCCGGCAGCAGTAAATACGGGAACAATCTGTAGTAGAATTTGCGAGAATCCAAGATTGCCGATGATACGATCCTCAACGGTCGTCACCTGTGCTGGTACAACGGTCATTTTCATAGCGTTTTATCCTTACTGTTATTCCTTGGTGTGGTCGAAGATGCTGGTACACGAGTCACCTTAACGGTCGGAGCTTCATATGTTGTGCCGGTTCGCGTAGACGACCTAGGCTTAGTCGGTGTGGCGGTATGTGCAATCTCTGCCGTGCCTTTCTTGTTTTGATAGCGAATCGTTTGAGTCTTGCCTGTACTGACGGCTCGTGACTCAACACTACGGATCATGCGGCTCTTTTTAGCCGTATCGGTCTTTGAGCTAATGGTGCTTGCGGCCGCTCTTGTTTTACCGCTCAGATAACTCACGCCATTTACAAACTGCCCGCTTAGCTTACGCATGTTGCGTGCGCCCATACTTACGTAGCTAAACTGCATCATGACGCTCTGAGCTTTCAAGAGCATTAAAATAGTCGCAATACCCGTCACCATCGCCATAAGAGTGTCTGGCACGGCGTTGTCACCCGAGGCTGTCGCCATACCAGTAAACAGTGATGCCGATAGCTGCAATATGACAACATGAACAAATAGATCGAAGATAGTTGTAAGATAGGTTTTGAATGCCGTTTCTGTGAAGTCACGAAATCCGGGAATTAACCAGAGGAGACTAACAAGCGGCGCAAGTACTGCTCCGATGTAGAGTGTAACAAGACGCATAACATAATAGACCAGCAACACGATCGAACAAATGACGAAACCTACCATGATCAACAGAGCGGCAATACCTAGGCCAGACGTCTGCTCAACTACTTTCATCAGCGTATCCCAGACAGATGACGATCCAGAGATTAAACCTACCGCCTTGATAAGCGCATTAGATAACGCAATTATTCCGTCAATAAGGAATATTGAGGTATTCATCAGGACGAAGATCATGGCGACTCGTGGCACGAGATGTTTTGGCTCGACCTCATCAAAACCAAGTGCCGATGCGCTCATGACATGAAAGCCGATTAGCACGAGCACAAGTATGAACAGGATGTTAGCTATACCTACCATAGCCAGCCAAAAGTTAAAGACACTCGGATTACTCGCCATAGCAGGCGTACCGGTAGTGAAGAAGTCGAGCGCATCCAAGAATGGCGTCGCCACTCCGTTGATAATCTGTGCTAAGACGCCAGTGATAGCTTTAACGACCATATCGAGGAAGCCGCTGCTTTGCTCTTCCTCTTGTACTGCTTCAAGGCTAGGTAGCGTGGCATTACCAGGGCTTTGCGGTGTGCCGTAGGCGTTGGTTAAGATAGTTGTGAGTGTTATGGCGGCAAGCACAATAATCAGGCCAAGGAGCGCCTTTTTTAGTACATCTTTGGCGTGTTCCATCTGGTCGGGCTTACCGCTACTCGTGATATATAAATAGCCAGCTTGAACAATGAAGAAGGTACAAACAAGACCGGCGAGGCCAGATAATATCTGAACCACCGGCATGACATACTCACGCATCGAGGCGATTGCCTGCGATGTGTCCGCAAACGTACCTAGACCCATCAATAGGGCATCTTCAAAACCCCACATGGTTTTTGATTATCCTCCGAACGCCTGTGTTGCGAGTGTCGTGACGATGTTAGCTAGGACAAAAGCAGCGATAACGATAGCCAGTCCGATTGCTGACCAAGTCAGTGTACGCTTTGCCTTGTCGAGCTGCTCAGGATTACCCGAACTCGTGATATAGGTGAATCCACCAGCGACAAAAAAGCCGGTCGCAACCAGACCGGCAAGTCCTGCCAGAACGGTGATTACGCTCCGTATAAAGTTTTCGACGTTACTTACGCCGCCCGGTGTTTGTGCAAATGCAGGATCAGCCAAAATGAATGGCAGACCGACTGCGATAATAAGTGCTACGATGTATTGTGTCTTTTTTAGCCCCACTATATCTCCCTCTCAAATTTAGTTACTATCCCACTTAGCATAAAAGTATCAGAGGTGGAAACTTACTACAATAAGGTACTTTAGGGGTACTAAATACCCTAAAAGTGCCATAGGTACTTTGGAGTACCTATGGTTTTAAGATAGCGAGTCGAGCGAAGTCGAAAACACTAGCAAGATGAAATTGTATGCAAAAATCTTTTTGAAATACACGTGACATATATATAGAATTGCCATGCTGTAGAATAGGAGTATGACACGCAAATTAGCATCTGAAAAAGTCGTCGTATCGGCACCGCTATCCTTTAGTGGATCGGCTCAGCGCATCTGGAAGATTACTAACGTCGAGAATCCTATCACCAAGTTCGCCTTGGCTTTGATTGCAATAACGCTCATCATGGGCGCATGGATCTTTGTTCTGTGCTGGTACTTTGTGATGTATATACTGTTTGGTGTATTCTTCTTTATCTTTAGGTTATTTACACGAGGCAGGCGCAAGAGTAAACGTGATAAGTTACGTCATCGTGAAGTATTGGATGCGATCGAGCAGCACAAGGCACTTTAAGCACCAAGCCGTCAAAACAAGTTTGACGTAACTTCGACATTTCTGTTAGAAAAATCGAAGTGGAAATAATTTCATATGATTACGAGTGTCGGTCGTAGATTCGCTTGGCCTTATGTATGTTTTCGTGATGTGTATCGAACCAACTGGCAAATTCTTGAGATAATTTTAGCAACTCAATCCCTACGCTAGTAAGTCTATACTCAACCTTTGGTGGCACGATTGGGTATACCTCTCGTTCAACAATACCAGTCCGCTCCATTTCGCGGAGTGTTTCGGTCAATACTTTTTGTGTGATGCCAGGCAAGCACCTCGCAATCTCAGAGTGACGCATGGTTTCACTACTGAGAGCCGTTGCAATCTTTAGCGTCCATTTGCGCGCCAATAGTCCCACCGTATGCTCCCGTAAGCGTCGTCTTGTACGTGTTGGCATAGGCAACCTTCCGTTTGCGGCAAATCGTTCAAACGAGAGGTAGGTCTGAACTTCGTTGAAGACCGATACACTGCCGATAATATAAAAAGACGCGCCGAAGGATATACCCTCGGAGCGTCGTAAGTATCATACAAGACCCTTCAAAAATAAATGTAGCATATAAAATGGCGAATGGTCAATGTTTTATCCTAGGTGCGTAGCGTCCACGACGACAAATCGAACAGTCAAAGCTTATACACTTCTTCAAGAACGGATCTCGTGAGTAGCCTCATGTCTTCAATAGTCGCGTCCTCTTCATCGTTATGGTGATCTGGATTGAGTGTGTCCCTGAATCCGTCAAGCTTACTTTTTGTGCTAGAGTCGATCTCTCCCGCAGTTTCAAGAGATGAGATTTTTTCACTCAGCATCGCATCGCTAAGCCCTAACTCTCTCAGTTTAGGCTGAAAGACTAGGTCTATGTGCTTTTCCATAAATTGGCGCAAGCCGCCAGGGTCATTAGAGGTGCCGTTTACAAAGGATGCCAGTCTTAGGTATGCTCGTTCGTGATCCGACAAGTGAAGATCTTTCGTATTCAATACCCCCAACCTTGACCCCGTACCGTCTTTCTCAACTTTTAAATAGACGGCACCTACACGGCTCTTAAGGAGTCTCCTGATTACTGTCTTATAGTGGGTTAGAATGATTATCTGCTCAAAATCTTTGGCTAACCGCGATAATTCAGCACAGGTGGCGCGTATGCGATTATCGTCGAAGCTTACTACAGGATCATCAAGCACTAGGATTGTATCTTCTTTAGTTAATAGCTCGGCTCGAGACAGATAAACTGCAAGAGCTAAGTTTCTACGATCTGACTCACTAAATACCTTGCTTAAGTCATCGTTGTCGACTAATTCATCGCAAAATAACACACGAAGCTCGTACACTGTTTTATTGCCGCGCCTAGACTGGTTTTTATCTAGTTTAAAATCTTGGCTGCCTAATTTGCTAAACCATCCGTTTATAGAGGTAAACAGAGTTTCTAGATAATGCGACTGTTCACTTTCAAGTTTTTCCTGAAGCTTAGCTGTATATTCTTTAAACTCTTTTTGCTCTAACTGTTTAGCGACATACGTACGGCATTGTACATCCTGATCTAGTCGATTAATCTTCGCTTCACATAAGGAAATGGCGTCGGTGGCTTTTTTGCGGTTTTCCGTGACTACATCCGGAGTCCATCTGCTAACTTCTTCGCGCTTTGTTTCGATAACCGATGCACATGCACTAATGGTCTTTTGTAGCTGATCATTATTATTATCGGCGATGCCTATTATATTGCTTAATCCGTCTATAGCTACAGGGTAGTCGCATTGCTTATGTATGTTTTCTTTCTTATAAGTCACGAAAGTGTCGACAGATTGCTCTAGCGACTCAGCTATATAATTACGCATGTTAGACTCGGATGCCTGTAGTGATTCAAGTTGCGTATCCAGTGTTACAATAAGGTCCTTAATCTCGCCAATGAATGGCGCGTATTTCTTGACCTTTTCAATCTCCAAGCTAAGCCGCTTGGAGTGCTGTGTTGCAGATAGTGTGCTCAATGTGGATTTAATTGTAAGAATGTCTTTATTGGTGCTACTCACGTACTCGTCGTATTTTTTATCGAACACAGTTTTGTATGCATCTATTAGTGATTTCACCGGTAGTATGTCTTGCGTGCAGTATGGACATTTATCGCCTAGGAGATGTTTGGTTCCTTGCTCAAGCCAGTGGCTATCAGTCTGCTGGAGGCGCTCATGGATCTGGTCAAGTGCGTCTCTAGATACGTCGTCGTACGAAGAGGCTTTAACCTTTGCAATAAGCTCTTTTAAGCCGTTGAAAGTGGTAGAATATCTTTCAGGTTGCGACTTTGGCGGTTGCAGGTTTGTGAACTCTGAGACACGGCTAAGTCGCTTGATTAACTTATTTTGTGTGTCTATTTCACCTTCTAAGGCTTTTCTACTGTCTGTAACATTAAGGCCAATAAAACTCTCAACCTTTTTATTATCAGCTTCGGCTCGGACATATTCAGGCCTCACTAGTCTTAGCTCATCGGGGAATTTTTTTGAAGCAATGTTCCGCCTCTCAATCTCTGCTCCGATTTTAACTCCTTCTTCCCCTAGTATAAAATCTGTAAAATTCTCCTTATTGTCTCGTGTGAGGTGAATGCCTGTAAAGATATTCTGATGGATAAACTCCTGATCAAAAATTAATATTTTCCCCACCAGGACATTATTAGACCAAGCCGTTCGGTCATACTTGACACTTTCCTGTCTACTCGCAGCAGAATGCTGATATGACAGCTCAAAGCTTTGGTTTGAGCCGTCATCTTTAGGGATTGTTTTGCGTCGAATAATTTCCACGTCGCTACTAAGGTTAGTGGAGCGAAGTATATCGGCAAGCGTTGATTTGCCGTAGGTATTGTCACCATAAATAACAGCTATATTTTTGCCGTCATTAAGATTAGCTAGTGGTACAGATCCGCCGCCGGTAAAGTTCTTGAATCGGCCTATCTGCTTGATGGATTTTATTCTCGTGATTGGCATAATATCTACCTATCCGATCTCTAGCGCCTTTCGCACAGCATCCTCGGGGTCATTGTAGAAGCTGATGTTGAACTTTGAGAAAGTTTCGGCGGGTACGGTGGAGATGTCCGCAGCAGATGACATTGGTAGCAGTATCGTGCGAGCACCGGCGTCGAAACAAACTTCGAGCGTGTCAGCTAAGTCATCGACTTTGCTGATTGTGCCACCGATCGTAAGGTTGCCGAGCACGACCATGCCTTCTTTGACCTGCTTCTTAAGCGAAGATGATACGAGGGATACAAACGTTGCGAGTGCAATTTCGCTACTTGGGCCTACCCCTTGCAGGTCTTCGATATGAATCAAGAAGTCGTTACTATCGACGTTCATACTGGCGCTGATGCTTTTGCGGTTAGCCTTGAAATAGTGAAAAGCTGTGTTGATCGATTCTTTCGTAAGCCTATCAGTGCCAATTCCGGTGATAGACATCTTGCCGTTACCGCCAGGAGTCTCGGTTTCGATACGGAAGGTGCCGATCTGCCCGGATGTACCACGACCAACAAAGTATGCATGACCAGCCTTGAGCGCTGTGTCAGAAATCAACTTGTCGCCGCTAATCTCGGGTACGGATACGATTCGCTCCTCGTCGTTATCGTTGTCGATGTACGATAAGTGAATGTCAAAGAATTCCATGCCGCCGATTCGCTTCAGCTGCTCTTTGACACGACGACGACCTTCGATAGCGTAGCGAATAACTTCCTCGATCTCGTCCTTACTAAATTCACCGTGCGGATACAGTAATTTTACAAGTCCTGAGACGGTCTTTTTTACCGCAATCACGTCTCGTTGATTTAGCTCCTTGCCCAGCCTAAAGTACTTGTCGATAGCATCGCTGTGTGTGCGCTTGCGCATCTCGCGGAAGAACTCTGCCAAGTAATCAACAATGAACCCATAGCTATTCGTAATAAGCTCTGGTCGCATCTTTGGAATCTCCCAGCCCGGCAGATAGTAATGCATGCGATCAAAGAACGCGGTATCGCGGTTCATAGCTTCGGGGAACGGCTCGAACAAGTTAGATGTCTTTAGTATTACCTCGACTGATTGGTTGATATTGCCAACGAATACCATCGAAGCGGTTGCGTTCTTTTCTTCCTTACCGCGTGCAAACGATCCAGACGCCATGTAATCTTTCATGATCTGGATGCCGTCTTTGTCTTTGAAGGTAATTCCGGCAACTTCGTCAAAAGCTACTACATCCCACAGCCCAACGAGGCCAACGGTTTTATTCGACATATTGTAGAACAAATTAGCGACAGTCGTTTGACCACCAGATACCAAGATAGAGTTCGGTGAAATTTCTTTGTAGATATGTGACTTACCGGTACCGCGCGGGCCAAGCTCGCACAAGTTGTAATTATTCTCAACAAGTGGCACGGCACGCTCTAGGAAGTGCCATTTCTGGCGGGTATCGAGCTGTGATGGCTCCATGCCCATCGAACGAATCAGCGCATCGATCCATTCGTCTTTACTAAACTGACGACGGCCGTTGAATACTTCCTCTAGATCCATATTTGGCATCTGAATCGGCTTGATGTCATTGACAACAAACGGTAGATTATTGCGCTCTTCTTCGTCATGAAAATAGGAAATCTTCGTTATACACCAGATGCCACCGACCAAGAGCTTCTCGAACTTTTTGACAATCTCAGCATCAATGTAAGCATCTTTGATGCCAAGGTTACTAAACTCCGCCTCGTAGCGATCCTTCTTTTCATTGAGCTTGACGGTGATTTTATCGATAACCGTGTAGTTTTTGAGCTCACGAATCTTACTCTTCACCTTTTGCGCTTCGTCTGGTCGGACGAAGTTCTCAGCTAGGATCTTCTTTACTGTTGCGATGCCGTCTTCGATGGCCACCGGATCGTCTGTTGCACAGTACATACCTAGCAGATACTCCAGCACATACACTGGCACATTGGCACCTTCCTTGATTTTCTTCGTCAGGTCTTTACGGACAACTCTTCCCGGAAATACTTGGTTTAGTTTTGTGTCAATCTCGTCCATCATGCGCCTCCTATAATCCTAAATCGTTGGTTATTGCTATATCTACCTTGAAATCTATTCGCTCAACTTCTACGCCATCTTCATCTTCAATCACCAAGAAGTATGTCTCTTCCGGGCTGTACTGCCGCGCTGCAAACACAAACTTCTCTTGATATTCGCGGCTTCCGGCATCCTTTTCGGTCGAATCGGCTATGATCGTTACTTCGTCGGATATTTTTGCACCGCTAGCGTCCTCAAACCACGCCTTGTAGCGACCAGCTATCCGGTCAGTACTAACTGGCTCGCTTTGCAGGAAGCGCAGACGCGTAATAGTATTGGTGATTTTGAGCGAGATGCCGATATAGGTAATTCCTACTCTGTCCCTAGCTGTACTGGTGCGTGAGGATTTGAAGTTGACAATCGGTACGACGACTTCTTGTGGCAGTGCGCCGCCATGGTAGTATCGGCCGACGCCACCCTGCTTGGCAAAGATGACCTTGGAGTGTGGCGTATTGATGTACTTAGTATTGCCTTCGAACATATCACTGAGTCGGTAGCTCATAGCCGACTTGTCTGGTGCGGCGGTTATCGCATAGCGAGCTTTCTGCTTGCCAGCCTCGGGAATCTTCGGCATTTTGCGTCGTGACTCTACTGTGCCGGTTTCGTAGAAAAACCCGTGATCGGCAGTGACGAGTACATTAACGCCGCTAAATGTCGTATGTAGGTCGGTGATGAGATCAGTGATTTCACGAATCGCGTCGCTCGCGGCGGCAAATGTCGCCATGTCGTCGTGCTCGCCGGTGATGTCGATTTTGTCGTGGTAAATATAGACGTATTTTTTGCCAGAAAAGAACGATTTCCACTCTGACTTCTTCATGGCGCGGACTTCTTCGTATTTAATAGCCAAGTTGTCTGGGTTGGCGGCTTTTAGCACCTTGTCGCGGTTGCTGGCGTCGGTTTTCATGCCGTCTGCCAGCACTGTTTCGCCGTCAAACTCTAGTTTGTCGTGCGGGAGCAATGCCGCCATGCCAACGGGTGTGATAGACGGCAGCAGCGCTAGGGCGAAGCTGGTCGAGATATCGCCACCGGTAGCAATTAGTTTTTGCTGCTCGGCAATTTCTTTGGCGACTTCGTAGCGTAGGCCGTCAGATATAATCACGAATACGCGGTCTTTTTTATCGTCGTGCGGTGTTAGGTACTTGCTATAAAACTCACTGAGTATTGAGTGCTTGGTTGCCGTCCAGTTTTCACCCTCCGAAGATTCTTCCCATTTTTCGGCAAGCTTCAGCATCCATTCTTCGCCGTACAGATACTCGATTTGCTTTGCCAGCTCCATGTACTCATCGGTTTTATCGGTACGGTCATAGTAATAGTTAAAATGACGGTAGGCTGTATCGACTTTGTATAACTCGTCGGCGTAACGCGAGATTGCGGTGTCTCGATCGACGCTTTTTACTTCTGTCATGATTCGGCGTGCTGTGGTGCGGAAGTTGTTGGCAGCAGCAAGCATCTGGTAGTCAGCTTTTCGCGCCACATAGTAAAACCCGACTTCGCGGCTACGGAGCAGCTCAGCTATATCATCTTTGTCTGAGAGTCGTTTGATCATCTCTGTAATCACGATATCGTCAATCTCGGCGAAGGCGTCGCTGTCGATATATTCCGCTAGTTCACGGCCTTCAAGTAATCTAACTAGACCGAACTTTTTGTTAACATCAGCGGAAAACGCCGTAAACTCATCTGGAAACAGGCGCATCACATCGCGCACAAAGATACGGATGTTACCGTGGTTTGGCAGCACAAAGCTCTTGAACCTACCGAAGTCTATGTCTGCGCTCACCGTAGACTTGAAGTAACTGATGAGCACCGATTCCCACAAGTTATCGAGCTTTTCGATATCGACTGCTTGAGACCCGAAATACTCACTCAACAAGCTAGCGAGTGCTTCGCTATCTACAAACTTCAGTGTGTTGGTAAAATCATCACGTGATTGCCTGTAGTTCACGAATATCGCAGCCAACACCTGCTCTAGGCGGGCATCATTGGCGTCAAACAGTGTGGCGAATATCGCCATCTGTAAGTCATTTGGTTCACTCACGGGCAGAAACTTCTTGATATCCCGAGCCCGCTTTTGGTTTTTGAAGAATCGCCCATTGCGTTTCACGACACCACGGAACTGGTCGGAAAGCCCTAGCGCCGTCAACGTCAGGGTTGATTCGTCTGGTATAAACACGTCGCTGGCGTTGGCCAGTTCGATGTCGAGCAACTGATTATCGACGCTCTCTGGCTGTTCGGTTGGTCGGTAGATGATGACATTGCTCTCACGCACCTCATTTAGTACATGGTAACGCACAAATAGCGGATTGTCGTCGAAGATAACAATCTCGACGTCAATGCCGTCATCCAGCAGTGCCTGTTTGATATCGTCTAAATATTCAGCATTCGCCCCATCGGCGTCGTACCAGGTAACGATTCGCCGCCCGGCAATGCTTGGGTTATGTAGAAGTTTAGCTAGGCCATTTACGATCTCTTGATTCATAGCTTGACCCCTTTCGTCTCGAGGATTTCACTGCCAGGCTTTACGCCTGCAGCGGCGTGGCTGAGCTTGGGGTAGTTTGTCTTAACGCCGTCGTCGAGGTCGAGCTCTATGGCTTCGCTGGCGGCCACGCCGATCAGTGCGTCGTAGCTTTTGATCTCGGCGAGTTTGGCCACGAGGTCGTTTTTTAGGCGGAGTTCGTCGTTGTTTAGCGTCGTTTTTGCCTCCAGCTCGGCTAGGCGCTTGGTGTAGATGTTTTGGGTGTTAAGCAAATACTGCGTACGGACGGTGGCTACGAGATTTGGCTGGTAGCGGTGCAGGTAAAACAATGCTTTGAAGCCGTTTTGTTTACCGCTGCTGAGTTGCCAGTAGATTGGGCGTTTGCCGTAAACTTTGAAATGGTCGGCAAAGAAATCATCGACAAAGTAGCGGCGCAGTGTATCTTCGGCGTTTTCGTGCGATTTGCGCCCCAGGGCATTGGCAAGCCAGTCCATGTTTGCGTGCAGCGTTGCTTCGCCGTAGACGGCCACGAGGAAGTCGCGCAGTTTCTTCACTA
Source organism: Candidatus Nomurabacteria bacterium (assembly GCA_023898645.1). Classification (NCBI taxonomy): domain Bacteria; phylum Candidatus Nomuraibacteriota; species Candidatus Nomurabacteria bacterium. Next base: position 615,166 of record CP060232.1, on the reverse strand, counting down.
TATCGTCAGTGTAGTATTCGCCATCCATGATCGGTACGATGTTATCTTCGTCGACTAGTTTACCTTGTGCGCTGGCGTCCCACTCGCCACCGGCGAAGTTGAGTCCGAGGCTATCGAGGCTATAGCGACCAAAGATGACACCGACGAAATACGACAGCAGCGAGCGAGCTTCGCGCGACTGGTCGGCCTTGCGCACACTGACATATTTGTCTTCTACCTCCGGCGTCAGTTCACCCTGCATGCCGTAAACTTCAATGAAGATTTCGTTCAGCCGCTCTTCGTTGGCTTTTAGCTGACTCCAGCGATCCTCGGCGGTTGATTCCCAGACGGCGTACATGTCACTTAGCTTGGTCTCGCCACTCGTCGGCAAGAGTGGATGACGCTCGAAGTCCCATGAAGTTTCAAAGGCGTCCCAATCGGCTTTACTGAGTTCACGACATTCTTCGACCAGGCGAATGACTTCATCGCGATATTGCGGCGATTGGATAATTGGATAAGTCGCGATTTGACCAACTTCGAAGTTGAGGGTTGGCGATAAATAACTAGATATTTTTAATATTACACTGCTGTTAAGCACGCCTTGAAGATACTTGAGATCCTGAGCATCGTCGGCGAATATACTTGTACCTGCTACATCAAAGATATGTCCGGCTGGTTTGTAACGAAATGCAATCGAACCGGACGAGATTTTTGACCAAGTTATACTTGGTTTGAAATATTCACTAATACTTTTTATTGTGCGAGTTGCTGATTTATATAGGCTTTTAGCGTAACCCTTTAATTCTTCGCCGTCATTTTCATAGTTAATTAAGAAGTCATTATTACCGTACCACTTACGAAATTCGCCGCCCTTGTTGTACGGGAACCACTTTTTTGCAGATTGTGTTGCTTCGATCGCAGATTCGGCGTTCAGATTAGTTTTCGTGCTATTAACTTCATACCATAATCTAAGAAAGCGATTATTATCAGAAGTGGCCGCCCCCTGCCTAGGCTCCCACGCACTGCCCCTTAGATTGACGCCAATGACAAAAGCCTTCCTCACAGCCTCGCTCGCCCAATACGCAATAATCTTGCCCGGGAATACCTCGAAATCGGCGTTGCTGGCGCGGTAGCGGAGAGGGTGGTGCGGATCGTCGATGGCGGCGAGTGCGGTGGCATACTTGGTTTTCTCGTTGCCGGTAACATCTCGGATGTAATCGCCGATCGAAATAGCATCGCCCTTTACGAGCGTAAATGCGGTCGTAGACACGACGACATCTGGGAACGCGCCATTACCAAGGTGAATCATGCTCGATATGTGAGCTTCGTTTTCTAGACGCTCGCGAAGTTTGGCTTGCCCCGTCAAGGACATCCAGCTATCCGGTGTGACCATTGCCATGCGTCCGCCGCTAACGAGATGATCACTTAGGACTTCCATAAATACGGAGTACATATCCGACTTAGTCTCGGGATAATTTGCACCAATGTAGGCTTTTAATTTGGCGTCGTATTTGTTCATATACGGCGGATTCGTCACCGCAATCGTGTACTTTTTACTTAGAATGTCTGCTTGGTGGATGAGCTGTTTTGTTTTGGCGTAGTAAAGTGGTTTCTCTATTGGGGATAATTCTTCTAGCTGGCTTTGCAGGTCGGTGTAGTTTTGCGATTTGACTCGCAATATACTGCCGTATTCTTTGGCATCACGAAAGGCGTCGAGTAGGTATTCGGCGGTGTCTTTGCTGGCGCCTTTCAGTAGGTCTGGCAGGCTGCTCATGCCGTTGCTTTCGGCGACACTAGTAATATTCAGCTGAATGTCTTTGCTGAATATGTCTTTGTCGTACTCCCTGGCCACAAGCATAGCCGAGAGGATTGATAGTTGTTTAGCGCGGTCATCGATATCCAGGCCGTAGATGTTGTGCGAGAGGATCTTTTCTGGAATTTGCTCTGGGGCGTAGCCCAGCGAACGATAAATCTGGTAAAACACCTCAAAGGCGTAGACGAGGATGTGCCCACTACCCATGCAGGGGTCGATAAACGTGACGTCTTCGATGTTCGGCATAGTCTTTGTCGTCGTCACTTGCTGGTCGCTCTTGATCAAGTATTTCCAGTTGTCGGCTAGCTTAGGGTCGCCGCCATGCTCCAGCCAGTAGCGACCAAGGGAGTTTTCGACCATGTATTTGACGATCCAGTCAGGGGTGAAAATCTGGGTGACATAGGGGATCTCATCTTTTTCGACCGCCGACTTCTTTTTCATGGCGATGTCTTTTTCGGCTTGGTTGTAGTATTGGTACAGCCAGCCGATGACTTCGACCCTGTCGAAGCACTCTACGGGGAGTTTGAGGATTTCATTGACAAAACCGCCGCTGCCGAGCAAGTTGTCTGGAAGCAGGAAGTTAATGCTAGTCGTGTCGCCGTTGAAGACGTCTGGCATGACTGCCCCGAGCTTTTTGACAACGGCAAACAGTACCTCGCGGAACTTTTGGTCGTCGCGTGGGAGTTTGATGATATCATCGGCGTTTAGCGGGAGGTCGAGATCTGCTCTTCGCAAGTTACTGATCTTTAGGATTTCTGGGTCGGGTTCGTTGTTGCCGTCTGATAATACGCGAATACCGAGCCATTCGTTGTGTTTGCCCTGTGGTAACATCTCGCGAAGCTCCATGTAGCGGATGGCGACAATGCGGTTGAACCAGGTGTAGGCGGCTTTTTCGGTGATCTGCTTGATACCTTCGGCTTTGACTGCGGCACGAAGCTTGTCGTAACGGTCTTTGTCACTCGGGTACAGTGTGACATTACGGCCATCGATGATAGCCTGGTAAACTTCGCCTTTTTGCACCCAGGCGATATCTTCGGTGACGTGCATGGCTTGAAGTTTGGCGGCAACAAGCGCGGTCAGCGTTTCGCGCGATTTCATAGCAAAGTCTTTGAGTAGTTTTTTGTCCATCGAGCTCATACTAAATAACCCTTACCTCGCCATTGTCGGCAAGTTCTTGTAGTAGTCGCTGGCGAAGTTCGCCGAGCATGGCGTCGACATCAGCCTCACTCTTCAGCGAGTAAGTGCGGTTGATGAGATCGCCCGAACGGACAGGTTTGGCGACTTTTGGTAGTTCGGCTGGCTGCTGGCCTGCGGCTTCGGCCCTCCTCGCCTCTTCTTCGGCTTTGCGGCGCTGCTCTTCGAGCTTGCGGGCTTCGTCGGCACGCTTTTGGAGCTCGTCGCGGCCAGTTTTGACAGCCTGCTCCACGGCAGATGTCAATGGCGAAAGCTTCGGGATGTCACCGTACGGGCTATCCTGTGCCAAGATGTCGCGAATCTGGGTGACTTCTGGTGAATTAACAGTGATAGACGAGCTAACGAAATCGTAATCTTTGACAGCTGCTATGGCTCGGTCAAAGATAGCTACTTGGTGTTCAAAGAAGCTGACAACTGGCTTGTAGGCGTCGAACGCCGTGCGCAGGTCGTTCTGCTTGGCATCAAGCACATCGAACAGGTCTTTGGTGTCGCGGATTTGTTTGAGCTCACGAAGAAGCGTATTGACACTCTCGACGACAGACTTGCCCGGATAGCTAGCGTAGTTGTACTTCTGCAAATAAGCAGTTGTAGCTTCGAGCTTGGTATCAATTTCGTGGCGTAGACTATCTGCCATAGCGTCCTCGGTATCACCGAGTGCGGTGGTGTCGAACAAATCGCGCGCCAAGCTACGGACAGTATCGAGCAGTTGGTTATCGATGCGTTCACGGACTTTGATGGTGATTTTGCCGTCATTGGCTGATTTGAGCAAGATATCTGCGGTATCGGCAGTTGGTGCGAGTGTCGTGCCATTGTAGATTAAGCTGATTAGCTCGGTTTTCATAAGGTACGCTACGATGTAGGCGACATCTTCGTCGGTGAAGCCGAATGGGGCTGATTTGAAATCGCGCACGATACTTTCGAGGGTGACCGGTACGTGGTTGCGAGCCTGCTCGATGATGTATTCGTTGATGGCGTCTTCGGCCTTGGTGTTGGCGGTAGCGACTTCGAGCTCCATTTTTGGCAGTGTCAGCAGACGCTTGATATTGCTGCGGCTACACGGTGCTTTGATGTATTCGATCTTGGTGTACACGGATTTGACGAGCTCTTCCAGGATGAGATCGCGGCGAGTCGTGACACTTTCACGGGCTGGGATGTCGACTTCTGTACCGTTGATGGCGACAGCGGCGCTTCGGATATTGTCGGCGAAGTCAGCGGAGATCTTCTCCTTGAGGCCTTCCATTTCGGTGCGGCGAGCGGCGATAATCTTGTCGCGCTCTGGGTCGTTCTTGATACCAGCTTGTGAGCGGATGTATTTTTCAACCTTTACAGCAGTTTCGATGTCGTTGCGGAGGTCGATCGACAGTGGCGTGATGATAAATGCTGCGTTGCTTTGGCGCATCGATTCAGCCTGGACAGATTGTAGCTCGCCCGAGGTGAACCTGAGGGCTAATTCGTTTGAGCCACCATTAATTTTGTTATCGTCCATGAAGAGATCGAGCGAGAAAACACGGCCATTAGTGTATTTGTACTTCGAGTCGATAGTGCCGCGAATCACTTCGCCAAGCGTAGTCGAGATGTCATTCGGATCAAAGGTTTGGCTTTTGATTTCGCGGTTGATGTCTTGTTCTTCGTCGGTGAGGAAGCGGTAGTTGTCGCCGAGCTTTTGGATGAGCACGCGGTCTTCGAGCCGCTTCAGGCTATCGGCAAGATTCTTTTTGATATCGAGGATATTGTCTGACAAATTTGTCACTGAAAGGACGGCTAGGTTATCGAGATTGGTCGGCATCGTTTCTTGAGCACTGCGCAACATAAAAAGCGTCTTCAATATTTCTTTATCTTGCGGCTCAAGTACACCTTCTTTAATCATCCTGTCCACTTGATCGAATATTTGAATGATCGAGCTATCTATTGCCGTAACAACGGTTTCAAAAAAGGCGGAAAACGGTACAAGTGTCCCAATCTCGCTGTTTGCATGAGCCTTTGCGGTCTCCTGGATAGCGCCGAGAAGTGAACGAGCACCAGAGCTTAGGTGTGCACCCGCAAAGCCTTTCTCACGGATGCTCATATAGGTATCTTGCAGGAGCTTGAACTGGTACGGGATGTACGGATAGGTAGCGGCAAAATCTTGAGCGCTGCGGTAGGTGGCCTTGTAGGTGCCACCTTCACCGAAAGTAAGCAGGTTGGCAATCTCTGCCTGACGAGTGTTGTAAGTGGACACCAGTGACGTCGTAGCGTCGTCTGTCTTGGCGAGCAGTCGCTGGCGGATAACTTCGTCGATATCGGTGCTAGAGAGCTTGATTTTGGTGTCGAAGCGACCAAGAATCTTCGAGAAGTCGTCCTTTTTGACACCTTTTACGACATCGTCGATGGCTTCTTGACTGGAACAAATGACCCATGCGCGGCCGTTGGTGCGTACGCCGAGCTCTTCGACGATTGACTGGAGGTTGAGCAGAAGTGAGCCATTGTTGCCGATATATTGACCAACTTCGTCGATAAGGAAAACTACGTGATGGTCGTTGCCGCGTTTTTCGATGTATTCCTGCACCCGCTGAGCAAATGACTCAGGTGAAACTTGGTAGGTGTCGCGGCGGTTGTCGAAGATTTTGTTGGCTTCATCGGAGCTGACGCCCATGACTTCGGCGTATTTTTCGGCGATTTCGTACTGGTTGAAGTCGAAGTCTGAACGAATCGATGACCAGTCGTCAAATTTAGCTTTGAACTCTTCGTATTTACCCTTTTCTTGTAGATGGCGTTCGATATCGGCAACGAAATTAATGTGGCTGAAGCCGAGCTTTTCGTTGAAGACTTTTTCGATCACTGCAAGGATCTTATCCTTGCTCGTGGTGTTTTCGAGCGAAGATTTGGTGTCGATATTGAAGAGGATGATGTCAGAAGACGTCTCGCCAGCACGTTTGATATTGCCAAGTAGCATGGCGTCATGAATTTTGTCGTCGAAGTAGTCGACGGCTTTTTTGCCGTTTACTTCGCGGTTGTCGAGCAAGTGACTGACAATCTTGAGAAAGTGTGACTTACCTGATCCAAAGAAACCAGACAGCCAGACGCCCATCTGCTCGGTGCGAGAGGTGCCGAGTCCTTTGCTGTAGCTTTCGAAGAATGTATCGAGATGCTTGGCAATCTCATCGGTGACGATATATTCGTCGAGCTCTTGGGCGATCGAGTGTTCGTCGTCAACTTTAATGACACCCTGAATCTCACGGGTGATATCTTTTTTGTATAGATCCTTCAATTGCATATGGGCTTGAACCTTTCTTTATCTCTCAACTAATTTGAATGCTCGGTAATAATTTTCGGCCGGAAATACGTTAAACAAGCTGAGTGCCTGCCTATCGTAGCTGCCGGGGTAAAACAAAATAACGGGATTTTCGGTGTCGTTAATAACGCTCTGGAGGTTGGCCAGCAGTGTATGTGCGCGGATAATTTGGTGCGACTGACCTATGCCGGTAAGAAAAATGATATCGCCTTTTTTGACGCCTCTAGCGATCTTTTCGACGATGAGACCGTTTTTGCTATCGGTTTTGAGGGTGCGCATGATCGCCTTGTTGACGAAGTCGCTGCCTTTTTTCTGTTCAAGTTCAAACGATTTTTCGAGGTAGTTTTTTTCTTTGAGGATTTCGATGATAATGTCATGGATATTGAAAACTTTTACATTGCTCAGGCTCTTGGCTATATTGGCGACTTCGCGCATGACAGCCTGCTCGTCTTCAGGGTCATAGTCAAAAATATGGTAATTAACCTCATTACCAAGCCCGCCGCCTTGTGACAGATCGTGACTGCGGACTTTGCCACGCAAGTCCCTTAGTCGATCTTGAATAGATTTTTTCATAATGCGCCTCCTTCACCACCTAAAGCTTTTAGATACTCACTGTCACCATCTGCGGTCAACTGATTGGCAAGACGAGTAGTAATATTTGGTCGCGTAACAACAAAACCGTCAGCTTGTTTTTTGACGAGACCGGCCTCGACCATGTTTTTCATAAGCTGTTGCTTGAGCTTCATTTTAGTGATATCTGACTTATCCCGCAAAAGAGGCTCTTCGGCGTACACTGATTCGAAGTAGCGCTCGATATCTGATCTATCTATTTTAGTGGCTTTGAGCGCTATCTTGTCGGCGTAGACAGTCAACAAAAAATCGCGCACCAGACGATCTGTCTTTGCGATGGCGATAAGAAGAAGGATGCGTGATGACTCCAGGTCTGCACTTACAAAGATTTCGAGCGCGACAGGTGACATCGTGGCGAGGCGGCGGAATATCGGTGGAGAAACACGCTTTAGGCTGCTGTCTTTTTTATACATAATGAGGTTTTCGGCTAAATTACGAGTACGAAGTGCATCTGGATCCTCGCCTTGTGCCAAAAAACCAGCTAACGTACGCGACTCATTAAAGAGAAAAATTTCACCAGTGAGACCTGCGGTGTATCTGCTCGCATCTTTAGCGCCAATCATAAGAGAATTGTATCAAATTTATGATAAAAGTCAATATTTCGTGAGTTTTCAACAAATATTCGCAAGGTTTTTGGAAATTATGTTCGTAGATTCTCATTATTCACTACAGTGGAGCAGCAGCAGATCTATTGCTATAATGACCGTATGAGCAGAGCGAGTGAATTTTTGACAGTTTTTAGTAAGCTAGAGGATGATATTTTGCGACGCGCACGCAAGGTACCACAGCTGCGAGGCTTCGCTCCGCACGAACAAAGCAAGAAGGTGCAATCTTTTGCCGGTAGTCTGGATGTATTACAGGATTACGGAAAAGATCGCGTCGTAAACGAACATATTGACACTTTGCGCCTGTATGGCAAGCTACGGAATGCGCTTTCCCATAACTATGATGATGACCCTATTGCCGATCCGCATGAAGATACTGTCCGCGGAATAAAACAGCTGTACGAATCAATTACTAAACCTCAGTTAGTGTCTCAGATTATGACAGAAAAGCCGGTGGTGTTTAGTGTAGGTGATGACGCCTATGAGGCGTTGGGTGTCATGGACAGGAATTGGTATACATCCGTGCCGGTGTATCGCGGCGAGGATCTTGCCGGAGTGCTGTCCGAGCGATCAATGCTTAGGTGGGCCGTGGCATCGGCTGATGATGATGTGAAACTGGCGGAGTTACGGACGCTCGTAGACATAGAGGAATACCTCGATACTCCGGATGATTCCGAAACTGATCTGTACTATTTTGTGGCAAAGGATACGGACGTGTACACTGTGCGTGATTTGTTTGACCATGCCATACAAGATGATAAGCGAGTGGCAGCGGTATTTGTAACGCATAACGGCAAGATAAGTGAGTCTCTACTGGGTATCGTGACCGCTTGGGATCTGTCTCGCATTGACAAGTAGCAATGCTTATGCTAGATTGGTAACACGTTAACAATTTAATATCAAGAGCGTAGCGAGAGATCTGACTCTATGGCCTACCAGCAACCGACCATACGGCACGGTGCTCCATTCAGCCCATAGAAAGGGACGATATGAATATATCTACAGAAATAACCAAGTGTGAAGTGTGCGGAGAGTTCCGTGGCTTTATAGTTGATGATAAAAATCCGGCGCAAGCCGCACGCGGCTACTGCAGGTGCGAGCCGGCTGGCTGGGAGAAATGCAAGCGCCATGATGGCCGTGTGCGACGTCGATTCAAATCGATCCGAATCGATAGTCTGGACGGTGATTATCTCTACTTCAGTCTCTACGCTATGCTGGCGCCGTGCCGTGAGGACACCTGCGTACCCGAAGCAAGCTAGTGGGATCTGGCTATTTACCGTTATTTATGGTTGGTAATACCGTTGTGATCAGCTCGTCAGTTTCGCGCCGCTTACGCTCTTCGGGGGTTTCTTGAGGTGTGTTTGTTTTTGATGGGTCATACGGCGTCGTTTTGCCACGCTTTTTCTTGCCTAGTAAAGCTGCTATGACGACACCGATACCAATTCCGATTGCTATTTCCATAATTACAGTATAGCAAAAAGAAGACTCCTGTTTTCTCGCAGTCGAGCCAAACACGAATCTTCTGCTTGTATTGTAACAGACGGTTAAATGAAACTCCTTACTTCACGTACTGACCTATTATACGAGTCGAGCAAAGTCGTCAAGGTAGTATTCACTCCTGAAAATATTCTTATCTTTTAATGGCTATTTTCAAGCGGAATCTCCACCTGTGACACCTTTGCCATGCGACTCCGTGTCCTAACTCCGTTACGTAAAGTAAAGGAGAAAAGAAATGGTAAACGTAGCTCTAGAGACATCAACTGTAGCCACCGAGTATAACGGGTGGTGTAATCGGGAGACATGGGTGGTGAACCTGTGGCTGACTGGTGACGAATGCTATTACCAAGAACTCTGTAGTATCGTCAAGAACTTCGACAGCGATGAGCAAGCTGAAGAGCTTGAGCAGTACGCGCGCTGGATTGTCGACATAGATGAGTCTAGCCTGACGAGCGACCTGCTCTCCGCCTCACTCGGCAGAGTGAACTGGCATGAGATTGTCGAGGCTAATCGCTAGCTGAGGCGTCCTGGGCATGACAATAAACTGCCTTTTTAAATGATATGGACAGATTTTAGTGGCTACACTTCAAGGCGCGACAGTCTAAAAGTGCGTCTATCATTTCGCAGGTGGCAATACGCTATACAATATATCCGACCCTTATCTTTTGCTAATCGTCGCGGAGAGATAATGCGGCTAGTCTTGTTACCCTTGTAGTCGGTATACACGATCGTCACCCTTGACCCAGAGTTGATGGCCCTCGATAACACTTCTACTTTTCTAGTAAGCCTATGGTCTTTGCCGTAGTCATCTTTTGCATCGAACGCTTTATCGAATATTTTTCGCTGGTCTTTGTGTTCGTGGCAATCTTTACATAGAGTGGCTAGGTTTGACATTATGTTTGTGCCACCAAGACTAAGTGGCACCTTGTGGTCGACCGTCAAGTTTGACCTGCTGCCGCAGTTCGTACACCTGTAGCTATCTCGGCTTAGAACATCTTTCCTGAGTAAATCCCAGCTACTACCCTGTGCGACAGTTCTACCATTTATATCGCCATCCCACGGATTGCGCGGAATGACAGTAGGATCTACGGAGTCGAGCGTGGATCCGCTAATTCGGTCTAGATCATCGGCGCTGTTTGTATTTTTACTTTCAACACCGCTTAACCGATCTTTCTTTTCAGAGAAGTGCTCGATTACAGCTATTATCGCTAAAAAGCCTAAGGCCCAAGCCCAAAGTGGAATATCCATGTGCTGATTATACCTTAGTCCGTAAGAGTCTTCCTCCCTCTGTCTTCTCAGTATACGGGTGAACCAAAGCTATCAAGGTAGTATTCAGCCCTAAGATATAAGTTGTTTTCTTTTAATTGAATATCTTAATGGGAATCTCCACCTATGACAGCTTTGGTGTCATCCCGAGCCCTATCAGACAGAGAGGGAGAAAGCCCTCTCGTTAAGCAAGGAGGGTTATATGACCACAGAAGTAATACAAAACGAAACGTCAGCAAAGATAGCTGCGCTAAACGACGAGCATCGTCGTAGCATGCAAGGTTGTACCGTCACGAAAGGAATCGTGGCGATGGGATCCGCCGCCAACGAAGTATTTGTTGGTGTCAGGGATTATACGGACTTTAACGAAGATAACGATCCGTACGGTGAGCACGATTTTGGCTCACTGAAAGTAGCCGGAGAGAAAATCTTCTGGAAGATAGATTACTACGATGAGAATTTGAGTAAGTGGTGCGATCCGCTCGATCCGGACTGTCAGCGAGTTCTCACTATTATGTTAGCCGAGGAGTATTAGCTCCTCGGTTTTAGTTTGGTGCGTTACGTCGTGGAGCTGGACGATAAACAGCTCCTTTTTGGTTTAGTAGAAATTAAAGCATTGGAGTTTGAGATGAGTATTCAAGAAAACATTACTCGAGAAGAAATTAGTCACCGCGGTGGAGGCGTAGAGCTTGACTTAAGCGACTTTGGCTACGAAGATGAGTATTTGAGCGCCTATCAGAATTACTTAGGCGACGGGATGCGTGGCGCGGTTGCCAACAGCTGCACCATTGAGGACTGGGAGATGGATGAGAAGCTGGTTCGGCTGGCAAGTGAGCTACGAGATTACTACGATGAGCGGCTTTACGAACTGGAGCTTGTCGATGAATATAACGAAGAGACGATAGGTAGGCTTGTGAGCTATCCGGGGTTATAGCTGACCGTCCTAGGCAAGACGAAAAACTGCCTGAGCCAGGAAAGATATAGCGGGTAGACCATTTAAAAAGCCCTAAAGGACTATTTAAATGTCTATCCAACCAATAACATACAGGCATGTTCCATACTTACCCTCTCGGACATTCACATGCGTTCCGCAGTGAAGTCCTCAAGTGCAAGAATGAACCATACCAGAGACGTACCTACGGCACGACATCGGTTGATTATTGTTTAGTAGTTGCCGCGTCCAGCGCGTCAGTCGGTACGTACTGTCCGGTGGACAGAACGTACACGTCTGCCACACTCGCCGAGCAATAAAATATCAATTAGCTACTTACTATATGGCGAAAGAGCCGTGACCATTACCCGTGCGCAAGCTTACAGGCAATCGTCACGTCAGCGCATGTCCTGATAGTTATGCAAACAGCTGAGAGTGTTCTTTCGGCTTAAGAGGTGTAGACCACGGTGAGGAGATGGGCTCGTCGAATGACCCGAGAGTGGCGGCGAGAATTGGTAGCTCGCTCTCTTCTAGGCCCATGCTCTCTAGTTTCTTGCTGGTGGTATAGAGAAAGCTATACTTAGCAGAATGATCTTTTAGGATAAAGCATATAGTCGGGTAATTGTCGGACGGCCAGCCTTCATCTTCGCTATGGGCTACTATCTCATCTAAACGTTTACGGACGATATAGAGGGGCTTGTCGTCGACTATGACCACAATAGCCTCTTTACCATCCGGAGTGCGTATATACAGGTCTGGGCGGTTTTTAGGGAACTGTTTGAAACGGTTAATCTCGGTCTTGGAGAATATATCTGAGCCTTCGGGGAGGTGCTGCATGATAGATGCGTAACACCGGATAAGCTTCAGGCTATGCTCGACAAAATCATTTGTCATCTCATCATTCTTATATAGGGCATGGACGACAGACTCTTTGACATCCATAAGCTTACGAGTGATTGTCACACCAGATTTATTCAAATAATAGTACGCTGGTTTGCGATCTATCCGCCACTGCTCTTTGTATACCTTTGTTACTAGACCTTTACCTACTAGCTGCTCTAAGACTTGATAGACACCCTCTCTACGAATACCCATAACCATAGCTAATAACCCTGCTGATACAAATCTGAACTTGAATAATAACTTTAGAATACGTTGCTGTTGACCAGTTAATTTCTGATTACTTTCTTCACTACTTATAACCACTTCTCTCTCCTATACGTAGTATATATAAGAAGAGAGTAAAAAGTAAATGTATACTACTGTTAAATATTACCTGTTTACTACCTATGCACAGTTAGTAAATAATACATCATAAATATGTTTAATTAGTATTGCTTTTTATGTTAAATAGTAATACTATTTATATAGAGGTTGTACGTTAATAATTCGGCTAGATACGAATGCATATCATTAAAGAGTAATACATGTTAGAATAGGGACAAATGTCCAGAAAGATAGTCAGCATGCAAATACGCGTAACCGACGATCTGCGTGAGCGAGCGAAGATTGTGGCAAAGCAAAAAGGACTCACACTTAGCGAGTTGATGCTTCAATTGCTTGCAAGCACTGGAGACAAACAACTCAAAGACTTAGTTAAAAAAGAACTAAAAGAACGACCAAAACCAGGACGACCCTGGGATAAATAAACCCGTACCTAGTCGAATTATTAAGACGTAGCCAATCTCGGAGCGTCTTTTTCGTTTCATGGAGGGTATATGGTAAGTAAGAAGTCATTCAAGGGTATCACGCAAAAAATTGCCGGTGTTATAACCGTCGACAATGAGCGTATCGAGGAGCTACGCCAGATACTTGAATCTGAGCAGAATCGACCAGTCACCCACAAAGAAGCGAAAAACGTCGGAGAGAGTCTAATAACCGTATATAAGGTGCTCGCTGGTGACAGGGATATCTTAGGTGTTGCACGCACGGAGGGTAAAGATAATGAATAAGAAAAGCAGAGCTGTAATATTGGCTCGCGTATCGAGTAAGTCGCAGGAGGACGAGGGGTATTCCCTCGACTCTCAAGTAAAGCTCCTCACAGGATATTGTGCCAATAAGGGCTTTATAGTCGATAAGATATTTAAAATAGCCGAGACAGCATCAAAAGAACAGAGTCGCAGGATATTCAAGGAACTTCTAACCTACATGAATAAGAACGCTATCTATCATCTGGCTGTCGAAAAGACCGACAGGCTCACACGCAATATGAAGGATGCCGTTGCTATTGATGATTGGCTCAGTAAAGACGCTGATCGGATGCTCCATCTCGTCAAAGAGAACATCCAGCTACACAAGGAGTCGAAGTCTGACGTTAAGTTTATGTGGAATATCCACTTAGCTGTTGCCAAGAAATACACTGACAACTTACGAGAAGAGGCTATGAAGGGCTGGGCGGAAAAGCTAGCTCAAGGATGGCTACCGGCCGTACCTCCTGTCGGATATATGACCGTAACTGATCACGGTAAACGTATACATGTTCCAAACCCGACCACAATGAACTCAGTCAGGGCGATGTTTGAGCTATACCTAAAACCCGGCCAATCAATTGAATCTGTTGCTGCAAAGATGCGAGAGATTGGACTAACAACACGCAACGGTAGACCGATACCAGAGAGTCACGTACATAAAATACTTCTAAATCCCTTTTACATAGGGATTAATCGTTTTAATGGACAGGAATACCCTGGTGCTCAAACACCAATAGTAAGGCGCGAAGTGTGGGAGGCTGTACAAGATAAGCTGCACGGTAAGCGACCTAAAAAACAGGTACGGCACAACGTATCTTTAAAAGGAGTTGTTACCTGTGCGACTTGTGGCAGTCAGGTTTCATGGCAACTGCAGAAAGGCCGTTATTATGGAGCTTGCCAGCGTCGTGATGAGCGATGCAAGAATCGTAAGTATAAATATATCCGCGAAGATGTAGTGCAAGAGGCTGTAAAGCAGGAGCTTGAGCGCCTTTTATGCCCTTCTCAGAGTATTCTAGAGTGGGTCGTTGAGAGCATGCAATCTGATGTCGAGAAGGCCGCAGATAACCGCGCGGAAGTCGAACAGAACACGAAGGCGCGCATAGAGCGTATTAAGTCTATGGACGAAGCCCTATACGACGACAAGCTTGCAGGCGTCATCACACAGGAGCGATACGAAGCTAAGCACGAGTCATTCATGAACGAGATTGAAACCCTAGAGCTTGCCATGGCGTCGTTTGATAGCACTGTAACTGAACGGAAACGACGCGGCATATACATGCTAGAACTATCGCAACGAGCAGCTAAATACTACGACGAAAAGGACGATGATGAGAAACGCCAGATTTTGATAGAACTGTTCGAAAATATCATGTTTAAGAACGATTCTGTATCTGTTAGCTTGAAGGATCGTGCTGAACTGATCGCTAAATATAGTTCGAAAACACGCGAATTATTAGGAACACGAAAATCAAATGATAGAACTTTTACAAATAGTGAAAATAACGGGGGTCAAAATAACGAAAAAAGCGCCGAAAATGCGCTTTATCCATTATGGCAGGGGCATGAGGAATCGAACCTCAATCTACGGTTTTGGAGACCGCTATACTAGCCGTTGTACTATGCCCCTTTACACAAAATATTGTACCACAGATATGGGGTTACGTGCTCTTGACGCGGACGGCGCGTTTGAAGCGTTTGTCGGCGACCGGGTCGGCGTAATATGCGATTGGTTCAAGCGCCAGTAACTTGTCGACTTTTTTGGCCTCTTCGTCTAGCTTTGTAATGGCGTTGACGAAATACTTTTCCATTAACCATTCGCGACCAGGAGTGGTTTCACCTATGACAGTGATTCGCCAGACTCCTTCACCCCACTGCTCTGGTTTGGTCATACGGAGCGGCCGAGCGAGCATGGTGGCGCCAGTTGGCATGGCTTTGACAACCTGTTGAATCGCATATTCACTCTTTTCGATATCTGTAACAAATATATCGACGGCGGTTGTACGTACTCCG